>NZ_JBDGIR010000004.1:0-300006 GCF_057657315.1 Lysobacter sp. Soil_C_15
TCTTCCGCACTGAAATGGCTGTAGTGGGTTCCCATCGCCTAGCCTCAACCGGGTGATGCACTTGAGGTTAGACAGTGCCGTTACTTTCTTTGTCGCCTTGGACAAAGAAAGTGACCCGGCCGCTTGCGGACGGAAGCTTTGCATTAGCTTTGAAGCCTTCGAACGGCAGACGCCGCGAGACCGCAGAGCGCGGTCGTGGCTTACGCCGCTCCTACAGGGGCGCAGGACAAGGACGCGGCGAATTGAGAGATGGCGGTCGCGGCTTGCGCCGCCCCCACGCGACAGATTCGGGCTTCGATCCACGACAACGGCGTTGAGTTTTCTGCGCGTCACGTGGTCGCGGCTTGCGCCGCTCCTACAGGGGGCGCAGGACAAAGGCGCGGCGAAGTGAGGGATGGCGGTCGCGGCTGGCGCCGCTCCTACCACCACGCGACAGATGCGGACTTCGATCAACGACCACGGCGCTGGGTTCTCTGCGCGTCCCGTGGTCGCGGCTGGGGACCGAAGGAAATCCCCGAGGGGCGCCGCACTTCCCCCTGGTACGCGGCAACCGCGGCTGCGCCGCGGCGGCGCTTACATGGTGTGGGTCGGCCGCTCGGCCTGGAGGGTGCCGGCCAGCAGGGCCTCGATCTTGCCCTTGACCGCGTCGCCTTCGGCGGTCTCGGCGAACTGCACCCCGATGCCCGCGGTGCGATGGCCCTGCGCCCCGGTCGGGGTGACCCAGACCACCTTGCCGGCCACCGGCATGCGCTCGCCGGACTCGGGCAGGGTCAGCAGCAGGAACACTTCGTCGCCGATGAAATAGCGCTTGGGCGTGGCGACGAAGATGCCGCCGAACTTGAGGAACGGCATGTAGGCGCTGTACAGCGCCGCCTTGTCCTTGATCGTCAGCGACAAGATGCCCTGCCGCGCTGCCCCTGCCGGTGCGTTCATGCCTTGCTTCCTCCTGCGCCGCGGCGCGCCTCGTCGGCGCGCCAGGCCATCAACAATTCGATAACCGCCAGATCGGCGCGTACCGTGGTCCGCAGCAGATCGCGGGTACGGTTGGCGCGATCGAACCAAGCCGCAAGACTGCGCGCGCGGCCCGGGTCGGTCAAGCCGCCGGCGGCTTCGGCCAACGCGATGTCCGACGCGTGTCGCAGACGCAGCGCGGCATGCTCGTCGCCGACCCAGCGCTGGGCCACTTCCGGCGCCGAGATTTCGCCGCGGCCGAGCTTGGCCAGATCGGCGGCGACTTCGCGCCGCAGCTTCAGCCCGTCGCCGGTCAGCCACTCCTGGGCCAGCCCGGGATGCCCGCGCGCGGCGTCGAAGGCTTCGCCCGCGGCCGCTTCGGCATGGCCTTGCGCGCGCAGCCAGGCCAAGGCCTCGTCGTGCGGCGGCAGGCGGAACTCCAGCCGCTGGCAGCGGCTGCGGATGGTCGCCGGCAGCCGCGCCGGATGCGAGCTGACCAGCCACAGATACCGCCCCGGCACCGGCTCTTCCAAGGTCTTGAGCAAGGCGTTGCAAGCGGCGGTGTTGATCGCATCGGCCGGGTCGATGATCGCGATCTGCGCGCCGCCGTACTGCGGGGTCAGCGCCAGCCGCTCGGACAGCGAGCGGATCTGCTCGATCACGATCTCGGTGCGCAGCCGAGTGCCTTCCTTGTTCGGCACGAAACTGACGAACTGGTAATCCGGATGGGTGCCGGCGTCCAGAAGCAGGCAGCTGCGGCAGCGATCGCAGGGCTCGCCGCCGGCGTCGGGTTCGCGGCACAGCAGGCCGCGCGCCAGGCGCTGCGCGACCGCGCGCTTGCCGAGCTGGGCCGGACCGCAGAACAGCAGGCCGTGGCCGAGCCGTCCGGCGGCGATCGAGGCCTTGGCCTGATCGTAGATGCGCCGCTGCCAGCTGGCGAAGGCCGGCGCGCTCATGCCGGCGCTCCGTCGGCCGGGGTGCGTGCGATCAGCGCGCGCAGTTGCGCCACCGCCTGCTGCGCGACCGCCTCGGCCGGCTGACCGGCATCGATCACGGCAAAGCGCTGCGGCTCGGCCGCGGCGCGTTCGCGATAGGCATGCCGCACGCGCTCGAAGAAATCGTTGCGCTCGCTTTCGATCCGGTCGGCGGCGCCGCGGCCGCGCGCGCGCGCCAGGCCGACGTCGACCGGCACGTCGAGCAACAAGGTCAGCGCCGGCCGCAGGCCGACCACGCGCCGCTCCAGCTCGGCGATGAACTGCGGGTCCAGGCCGCGCCCGGCGCCCTGGTAGGCGTAGCTGGCGTCGGTGAAGCGGTCGCTGATCACCCAGCGGCCGCGCGCCAGCGCCGGTTCGATGGTCGCGCGCACGTGCTGGGCGCGCGCGGCGAAGGCCAGCAGCAACTCGGTCTCGCGCGCGGCGGGCTCGTGATGGGTGTCGAGCATCAGGCCGCGGATCTGCTCAGCCAGCGGCGTGCCGCCGGGCTCGCGGGTATACACCGCGTCGATCCCGGCCTCTTCGAACGCGCTGCGCAGCGCGGCCAGCACGGTCGACTTGCCGGCACCCTCGCCGCCTTCCAGGGTGACGAAACGCGCGCCGGTGCGCAGCGGCGCGCTCATCGGCGCGCTCCGTTCGGCGCCGGCGCGGCGGACGCGGAAGCCGCGTCGCCCTGCTCGGCCTCCTCCAGCACCGCCTTACCCTCTTCCGGCTGGCTGTGGGTGCGCTGCTGGCGGTAGCGCTGCAGGTACAGGCGCACGTTGGCCTGATGCTGGGCATAGGTCGCCGCGAACAGGCTGCGGCCGGTGCCGTCGCCGGCGGCGACGAAGAACAGCGCGTCGCCCGGCGCCGGATTGGCCGCGGCCTTCAGCGCCGCCAGCCCCGGCATCGCGATCGGCGTCGGCGGCAGGCCGGGGCGGGTGTAGGTGTTGTACGGCGTGTCGGTCTGCAGGTCGCGCTTGCGGATGTTGCCGTCGTAGTTCGCGCCGAGGCCGTAGATCACGGTCGGGTCGGTCTCCAGCTTCATGCCGAGCTTGAGCCGGCGCTCGAACAGGCCGGCGATCTGCGGGCGTTCGGCGGCCAGGCCGGTTTCCTTCTCCACGATCGAGGCCATGATCAGCAACTCGGCCGGACTCTTGAGCACGCTGTCGCGATCGCGGCCTTCCCAGGCCGCCTGCACCGCGCGGTCCATCGCCTGATGGGCGCGCTTGAGCACGTCCAGGTCGCTGTCGCCGCCGGTGTAAAGATAGGTCTCGGGCAGGAAGCGGCCTTCCGGATGCTGTCCGGGGCGGCCGATCGCTTTCATCAGCGCGGCGTCGTCGAGCTGCGCGGCGTCCTGTTTCAGCGGCGCGGCGCGGGCCAGCGCAGCGCGCAGTTCGCGCATGTTCCAGCCCTCGACGATGGTGAAGCGGTGACTGACCACCTTGCCGTCGCGCATCGCGGTCAACAGCTGGCGCGGGGTGGTGCCGGGCTCGAGCGCATACTCGCCGACCTGCAGCCGGCCGGCCGCGCCCAACTGCTTGGCCAGCGCGCGCCATTCCAGCGCCTGGCCCTCCGCGACCCCGGCCGCGCGCAGCTTGCGCACCACCGCCGGCAGCGAATCGCCGCGCTCCACGCGCAGGCTTTCGCCCTTTTCCAGGCCGCTCATCGGCGCGTCGGCGAAACCCTGGTAGCGCTGCCACAGCCAAGCCCCGCCGGCGGCCAGCGCGGCCAGCAGCAGCACGATCACGATCAGACAGCCGCAGCCGCGTTTGCCAGTCTTACCCACGACACCTCCAAGCCTACGATCCGGGCCGCCGCGCACCGGCGCGGACCGCGTCCGCGGCGCGGAGGCTCAGTCGTCGACCGTAGGCGGCGAGATGGGCTGCGCCGAGCCGGCGCCGCGTTCCGGCCGGGCCGGAGGCGGCGCGCGAACCGCTCGTCGAGCCGCGCTTGGGTCAGGATACCGCGCGCGGCGCAAGGGATGAAAATCGCTGCGGAACGGCGTGCGCCGGATCGCCGCACCGTGCGCAGGCCCGGCCTGCGGTACGGACGCCGGACGCCGCAGCAGCGCCCGACACGGCGCAGCCGGGGCCGGCCGCGCACCGCCCCGCACGCAGCGCGGACCTTAGACGCGCTTGAACACCAGGGTGCCGTTGGTGCCGCCGAAACCGAAGCCGTTGGATACGGCGATGTCGACCTTGGCTTCGCGCGCGGTGTTGGGCACGTAGTCCAGGTCGCAGCCCTCGCCCGGCTCGTCCAGGTTGATGGTCGGCGGAATGATGCCGTGGTACAGCGCCAGCACCGAGAAGATCGCCTCGGCGCCGCCGGCCGCGCCGAGCAGGTGCCCGGTCATCGACTTGGTCGAGCTGACCATGGTCTTGTAGGCGTGATCGCCCAGCGCGCGCTTGATCGCCAGGGTCTCGGCGAGGTCGCCGAGCGGGGTCGACGTGCCGTGCGCGTTGAGATAGCCGACCTGGTCCGGATTGATGCCGGCGTCGGCGAACGCCGCCGCCATGCAGCGCGCCGGACCCTCACCGTTCTCGCTCGGCGCGGTCATGTGGAACGCGTCCGAGCTGGCGCCGAAACCGGCCAGCTCGCAGTAAATGCGCGCGCCGCGCGCCTTGGCGCGTTCGTACTCTTCCAGCACCAGGATGCCGGCGCCGTCGCCGAGGACGAAGCCGTCGCGCTCCTTGTCCCACGGCCGCGAGGCGCGGGTCGGGTCGTCGTTGCGGGTCGACATCGCCTTCATCGAGCAGAAGCCGCCGACCGAGGTCGGCGAGGAGCCGCGCTCGGCGCCGCCGGCGACCATCACGTCGGCGTCGCCGTACTGGATCATCCGCATCGCCATGCCGATCGAATGGTTCGAGGTCGCGCAGGCCGACACCGCGGAGAAATTGGGGCCCTTGATGCCGGTCAGCAGCGAGACCTGGCCGGGCAGCATGTTGATGATCGTGCTGGGCACGTAGAACGGCGAGATCTTGCGCGGGCCGCCCTCGTGGTACTTGATGGTCTGCTCTTCGATGCCGAGCAGGCCGCCGATGCCGGAGCCGATCAGCGCGCCGATGCGCTCGGCGTTGGAATCGTCGACGACGATGCCGGCGTCTTCCAGCGCCATCAGCGAGGCGGCGACGCCGTAATGGATGAACTCCTCCATCTTCTTGGCGTCTTTCGGGTTCACCCAGCGGGTGATGTCGAAGTCGCGCACTTCGCCGGCGATGCGGGTGGTGAACAGGGCCGGATCGAAATGAGTGATCGGACCGATACCGGAACGGCCGTTGACGATGCCGTCCCAGCTGCTGACGACGTCGTTGCCGAGCGGGGAGACGAGGCCGAGGCCGGTGACGACCACGCGGCGGTTGAAGGAACGGTTGGACATGCAACGCTACCTCTGCTGGATCCGTCTGCGGACGCTACGCCGGCGTATCGACCGGCCTGAAAAGCACGGGGCCGCAATGCGGCCCCGAGTTGTCGCTGTATGGCATGGCATGCCGTCCGCGAGCCGCCAAGGCGCATCGCGGACGAGCGGGCGCATTACGACTTGACGTGCGCCTTGACGTAGTCGATCGCCTGCTGCACCGAGGTGATCTTCTCGGCCTCTTCGTCCGGAATCTCGCACTCGAACTCTTCTTCGAGCGCCATCACCAGCTCGACCGTGTCGAGCGAATCCGCGCCGAGGTCGTCGACGAACGAAGCGTTGTTGGTGACTTCTTCTTCCTTGACGCCAAGCTGTTCGACCACGATCTTCTTGACGCGTTCTTCGATGCTGCTCATGGATGCTGCTCCTCCCGTGAGGGGTTTTTCGACGGAATAGTCTAATGGAATCGGAGGGTTTCGCGAGGGCCGGGCGCCTTTCGACGAAACCCCTTTGGGTTCAATCGCTTACAGCCTACGCCAAAGGCTCAGGGCATGTACATGCCGCCGTTGACGTGCAGCGTTTCGCCGGTGATGTAGCCGGCGCCGGGGCCGGCCAGGAACGCCACCGCGCGGGCGATGTCGGCCGGGTCGCCGAAGCGGCCCAGCGCGATCTGGTCGAACATGGCCTTTTTCGCGTCTTCGGGCAGGTCGCGGGTCATGTCGGTGTCGATGAATCCGGGGGCGACCACGTTCACGGTGATCCCGCGGCTGCCGATCTCGCGCGCCATCGACTTGCTGAAGGCGATCACCCCGGCCTTGGCCGCGGCGTAGTTGGCCTGGCCCGGGTTGCCGGTCACCCCGACCACCGAGGCGATGTTGATGATCCGGCCCTTGCGCGCCTTCATCATCGCGCGCATCACCGCCTTGCTGGTGCGGTAGACGCTGCTGAGATTGGTGTCGAGGATCGCCTGCCAGTCCTCGTCCTTCATCCGCATCAGCAGATTGTCGCGGGTGATGCCGGCGTTGTTGACCAGGATCGAGATCGGGCCGACGGTCTTGGCGACCTCGTCGATCAGGCCCTCGACCGAGGCCGGGTCGGCGACGTCGAGGACCCGGCCGTGGCCGCCGTGGGCGGCCAGGCGGGCGGCGATGGCCTGCGCGCCGGCTTCGCTGGTCGCGGTGCCGACGACGGTCGCGCCCTGGGCGGCGAGCTCGTCGGCGATGGCCGCGCCGATGCCGCGGCTGGCGCCGGTGACCAGCGCGATTTCGCCCGAAAGCGGGGTCGTGCTCATGCGTGTTTCACTCCGTAAAGGCTGCGGGCTCGTGGGTGGCGGCGCGGCGCCCGGTCGCGGTCGACCGCAGGCGGGCGCGGCGCCCCGCCCCCAGGCCGGCCGGCGCGCGCCACGAATCGGCGCGGTCAAGGCTACAGGCTGGGGGCCGGGGTTGAGTAGCGCAAGGGTCGGCGGCGTGCGACGGCCCGATTCAGCGCCAGTCCGCCAGCGCGGATTCGAACTCCGCCGGCGTGCCGATCGCGCGGCCGTCGATGGCCTTGTCGATGCGCTTGATCAGGCCGGCAAGCACCTTGCCGGGACCGCATTCGGCGATGCGCTGCGCGCCGCGTGCGGACAGGGCCTGCACGCAGCCGGTCCAGCGCACCGGCAGATAGAGCTGACGCACCAGGGCGTCGCGGATCGCATCCAGGCCGTCCTCGGCCTGCGCGTCGACGTTCTGCACCACCGGAATCGACGGTTCGCGCCAGTCCAGGCCGGTCATGGCTTCGGCCAGGCGGTTGGCGGCTTCGCGCATCAGCGGAGTGTGCGAAGGCACGCTCACCGCCAGCTTGACCGCCTTGCGCACGCCGGCTTCGGCGAGCCGGGTCAAAGCCTTGTCGACCGCGCCGGCGTGACCGCCGATGACGATCTGGCCCGGCGAGTTGTAATTGGCCGGCACCACCACTTCGGCGCCGGACACCGCCGCGCACACTTCCTCGACCAGCGCGTCCTCGGCGCCGAGCACGGCGGCCATCGCGCCGACGCCGGCCGGGGCCGCGTCCTGCATCAGCTGCCCGCGCAGGCGCACCAGGTGCGCGCCGTCGCGCAGCGACAAGGCGCCGGCCGCGACCAGCGCGCTGTACTCGCCCAGGCTGTGCCCGGCCAGCGCAGCCGGCTGCGCACCGCCCTGCGCCTGCCACAGGCGCCACACCGCCACGCCCGCGGCGAGCAGCGCCGGCTGGGTGAACTCGGTGCGGTTGAGCTGTTCTTCCGGGCCGCCCTGGCTCAACGCCCACAGATCGACGCCGGCGCCGTCGCTGGCTTCGGCGAAGGTTTCGCGGATCTGCGGATGCAGTTCGGACAGTTCGGCCAGCATGCCCAGCGACTGCGAGCCCTGGCCCGGGAAAACGAAAGAAAGGCGCTGATCGGTCACGCGTGCCGCCACATCGAAAGGATGGCGAATCATACGGGCGAACGCTTGCGAACGTCTGTACCGGGCGGTACGGCGTCACGCCGCGTCGCAGACTGCCGCGATCCGTCGCAGAACCTCGCGGCGGCGCGGAAAACCGCGCTGTCATCGATGGCGCAGGGCGATCCGGGCGAACCACCTCGGGTTTGCCGGTTCGGGCCGATCAACGCGATGGCACATATCGCACCCCATCCGGGCCTTTGCAGGAGCCACGCACAGCAGTTGCCGTTAACCGTTTGCCGTTTGCCGTTGCCGTTGCCGTTGCCGTTGCCGTTGCCGTTGCCGTTGCCGTTGCCGTGAAGAGCTTGGCGCAGCAGCGAACTCGCGAGAAGCCCCTGAAGCCCCGGAGGGCGGGCCGCAGGATGCGGCCCGTGCGCAGCCAGGCCAGGGATGGCCTGTGTGGAGCAGCCCGGCCCAAGCTCCGCCCCATAGTGGCTCTTGATTCGAAACAGCCATGGCGTTTTCTTTGGTTACTTTTGACCGAAGGAAATCCCGCGGGACTTTGTCGCCTTGGACAAAGAAGGTGACCCGGCCGCTTGCGGACAGAAGCTTTGCTTTTGAAACCTTCGAATACAGGCGCCGCGAGACCGCAGCAGCGCGGTCGCGACTTATGACCGAAGGAAATCCCCGTGGGACGCCGCTCCTACAGGGGGCCTAGGACAAAGACGCGGCGAACGGGCGAGATGGCGGTCGCGGCTTGTGACCGGAGGAAATCCCTGTGGGGCGCCGCTCCTACCCTTCGCGATGGTTTTGGGCTTCGATCGATGGCGAAGGCGTTGATTCCTCTGCGCATCCCTTGGTCGCGGCTTACGCCGCTCCTACAGGGGCATGGGACTAAAGACGCTGCGAACGGGCGGGATGGCGCTCGCGGCTTATGACCGAAGGAAATCCCTGGCGGGACGCCGCTGCTACACAAATGCGCAAGATCTAGAGACGCGAAAGGCCGGCTCGCGACGAATCGCGGCCGGCCTCGGCGAAGCAACAGCGGGATGCGAAGATCAGTAGCGCAGCAGCGCCGAGCCCCAGGTGAAACCGCCGCCGAAGGCTTCCAGCAGCAGCAACTGGCCGCGCTGGACCTTGCCCGAGCGCACCGCCTCGTCCAGCGCCAGCGGCACCGACCCGGAAGAGGTGTTGCCGTGGCGGTCGACGGTCACGATCACCCGCTCCATCGGCATGTCCAGGCGCTTGGCCGTGGCTTCGATGATGCGCAGGTTGGCCTGGTGCGGAATCAGCCAGTCGATCTCGTGACGGTCCAGGCCGTTGGCTTCCAGGGTCTCTTCGACCACCGAGTCCAGCGCCTTGACCGCGTGCTTGAACACTTCGTTGCCGGTCATCAGCACGCGCACGCCGGCGTTGTGCTCTTCGGGCTTGAAGCCGGCCGAGACACCGACCGGATTCCACAGCAGTTCCTTCTTGCCGCCGTCGGCGTGCAGGTGGGTGCTGAGGATGCCGGTCTCGCTGTCGGCCTTGAGCACCACCGCGCCGGCGCCGTCGCCGAACAGCACGCAGGTGCCGCGGTCGTTCCAGTCCAGCATCCGGGTCAGGGTTTCCGAGCCCACCACCAGCACGGTCTTGGCCGCGCCGGAACGGATGAACTTGTCGGCCACGGTCAGCGCGTAGACGAAGCCCGAGCAGGCCGCGTTGACGTCGAACGCCGGGCAGCCGTCGGCGCCCAGGCGGTGCTGCAGCAGGCAGGCGCTGGACGGGAAAATCAGGTCGGGGGTGGTCGTGCCGAGCACGATCAGGTCGATCTCGCTGGCCGCCACGCCGGCGGCTTCCAGCGCACGCACCGAGGCGTGGTAAGCCAGGTCGACGGTGGTCTCGCCCTCGGCCGCAATATGGCGCTCGCGAATGCCGGTGCGGATCGCGATCCATTCGTCGCTGGTATCGACCAGCTTGGCCAGGTCGGCGTTGGTCAACACCTTTTCCGGCAGGTAACTGCCGGTACCCGCGATGCGGGCGTAAATCCGATCTGTCATCACCACTCCGCGGCGTTGCCGTGTAGGGGCCCGCTCAGGCTGCGCACGCCGCGATGCAGCGTCGTCGCCGGACGCAGGCCGCCGAAGTCATCAGTGCCACAAACGCAGGCCGCCAGCGTGAGCTGGCGGTGGAACGGTGCCGCGACGGCCGCAGGTCTGAATTCGGACGCGCCGCCGCGGGCGGCGGAGCGGATCGGCGCCGGCTTGGGGATGCGCTCCCGGCCGCCGGCCCAGATCGGCGGCGACGCGCGCCGGACACCGGGCGCACGTCGCGGCGCGAACGAAGATTATTCTTCGTCGACGATGCGGGTCTTGGTCTCGATGACCTTCTTGCCGCGGTAGTAGCCGTCGGCGGTCACGTGGTGGCGGATGTGGGTCTCGCCGGTGGTCGGGTCGGTGGCCAGCTGCTTGCTGGTCAGCGCGTCGTGGGCGCGGCGCTGGCCGCGACGGGACGGGGTAACGCGGGACTTCTGAACAGCCATGGTCTTGCTCCGGAAAAGCGGTGGAAACCTGAGGTGGATAGCGTAGCCCGATTCGCAGGAACGGCTTGCTGCTTCGCCTGCAGGTCGGAGTGGAACGAAAAGGGTGAAACCGGTCTTGCGTCAGTTCTTCTTCAGCGAGGACAGCACCGAGAACGGATTGGCCGCGTCCTGTTCGGCCTGGGGGGCCTCCCATTCGCGCTCGACCGCCTCGCTGCCGGGCGCCATCGGCACCACCGGAACGGCGAGGATCAGTTCGTCCTCGACCAGTTCCACGGGCCGCAGCATGCCGTCGTCGGGCATCAGCAGCGGCTCGTAGCCCGGCGGCAACGCGGCTTCGTCGGCCTCGTCGCGGATCAGTCCCAGCCGCTGCACGATCTGCACCGGCAACAGGAACCGCTCCAGCGAGCGCTGGCACAACAGCGGCAACTGCGCGTCGATCTTCAGTTCGACGTAGGGCACCTGCAGCGCGTCGCTGTCGAAATCCAGCGAGAAGCTGACTTCGCCTTCGGCGTCGACCAGGCTGTCGCGCAGCCGGACGAAGTCCGACAACGGCACACGGCCTTCCACGCCGCGCCGTGCCGCCACCAGGCGCCAGGCATCGAGGACGTCGGGCACCCGCCCAGATGGCACATCGGCTGACATAAGCCGCGGAATGGTAGAGACCCCGCCCCCCGCTGTCAAACCGTAAGCCCCGGCCGGCGCAGGGGATTTGCCGCCGCCCCCGCCGCGCGTGCAGACTTTCCGGCCTCCCGCCGAGCGAAGCCGCCGCCTTGATCCTCTTCCTGCTGCTGACCCTGGTGGTGCTGGCGGCGCTGGCCGCGGTCGCCGTCGTGCTGTTGGGACCGGTCCGGCGCCAGCGCGCGGTGCGCGAACTGCTCGACGCCGCCGACGCTCTGGAGGCCCGGTTGCGCGCGGCCCGGGCCGAGATCGAGGCGGTCGCCGGCAACGAGGGCCGCGACCCGGTCGGCGAGGCGATGCGCGAGATGCTGCGCCAGCGCCTGTGGCTGCGCGAGTACGGACGCCGCGCCAGTCTCGCCCAGCTGGCCGAGGTGCGCAGTTCGATCGACGCCGCGCGCGACCGGATCGAGCAGCAATTGAACCAGATCGAGCGCGCGCGTCTGCCGACCGGCTGAGACGACGTCATCTCAACATAACAAGAGACTCGCGATGCCCTCTCCGCTGATCCTGGCCTCGACCTCGATCTACCGCCGCGAGTTGCTCGGCCGGCTCGGCCTGGCCTTCGACACCGCCCGCCCGCAAACCGACGAGACCGCGCTGCCTGGGGAAGCCCCGGCGGCGCTGGCCGCTCGCCTGGCGGTGGCCAAGGCCGCTGCGGTCGCGGCCCAGCAACCACAGGCCTGGGTGATCGGCTCGGACCAGGTCGCCGAGTTCGACGGCCGCCCGATCGGCAAGCCCGGCGGCCGCGACGGCGCCCTGGCCCAGTTGCAGGCCATGTCCGGGCGCGAAGTGCGGTTTCTGACCGGGTTGTGCGTGCAGCGCCACGGCCAGGCGCCGCTGACCGCGCTGGACACGACCACGGTCCGCTTCCGCGAACTGAACTCGGCCGAGATCGCCCGCTACGTCGACGCCGAGCAGCCCTACGACTGCGCCGGCAGTTTCAAGTCCGAAGGCCTGGGCATCGCCCTGTTCGAGGCGATCGAGTCCAGCGACCCGACCGCGCTGATCGGCCTGCCGCTGATCGCCACCGCGCGGCTGCTGCGCCAGGCCGGCTACGCCCTGCCCTGAGCCTGCCGCGCCGGACCGAGCGGGACGCGGCGTATCCGGCGCGGCGCGCGCTCACGGCGGCGCCAGTTCGATCGGTTGTTCGGCCCAGTCCTCGACGCTGCCGTCGCGGCCGTGCAGGCGCAGCCCCAGCCAATGCCGTCCCGGCGCCTGCGTGTCCAGCCGCACCCGCGCGTCGAACCCGACCCGCGGATGCTGCGGGTCGTTGCTGATCCGCCAGAACCCGCGCACGCCCGGCAACTCGCGCCCGTACTGCGCCTGCGCCAGCGGCCGCCCGTCGAGCAGGATCTCGACCCGGGCCAGGCCGACCCCGTCCTTGAACGCCCAGCCGGCGACCTCGAACTCGCGCCCGACCCGCGCCCCGGCCGCCGGCGCGTCGACCCAGGCCATCGCCGGCGTCGTGCATGCGCCCTGGCGCGGCCGGCCGTCGAGCGCGAACAGCAGGAATCGCTGCCGGCCGTGATCGATGTTGAGCGCCTGCGGCGCCGGCAACGGCCCGAGCATCGCGCACAGGTCGTGGTAGCGCTGCAGCAGGTGCTTGTAGTCGACCTCGGTCGCGCCGACCACCAGCAAGGCCGGCTCGCCGGCGACATCGATGCGGCGGTCGCGTTCCAGTCCCCACAGGCGCAACTGCGGCGCGCGGCCGTGCTTGTGGTTGATCGGATGATCCAGCACTTCGATCCGCGCATCGCCCAGAGCGAAGCCGAGTTCGGCGCCGATCTTGAAGTTGTCGGCCAGCACCCGCGTGTTCGGCGGCGACTCGCGCAAGCGGCGCTCGACCTGCGCGGCCAGTTCGCTCCAGCCGGCGAAGTTGGACGGGTACCACTTCTCGCCGGCGCTGCGCGCGCGCAGCGTCGGCACCGATACCGCGACGTAATAGCCCAGCACCGCCAGCACCGCCGCGCCGGCGAGCGCCGCGGTGAGACCGCGCGCCCAGCGCGGCCAGGCCGCGAGCACGCCCGGCAACAACGGCAGCAGGGCCAGATAGCCCGGCAACGGCCAGTGGAAGCTGACCCGTTCGGTATCGGCGAAAAAACCCAGCGCGAAGAAGCCCAGCACGATCAGCGCACCGGACAGGGCGAAGTAGCGTGCCGCCGGCGTCGCCGCGCGGGCGCCGCGCCAGGCGGCCAGGACCAGGGCCGCCAGCAGCGGCGGCGTGACCAGCAAGGCCTGGATGGCGACGAACCACAGGCCGTCGGCGTGGAACGCCCAGGGATGCCGGTCGACCAGTTGGAAGCGCAGCCCGGCGTCGGCGTTGTCCATGTTCCAGGCCACCAGCGGGGCCCAGGCCGAAGCGCCGATCGCCGCGGCGATCAGCACGCGCACGTCGCGCAGGGCGCGCCGCCCTTCCGGCAGCAACAGCAGCACCGCGCCGCCGACCGCGATCACGGCGACGAAGCGATAGTGGCTGAGCGCGCCGAGGGAGAGACCGGCGGCGAGTTCCACCGCCGCGCGCGCATCGACCTCGCGCAACAGCCGCGCACCGGCGTCCAGGCACAGCAGCGTCGCCAGCGCCATCATCGCGTCCGGCAAGGCGAGCAGGCCGAGCGTGCCCGCCAACGGCAGCAGCAGGCCGAAACAGCCGGCGACCCAGCCGGCGCGGGCGCCGAACTCGCGCGCGGTCATCCGCACCAGCAACAGCGGCACCAGCGCGGCGACCGCCAGGAACGGCAGACGCAAGGCCCAGGCCTGGGCGCCGCCGAGTTCGACCCCGAGCCGGGTCAGCCAGGCGGTCAGCCCGGGCAGGTCCGAATAGGCCGCGGCCGGATGCTGGCCCTCCTGCCAGTAGAAGGCTTCGTCGACGAACAAGGGCAGGCGCGCGGCCACCGCCGCCTTCAACGCCAGCAACACGCTCCACAGCGCCCAGAACGCGCGCGCGCCATCGCCTGTGTCCTGCTTGGGTTGCCGCATCGACGCTCGACCTCGCTACACTTCGAATGGGGTTGGACCTGCCGCGCATCGGCGCGCCCGAATCGTCGCACGCCGTGGTTCGGGCGATCGTCGCGGTCGCGCCAGATTCGGCAAATCCGCACGACTGGGCCGCTCGACCGAACGTCTGCGGCGAAGCCCGCACGGTCGGGCCGCAGGCGAGATCCGCACGCGAACGCCGGCGGCGAACGCTGGTTTTATCGAGCTCCGATTTTGTTGATGCCCGTCCCAGAACATCCGCACGCACCCGCCCGGCGGCTGCACCGATCGCGACCGCGCGCGATGATGCCCCGGGCGACGGCGCGACGCGGCATCGCAGCGACGACGATACCGACACAGGAACCCAGCACGATGACGGCAGGCAACACCACGGCGGCGAATCCGGCGCAGCGCGAAACCATCCTACCCGACGCCCTGCGCAGCGCCCTGGAGCAGGCGCAGGCCCAGGTCAACTCGCTGGTGCTGGGCAAAGCGCAGGCGGTGCGGCTGGCCTTCGTCGCCCTGTTTTCCGACGGCCACCTGCTGATCGAAGACCTGCCCGGCCTGGGCAAGACCACGCTCGCGCACGCGCTGGCGGCGACCCTGGGGCTGGAATTCCAGCGCGTGCAGTTCACCTCCGACCTGCTGCCGGCCGACGTGGTCGGCGTGTCGGTGTTCGATCCGCAGTCGCGCCAGTTCCAGTTCCATCCCGGGCCGGTGTTCACCCAGGTGCTGCTCGCCGACGAGATCAACCGCGCGCCGCCGCGCACCCAGAGCGCGCTGCTGGAAGCGATGGCCGAACACCAGGTCACCGTCGACGGACGCACCCACGCCCTGCCCGATCCGTTCTTCGTCATCGCCACCCAGAACCCGGTCGACCTGTCCGGCACCTATCCGCTGCCGGACTCGCAACTCGACCGTTTCCTGCTGCGCCTGCACCTGGGGTATCCGGACGAAGCCGCCGAACGCGACCTGCTGGCCGGCGCCGACCGGCGCAACCTGATCGCCCAGACCCGGCCGCTGCTGAGCGCCGAAGACGTGCTGGCGATCCGGCGCGCGGTCGACGCGGTCTACGCCAGCGACAGCCTGATCGGCTACGTGCAGGCGCTGCTCGCGCGCAGCCGCAAGCACCCGGGCGTGCGGGTCGGCCTGTCGCCGCGCGCCGGCCTGGCCCTGTTGCGCGCCGCGCGCGCCTACGCGCTGCTGCTCGGCCGTTCGCACGTGGTGCCCGAGGACGTGCAGGCGCTGTTCGCCGCGGTCGCCTCGCACCGCCTGGTGGCCGAGGCCGATGCCGGCCCCGACGTGGCCAAGTCGATCCTGTTCGCCGTGGCGGTGGATTGAACCGGACCCGCATGGCCCAGGCCGCAACGACCGCCGCCCCGCCGCCGCAGCCGCGCCTGAGCCAATGGCGCCGGCGCCTGCTGGCGCTGACCCGGCCGCGACGCCGCGAGGCCTTGCCGGCGCGGTTCGACCGCCGCCGCATCTACGTGCTGCCGACCGGTTTCGGCGCGTTCTACGCCGCCTTGCTGGCGACCATGCTGCTGGGCGCGCTGAACTACAACAACAATCCGGCGCTGTTGCTGGCGCTGCTGCTGGCCGGCGCCGGCCTGGCCAGCCTGATCGCCGCGCAATTGCAGTTGTCGGGCCTGAGCATCGTCGCGATCGACGCCGAGCCGGTGCCGGCCGGCCAGCCGATGACGGTGCGGGTGCATGCGCGGGCCAAGCCCGATCGCGTCCGGCACGGATTGCGCGTGGACGACGAAGGCGCGCTCGGCGCCGGGGTCGCCGCGCTCGACCTGGACCAGGGCGCCGGCGAAGCGGCGCTGCGCGTGCTCACCGAACGGCGCGGCTGGCTCGAACTGCCACGGCTGCGGGTGTGGACCACCCGGCCGCTGGGCCTGGCGCGGGCCTGGGCCCTGGTCTGGCCGCAGGCGCCGCTGCTGGTCTACCCGGCGCCGGAACCGCACGGCCCGCCGCTGCCGACCGGCGGCGGCGACCAGGCCGTGACCCGGCTGCATCCGACCGGCGACGACGTCCACCATCTGCGCGCCTACCGTCCCGGCGATGCCCGCCGGACCATCTCCTGGAAGCATTCGGCGCGGCGCGACATCCTGCTGGTGCGCGAGTACGAACAACCGCTCGGCGCCGACGTCGAGCTGGAATGGCAACGCCTGAGCGGGCTCGACCAGGAAGCGCGCATTTCGCGCCTGGCGCGTTGGGTCGACGAGGCCGAACGCGACGGTTGCCGCTACCGGCTGAGCCTGCCCAACCAGCCCACCCTGGGCCCGGGCAGCGGCTCGGCGCACCGCCATGCCTGCCTGCGCGCCTTGGCGCTGATGCCGCGTGGCTGAGCTGCACCTGCCCTTCGCCGCGTCCGCCCGACGCGCCGCCGACGCCGCGCCCGCCGAAGGCCTGCCGCCGTCGGCGCGGCGCGCGACCCTGCTGGCCGGCGCCAGTTGCCTGCTGCCCTTGCTGCTGCAATTGCCGCCCAGCATCGCCGGCCTGATCGCCGCGGTCGGCGTCGGCATCGGCCTGCTGTCCTGGCGCCGTCCGCTGCCGAGCACGCTGCGCCTGCTGATGGTGCTGGGCCTGATCGGCGCGGTCCTGGTGCTGGCCGGCTTCTCGCTCGGCCGCGACACCGGCTGCGCCCTGCTCGCGGCGATGTTCGCGCTCAAGCCGTCGGAGACCTACACCCTGCGCGACGCACGCAGCCTGATCGGCTTCGCCCTGTTCGGCCCGTTCGCAACCTTCCTGCTCGACCAGGGGCCGTGGTCGCTCGCCCTGGGCCTGGCCGCAGCAGTGCTGGCGCTGGCGACGCTGCAGCGCCTGGCCGAGTACGAATCGCGTCCGGACCCGGCACGCACCGCCGAACCGCCCCAGCCGCCGAGCCAGCGTCTGCTGGCGATCGGCCGCCTGATCGCGATCGGCCTGCCGCTGGCGCTGGCGGTGTTCTGGCTGTTCCCGCGCCTGAGCTCGCCGCTGTGGGGCATCCCCGACCGCGCCCTGGCCAAGCCCGGTCTGTCGGACCGGATGAGCCCGGGCGAGATGGTCGACTTGCTCAACGACGAAACCGTCACCCTGCGCGCGCGCTTCCGCGGTGCTGCGCCACCGACCTCGCAGATGTACTGGCGCGGGCCGGTGCTGTGGAATTTCGACGGCCGCGAATGGACCCGCTCGCGCTGGGTCCAGGGCCTGCCGGCGGCGCCGATGCGCGCCGCCGGCAACGGCTGGGACTACGAGTTGGAGGTCGAACCGACCGACACTCGCGACTTCGTCGCCCTGGACCTGCCGCGCGCAGCGCCTGCGGGCGCACGGCTGACCTTGGACCACAACCTCTACACGCGCCGTCCGCTGAGCAGCCTGACCCGCTGGCAATTGCATTCGGCGCCGCCGGCCAGCTACGAACCGCAATTGCGCGAAACAATCCGGCGCATGGCCCTGGAACTGCCCAAAGGCTACAACCCGCGCACCCTGGCCCTGGCGCAGCGCTGGCGCAGCGAAGCCGGCGCCGACGACGCGGCGATCGTGCGCCGGGCGATGGCGATGATCCGCGGCGAGTTCGCCTATACCCTGGCCACGCCCCTGCTCGGCCGGCACTCGGTCGACGAATTCCTGTTCGATCACAAGGCCGGCTATTGCGAGCATTTCAGCTCGTCCTTCGTGGTGCTGATGCGCGGCGCCGGGATCCCGGCGCGGGTGGTCACCGGCTACGCCGGCGGCTACTACAACCCGGTCGGCAACTATTGGCTGGTGCGCCGTTCCGACGCCCACGCCTGGGCCGAGGTCTGGCTGAGCGGTCGCGGCTGGGTCCGGGTCGACCCGACCGCGGCGGTCGCGCCGGAGCGCATCTACGACACCCTGGCCGACCGCCGGCCCGGCGCCGGCGGTCTGTTCGGCGACATCGCCGCAGCCACGCCCTTGTTCAACCTCAGCGACTGGCTGCGTCGCGGCTGGAACGATTTCGTGCTCGGCTTCGACGCCAGCCGCCAGCAGCGCATGCTGCAGCCGTTCGGCGTCGACCGCCTGGACAACCAGAAGCTGGTGCTGCTGTTCGTGCTGTTCGCCAGCCTGGCCGGGCTGTGGATGGTATGGCTCAGCAGCCGCGGCGAACGCGAACGCGACCCGGTGGTGCGGGCCTGGCGCGCCCTGGGCCGGCGCTACCGGCGCCTGGGCCTGGAGCGCCAGCCGCACGAGCCGGCCCTGGCCTGGGCCGAGCGGGTCGGCCGGACCCGACCGGAATTGGGCGAAAGCTTGCTCCGGCTCAGCCAACATTTCAGCGATTGGCGCTACGCTGGTACTGGACCCGGGCGGCGCGAGGCCCGAGCACTGCGCAACGAACTGGTCCGGGCCTTACGCGCGCACCGGCCCGGCCCTTCTGGAGAACGACGATGAAGCTGCGTCTTGCCGTTATCGCTGTCGGTGTCGCGCTGCTCGGCGCCTGCGCCACCCAGCCCAAACCGTTACAGGGGGCGTTCTCGCCCATCACCCCGGCCGACGCCGCGGCCAGCGACAGCACCGGCGCGGTGGTGCGCTGGGGCGGCCGGATCGTCGATGTCGAGCCGCAGGCCAACCGCACCTGCTTCGAGATGATCTCGACCCGGCTAGGCGATTCGGGCCGGCCGTACTGGGCCAGCGACGACGTCGGCGGCCGCTTCCTGGCCTGCCGCTCCGGCTTCTACGACCCGGCGCTGTTCGAGAAAAACCGCGAAGTCACCTTCACCGGCCGCATCGCCGGCTACGAGTCCCGGCGCATCGGCGGTTACGAGTACCGGTTCCCGCAGCTCGACGCCGACGTGGTCTACCTGTGGCCGGTGCGCGAACGGGTCGACGTGATCGAGCGCCCGGCGCCGTGGCCGTGGTGGGGTTGGTGGTGAGCGCTTCGCGCGATCGCGCGAAGCAATGACGACGAAGGCGCCCTCGGGCGCCTTCGTTGGTTTTGCCGGCAGGCTTTGGGCCGGCGCCGAAGCTACAGCGAAAGCAAATTCCCCCTGCCCACCTTTTTCAAAGGGGGGAAAGGCTTGGAGACGACAGGGACGGTTACGGCGGTAGCGGCTTGCCGGCCGCGGTCGAACGCGCGCTGCGCGGTCGCTGCCTCAGCGCGGGGTGCCGAAGCGGCCGAGCTGGTCGCCGGCGAGCAGGTGCAGGTGCAACTGGAACACGGTCTGGCCGCCGTGGCCGTTGCAGTTCATGACGATGCGGTAGCCGTCTTCGGCGAAGCCTTCGCGCTGCGCGTACTGCGCCGCGGCATGGGCCATCTTGCCGACGATCGCGGCCTGATCGGCCTGCAGGTCGTTGAGGGTGGCGATCGGCGTCTTCGGCACGAACAGCACGTGCACCGGCGCCTGCGGGGCGATGTCGCGGAACGCGATCAGGTCCGCGTCTTCGTAAACGATGTCGGCCGGCAGCTCGCGCCGGATGATCTTGCCGAAGATGGTGGTGTCGGTCATGGGGGCGGTAATGGGGATGTGGAGGTTCGGGACTCGGGACTCGGGACTCGGGACTCGCAAAGCTTTGAGCTTTGAAGTGAAGCTTATGTCATGGGCGACTTGGGTCGGCGGTCACGGGTCCCAAGTTACGTCGAATCCCGAGTCCCGAGTCCCGAGTCCCGAAAAGCCTACATCTCGCTCCGGCTGCCGAACGCATGCGACAACGTGCCGCGGTCGACGTATTCCAGCTCGCCGCCGAGCGGGACGCCGTGGGCGAGGCGGCTGGGGCGCACGCCGTGCTGGCGCGCGAGCTGGGCCAGGTAGTGGGCGGTGGCTTCGCCTTCGACGGTCGGGTTGGTGGCCACGATCAATTCCTGCACCTCGCCTTCGGCCAGGCGCGCGGCCAGTGCGTCCAGGCCGAGTTCGCGCGGGCCGATGCCGTCGAGCGGGCTCAGCCGGCCCTGCAGGATGAAATACAGGCCGCGATAACCGGTGGCCTGTTCGATCGCCAACCGATCGGCCGGCGATTCCACCGCGCACAACAAGTGCGCGTCGCGCGCGGCGCTGGCGCAGGTCGGGCACACCTCGCTCTGGCTGAAGTCGCGGCAGCGCGCGCAATGGCCGATCTTCTCGATCGCCTCGGCCAGGGCCTGGGACAGGCGCTGGCCGCCGGCGCGCTCGCGTTCGAGCACGTGGTAGGCCATGCGCTGGGCCGACTTCTGCCCGACCCCGGGCAGGACCCGGAACGCGTCGATCAGTTGTTCGAGCAGGCTGCTGCTCATGCGCGCCGACGTCCGCTCATTCGCTGATGGTGAAGCCGCTGCGCGCAGTCGGCTCGCGGTTCATCGCCCGCACCACGTTGAGGCAAACGATCGCGCCGAGCAAAGGCAGCAGCCAGACCAGCGCCGACTGCAGCCCCTTCTGCGCACCGGTCAGGTCCGGCTCGCGCCAGATCGCCCAGGTGGCGTAGGCGTCGAGCCCGAGCAGACCGGCAGCGACTATCGCGGCGGTGGCGCCGATGTGCAAGTTCATGGACGCGCGTCGCTCAGAACGGCAGCTTCATGCCCGGCGGCATCGGCATGCCGGCGGTGGCGGCCGACATCTTGGCCTGCGACTCGGCGTTGATCTTGTTGACCGCGTCGTTGAAGGCGGCGGCGATCAGGTCCTCGACCATTTCCTGGTCGGACAGCACGCTCGGGTCGATCCGGACCTTGCGGCAGTCCATGCGGCCGGTCAGGGTCACGCTGACCATGCCGCCGCCGGCGCTGCCGGTGACTTCGATCTTGGCCAGTTCTTCCTGGGCGCGCTGCACGTTTTCCTGCATTTTCTGCGCCTGTTGCATGAGTTGGGCGATGTTGCCGCGCATGGTGGTCCTGCCTCGTGGTCGTGTTGGGAATCTGGAGGGAGCCGGTCGGGGCGACCGGATCCGGACAGCGGCGCCGCGCGAGGACGGCGCCCGCCCGAAGGGATGAGGGCGCGGCGGGCGCCGCGCAAGGGCTCAGGGCTCGTCGTAGGGGCGGATCGAGTCCGGCACGAGCTTGGCGCCGTGAACGTCGATCAGCCGGCGCACGTCGGGATCGTTCATGAACATGTCCTCGGCCGCAGCCTGGCGCTCGTCGCGCGCGCGCAGGTTGCGCGCATGCATCGACTCGCCGCCGGCCTCGGTCTCGAAGCGGATCTGCGGAGCCGCGCCGAGCCGCTGGGCCAGCGCGTCGGCGACCATCTTGATCAACGCCGGCGCGCGCAAGTGGTCGTCGTTGGGGCCCAGCGACAGGCTCAGCACGCCGTCGGCATAGCCGAGAAATCCGGAATGCTCGGCCAGGATCCGCGCCGGGCCGCGCAGGCCGCTGGCCTCGACCAGGGCGTGCCAGGCGTCGGCGTCGGCGATGCCGCCGCCCGCGCCGGCGCGCGCCGGCATCCTGATCGACTCGGACGCACGCGGCGCCTGGCTGGCGAACATGTCTTCGCGCGGCACTTCGTCCGGCACCACGCCGGGCGGAAGCGCGACCGCGACTGCGGGCGCGCGCGGTTCGGGCTCGGCGGCGATCGGTTCGACCCGTGCCGGCTGCGACTGGGTATGGATGGACTCGGCCGGGACGGATCCGATCGGGTCGGGTTCGACCGGGACAAGCTCGATGGCCGGCGCCGGGCGCGCCGACTCCTGATGGGCCCGATCGTGATAGGCCGGCTCCTGATGGGCCTGCTTCTGATGGGTCTGCTCCTGATGAGCCTGCTCCTCATGTGCAGACTCCTCATGAGCCCGTCCCTCACCGCCCAACTGGCCGCGAGCAAGCTCCGTACGATCGAATTCCGACCGGCCAGACTCCGACCTGCCCGACGCCGGCCGCGGCAGCGCATCGTCCTCCGGCCACAGCGGCGCTTCCTCGCGAACCGCGTGGACCGGCCGCGGCGGGTGCGCCGGTTCGGCCCGGCGCGCCGGCTCTTCGTCCGGCCACAGCGGCGCTTCGCTCGCCGGCACAGCGGCGGCCGGCGCGGGCGCAGGCTCAATCGGTGCCGGCTTGATTCGGGCCGGCTCGTTGCGGGCCGGCGCGGGCTCGGCCGGCCTCGGCTGGGACGGCGCCGCCCCGAACGGCGACGCTTCCAACGGCGCGGCCGAACGCGGCGACGGTCCGGAGCCGGACGCGTCGCGCGCCGGTTGCGCTTGCGCCGCGGGTTCGACCGGCGCGGGATCGAGCACGGCCGGCGCGACCGAGGCCTTCGCCGCCGCAGCGGGCGCTGCGGACGGCGCGGACTCGCGTACCGGACCGGCGCCCATTTCGCGCATCGCCGCAGCCGCCTGGGCGGCGGCGTCGCGGCCGCGCGCGGGCTCGTTGCGCCCGCCCGAGCCCGGCGCCGGGCCGGGTTCGGCCGCGCCGGACGGGCGGAAGGCGAGCATGCGCAGCACGCTCATTTCGAATCCGGCGCGCGGGCTCGGCGCCAGCGGCAGGTCGCGGCGGCCGTTGACGCTCATCTGATACCACAGCTGCACCACCTCCGGCCGCAATTGCGCGGCCAGCGCGTCGACGTCGACGCCGTCGGCCTCGACCGCCGCTTCCGGCACCAGTTGGCGGACCTGGATCCGGTGCAGGGCGTCGCTCAGCGACTCCAGCACGCTGCCCCAGTCGGGCGAGAACTCGGCCAGGGTCGCGACCTCGGCCATCAGCCGGGCGCCGTCGCCGTCGCCGAGCGCG
The DNA here is from genome assembly GCF_057657315.1 of Lysobacter sp. Soil_C_15. Taxonomy (NCBI): domain Bacteria; kingdom Pseudomonadati; phylum Pseudomonadota; class Gammaproteobacteria; order Lysobacterales; family Lysobacteraceae; genus Lysobacter; species Lysobacter sp. Soil_C_15. The sequence goes on from NZ_JBDGIR010000004.1 coordinate 22,469, forward strand.
GCCAGCACCGCGCCGACTCGGGCCCGGTCGACCGAGCCCAGCATCGCCGCGACCGCGCTGCCCTCCAGGCGGGTGTCGCCGCCGGCGCCGCCGTAGGCGATCGCCTGGTCGAGCAAGGACAGACCGTCGCGCAGGCTGCCGTCGGCCGCCTTGGCCAACTGGCGGATCGCCGAGTCGTCGGCGCCGATCTGCTCGGCGGCGAGGATCCGGGTCATCTGCCCGCCGATCTGCTGCTCGTCCAGGCGCTTGAGGTTGAACTGCAGGCAGCGCGACAGCACCGTCACCGGCAGCTTCTGCGGGTCGGTGGTGGCGAGCAGGAATTTGACGTGGCCCGGCGGCTCCTCCAGCGTCTTCAGCAGCGCGTTGAACGCCGACTTCGACAGCATGTGGACTTCGTCGATCAGGTAGACCTTGACCCGGCCTCGGCTGGGCATGTACTGGGCGTTGTCGATCACCTCGCGCACGTCGTCCACGCCGGTGTTGCTGGCGGCGTCGATCTCGAGCAGGTCGATGTAGCGCCCGGCGTCGATGTCCAGGCAGGCCGCGCACTCGCCGCAGGGATCGGCCGAGGTGCCGCGCTCGCAGTTCAGCGACTTGGCGAAGATCCGCGCGATGGTGGTCTTGCCGACGCCGCGGGTGCCGGTGAACAGGAAGGCATGGTGCACGCGCCCGGTGCCGAGCGCGTTGGTCAGCGCACGCACCACGTGCTCCTGCCCGACCAGTTCGGCGAAACGCTTGGGGCGCCACTTGCGGGCGAGGACGAGATACGACATCGGATCCTTTGCGATGAGGCCTGCGGACGAAGCGCCAGAGTAACGCCGCGGCGCGACGGCGCGCGCTAGCGGAGGCCGGCGCGACGCGGGGGAGACCTATCCATTGTGCCACGCCGGCCCCTCACGCCCGCCCCTCGGAGCGAGGGCGCGACCCGACCGCCACACACCGGTCCCGGGCCGCCCGCCCCGGACAGAGACCGCCCCGCCGCCGCCCAGCTTGTCCCCCAGGGCCCTGCAAGGCTAGAATTCCCGGCTCTGAACGGCCCGCCCAGGCGGACCGCCAGATCACGGAGAGGTGTCCGAGTGGTTGAAGGAGCACGCCTGGAAAGTGTGTAAGCGTCTAAACCGCGCTTCGGGGGTTCGAATCCCCCTCTCTCCGCCAGTTGACGCGAAGAAGCCCCCGAGTCCGCTCGGGGGCTTTTTTCGATGCCCTGCGCTCGCGGTCACGGCGACAGATCCAGCACCAAGCTGGAACGCGGGCCGCAGAAACCGACCCGTCGCGGCATGCGATGCGACCGCGGCGCGGCGCGGCGCGGCGCGCGAGCCATCCTGACCCACGTCGCTGCGTCGAAAGCGGGGCGCGGCTTGCCTGTTACGCCCGCCCGCGCTGTAGCGGCGGCTCCCCGCTCCGCTCGCCCGGCTAATGCAGCGCCTACACTGACTTCGATACGCTCGAAGCTCCGTCACAGGAAGCAGCCATGGCGTTTTCGATTCCCGGCAAACAGGTCATCGCTTACCCGCCCAAGCGCTTGCTCGCCTTCGAGGCGTACGTGTTCGAGTGGATCGACAATCTGCATTTCCTGCTCGATCCGGGAGAGTTCATCGAAGGCGACGCGGCGCCCTACCTGGCCATTGCCGGGCAGCGGTTTCGGCAACAGGGCTGGGACGGCGACGGCACGATCCAGTTGCTGTGGCTGCCGCCGTTCGCGTTCCCGCGGCACGCGGACGTGGGCAGCGAGGGCGTGGTGTTGTGGCACGTCAAGCAGCTCGAGGACGGTCTCTCGTTCCTGCTTTCGCCGCTGCCGCTGCCGTTCGAGGAATTCGCCGCTTAGTCCGGCGGCGGTGCGGGCAACGCGGCGTACCAGGCCGCATACGGCGTGTTCTTGACCAGGTACCGGTTGTAATCCGGCGCGCCGTCGCGCCACCACACCGGGCCGCGTTCGCCGAGGGACACTTTCGCCGCGTGCACCCGGGTACGGGCTTGGCGCAAGGCGACTGGATCGTCGCTGGCGGCGCGCACCGCGCGGCGCGCATCCATCAGCTCATCGGTCAGAAGCTGGCGGCGGTCGGCGCTCAAGCCGGGATCGCTCGCGCGCCACAGGCGCCGCTCGACGATCAGGTAGCGTGCATCGGGCGTGAGCAACGGCTTGCGCATCGGAGTTCAGGCGCGCTGGCGCTGGTTCGGTTCGCGGTCGTCGTTCTGCGGTTCGGCGGCGCCGTCCAGTGCCTGCAGCGCGGCGCGCAACGACTGGCCGGCGGCGCGCGCATGGGCCTGGAAAGCGGCGTTGGCGCCGCGCTGGCGCTGCAGGCGGTCGGTCGCGCGCGCCAGCGCTTCGATCCGCTCGCCCAGGCGCGGCGCATCGCGGAACAGCAGGTAGTCGTCGATGTGCAGCTTCAAGGCCTGCAGTTCGCGGATCGCGGCGCGCTGCAGGCGCAAACGCGAGCCCGCCTCGGGCGATGCAAGGTACAGCCATTCGCCCAGTTCGGCCTCGGCGGCGCGCAGGCGCGCGCTCAACTCGGTCGCGGCGCGTTCGCTGCCGTCGCGCGCCGCCAGTTGCCGCAGCAAGGCCGCATCCAAGGCCGCGCAGGCCTGCGCGCACTCGATCTCGGCCTCGCCGCAATCCTCGGCGGCGAGTTCCGCCCGGCGCAGCAGGGCGGCGATCAGGTTCGCCAGTGCCTGCAATGCGTTGAGGTCGTGCTCGCGCTGCCACGCCTTCATGCCCTGTCCCGCTCGCGCCGCCGATCGCGGCCCCTCTATGGAGCCGCGATTGCCGGCCGATGCCAATCGGCATGTCGTTAAACGACGCCGCGCGGACAGTGCGGCGCCAGGAACATGAAGACGGCGTCGGCAGGCGATGACGCCGGCGCGAACACGACCGCCCAGTCAGCCGGCGGCCTGGCGTTCGCCGAGGTTCGCCGGCGTGGACACGATCGCCTCGAGTTCGCCGATCAGGCCGCTCATGCGCTCGCGCTGCTGCGGATCCAGGTGATCGGCGGCGTCGGCGAGCAGGTTGGCCAGGCGGGTCAGGCGGCGCCGGTGGCCGTAGGCGTCCAGGCGCACCAGGCGGCCGCCGGTGTCGCGCTCGGCCGGCTCGCTGGTTGGCGCGTGCAGATAGCGCAGCAACAGCAGGCGCAGGCGTTCGGCGCGCTCGGCGTCCTCGTCGGTCCACGGCTCGGAGGTGCCGCGCACGGTCTGGTTCCATTCCTGGAAGCTCGCCCGCGGGCCGATCTTCAGGCTGCCGGCATCGAGCTGGTAGGCGTCGGACGGCGCGCCGGCCCAGCGCACGTGCTCGATCTGCTCTTCGCGGAACAACAGCAGCCAGCCCAGGGTGCCGCCTTCCAACGGCACCGCGAACAGTCCGGCCGGCCCCTCGCCGGACGGGTTCCAGGCCGCACGGTCGGCGCTGCCCGCCGCTTCGTGGCCGGCATTCGCCCGCGCCCAGGCCAAGGCGGCCTCGACCGCCGCCTCGTCCACGCACTCGCCGGCCAGCACCCGCTGGTCGCCGGCGACCAAGGCCAGGCCTTGCGCGCAGGAAGCGCCGAGCAGGACGCCGGCTTGGTCGCGCAAGGTCCGCAGGCCGGGGGCGCCGTCGCTGAGCGCTTGTTCCAGGCGCACCCGGTGCGCGCGGGCGGCCGATTCGGCGGCGCCGACCCGCTTGAGGTCGCGGCTGCTCAGCAGCAGCGAGACGTAACGGCCGAATACGTCGGCGGCGATGCGTTGCGCGGCGTCGACCGGACGCGGCTGCGGATGATGGCAGGCGATCAAGCCCCACAGCCGGCCATCGACGATCAGCGAAATCGACATCGAGGCGCCTACGCCCATATTGCGCAGGTACTCCAGGTGCACCGGCGACACGCTGCGCAGCAGGTCGAAGCTCATGTCCAGCGGCGCGGCGCCGGCCGCGCAATGCACCGGCACCGGCGCGTAGCCGGCGTCCGGGATCACTCGCAGACGGTTGGCCAGATACAGCGCCCGCGCCTGCGGCGGAATGTCCGAAGCCGGAAAGCGCAGGCCCAGGTAGGAACTGAGCTGGCCGCCGAGGGATTCGGCCACCACTTCGCCGGAATGGTCGTGGCGGAAGGCGTAAACCATCACCCGGTCGTAGCCGGTCAATTCGCGCACCTGCTCGGCCACGGCGCGGAACAAGGGCTGCGAGGCGTCGCCGGCGTCGACTCTGGCGATCATCGCGTGCGCGTCCGGCTCGGCCGGGCGCGCCGGCGCCGGCTCCAGTTCGACGTGGATCAGCCCGTTCCAGACATGCACCGACAGGTAATGCAGCCGTCCCCATTCGCCGGCGTTGATCAGCCCCGCCAGGCGCGGGAAATCGCCGGGATGCGAGCCCATCGCGCTGGCCTGGATGCGCTGCATCGCGTGGAGCTCGAACAACTCCTCGATCGGTTGTCCGAGCAGTTCCTGGGCGCTGCGGCCGAACAAGTCGCCGGCGTTCTCCGATACCGCCACCAGACGGCCGGTGCGCGGCGCGTACGCCAGCAGGACGCCGTGCGGCTGGATCGCGCCGCTGAGGTGGATCGGCTCGCGCGCGCACTCGTCGTACGCGGCCTGCAGCTTGGGATCGATCATGCATGCTCCTTCAGGTTGATGGCGTCGGCCACCAGGCCGAAGGCATGGCGAGCGCCGCGTCCGGCGTCCTCGCGCAGCGAGCCGCGCAGCTCGGCCAAGGCGGCGAGAAATCCCGGCCAGCGTTGGCTGCGCTGGGCGTGGTGCTCGAGGAACGCCAGCGGCGTATCCGGCGCGGCCTGGCGCAGGCGGGCGACGTCGCGCAACAGCAGCCGTGCGCCCAGGGCGGAGCCTTCCAGGACGTAGTTGCCGCCCATCCACCAGCTGGCCGGCAAGGCCGGCAGCGGCGGCGCGACCGGCGCCGCGCCCAGCCGCTGCAGATCCTGCGCCAGCAGCGCCAGGCGTCGCCGGTCGAACCAGGTCGCCCACAACGCGTGCGCCGAGCGTTCGGCCGGCGCCGGCGCCAGCGCCGCGACCAGGGCCGACATGCCGCGCAGATACCGGGCATAGGCTTCGCGGTCGGCCACCCCACCGGCCATCAAGCGATCGAGATGGGCGTGTTGCGCGGCGGTTGCGGCCCGCAACTCGATTTGCAGCGTATTCAATTCGACGGCTGAACTGGGCAAAGAGAGACAGTCTACGCATTACGCCGGTGCCGGCCAGCGCCGGTGCCGCGCCGCCGCCGCGGGACTGAAGCGTTCAGCCCCGCACTGCCAACGCGTTGGCGAAACCCGCCGATTCGGCCCGATCGGCGGCGCCGCGACCAAGCACCGCCGCCGCCTCGCCGACGCGGCGGCCGAACCGCGCTGCGCGCCGGCGACGGCGCCGCTCGCCCACGGCGCACGACCGCCAGCGCCTTCCATCGGCGACCGGCGGTCGCAGTGCGGCGCGTCGGCGCATGGACGGAGCGCGACTGCGGACTCACTACAACCGTTCGTTACAACTGCCATCGCAGTCGCATGGGCGAACTGCGTTGCTGATCGCAATTCCATCGAGGCGGCGCGCCTAGATTGCGCGCGGCTTGCGACGCACCGGCCCCACCCGCGTTCGCCGTCGCGCCTCTCGCCCTCGCGGGCGCATCCACTACAAAGGATTCTCATGAGCAAGAAAACTTCCGGCAACGACGCCACTCCGACTTCGCGTTCGCGCCGCCATCTGATCGGCGCCGCCGGCCTGATGGCCGCGGCCACCGCCGGCGCCGGCGCGGCCGCCGCAGCAGCGGTCGCACCGAGCCCGCGCCGCACGACGGCCACGGCCGGCGCGCTGGCGCTGCCCGCCGACGGCCGGGTCAACGTCAAGGACTACGGCGCGCTCGGCAACGGCAGCGCCGACGACACCGCGGCGATCGAACGCGCGCGCGATGCGGTGTTCGCCTCGGTCAACAGCAACGGCTGGCTGACCCACCATCTGTACTTCCCCGCCGGCGTGTACCGGGTGACCAAGGCCGACGCGCTGCTGCCGATGGTCGGCCCGCAATTGCGCAACTACGTGATCGAGGGCCAGGGCAAGCGCAGCTCGGAAATCCTGTTCGACGCGCCGCTGGTCAGCGGCGACCGTTTCAACAACAACCTGATGACCGCGGCCGGTCGCCTGCGCCAGTTCCGGGTGCGCGAGATCGGCTTCCGCTCGGCGCGCGCCGGCCTGAGCTGGCTGTTCGCCTGGTCGGCGGTCAACGATTCCAACCAGGACTTCGCCTTCGACGACGTCGAATGGCGCGGGCCGTGGGAGCGCATCATCGGCCTGGACGGCCCCAGCGATTCCAACCTCAATTCGGAGTGGTCGTTCAACCGCTGCCACCTGACCAACGACGTGGTGCTGAGCGACGCCTTCCTGCACTCGGGCATGTCGCCGGAGTTCTCCCAGCAGGACCAGTTCCTGAATTTCTGGTTCCGCGACTGCAAGTTCGAGTACAAGAGCGGCACCCTGCTGCGCTTCGCCAAGGGCGGCTACATCAACGTCTACGGCGGCTCGTGGATTCACACCAATACCGACCCGCAGGTGCCGTCGGTGTTCTTCGACCTGCCGGCGCAGAGCCACTCCAACACGGTCAAGACCCTGGTGGTGATCGGCGTGCGCTTCGAGCTGCGCTCGACCAGCAGCAAGCTGCTCAACTGCGGCTGGGACGCCAAGAACGGCAGCCTGACCTTCATCAGTTGCACCGATGCGGCCTGGTCGCACGTGTCCTCGGTCGGCCCGGTGTCGTTCCCGGTCACCTACCGCCCGCGCAACGGCGACATGCCGTTCGTGAAGTGGCAGTCCTGCCAGCTGATGGGCCGGCACGAGTCCTATGCCACGGTCAACCGCGACCGCTTGTTGTTCGAGCAATGCAACACCTTGAACGCGACCGCGGCGACGTTCGTGGTGCAGCGTTGATGTGAACCGATGCGATCGCGGATCGCGCCGCCGCTTGGAGCGAAGACTCGGCGGCCGTTGCGCCGACGAATCCGCCGAACGGCGGCCTTAAGAACGATCGCGAATCCTGGGAGCGGCGCACAGGACGTGCGCCTTGCTCTGAAAGCGCTTGCTTCGATTTCGAGGGGCGAAGGGCGGTGCGGGCGCCGGGCGTCCCGTGTCGCGGCTTACGCCGCTGCTACAGGGAGCCGGGAACCAGCGCGCGATGAACCTTTGCGGGCGTCTAGACCCGGCCGGTCTGCAGCGCGCGGGCCCAGTCTTCGCGGCCGTTGCGCCGGGCCAGCGCCGCCGCCGCGCCCCAGTCGTAGTCGACCTGCAGCAGCTGCGCCTGCCAGCCGCGGGCGTCGCGTTCGACGATGGCGTAGCGCGCCTGCGGCGTGCCGTTCTCGACCCGGTGCGGATGCGGGTGTTCGCCGGCGTAGGCCTGCAGGCCGACGCTGCCGGGGTTGACCACCAGGCGGCCGTCGTCGAGCCGCACGGCGCGCGGCACGTGGCTGTGGCCGCACAGGATCAGCCGCGCCGGATCGGCGCCGGCGCGCCGGGCGACTTCCGCGACGCTGGCCGCGCGCATGCCGCCGGCATCGACGGTTTCCAGAAAACATTCCAAGTCACTGGCCGGGGTGCCGTGCACCAGCAGCACCTCATCGTCCAGGCGCAGGCGCGGCGGCAGACTGCGCAGCCAATCGCGCTGGTCGGCGCGCAGTTCGCCGGCGGCATGGCGGTCGGAGGCGCTGATGCGCTCGGGCGGGTCGTTCAGCACCTGGCGCTCGTGATTGCCGGCGATGGTCGGCCAGCCCAGGCCGATCAGGCGATCGGCGGTTTCGCGCGCTTGCAGCGGCCCGGACAGCAGGTCGCCCAAATCGACCGCGCGCTCGACGCCGCAGGCGCGGAAATCGGCGATCACCGCCTCGAGCGCGGCGAGGTTGCCGTGGATATCGGAGAGCACTGCCAGGCGCATGCGCCGATTCTACGGCCGAACCGGTCCGTCCTTGCGGCTCATTCCGGGCCGGCCGCGCTGAACGCCGGCCGGCGCCGCGATTGCGTCGCGGCGGGGGCTCAGGCAGAATGCCGGGCCTCGCGACGCGCCCGCGCATCGCCGAGTCTATGGTGGCCCCGTTGGCGCCTCCGCGACGATAGGTCGAAAACCCCGCCAGGGCCGGAAGGCAGCAACGGTATCGACTGATTCGGGCGCCGGAGTCACGCTTGCGGGGCCGCCGCCTTTTCCGGGCCGCAAACCGCGGCCGCGCCGCTCCAGCCGCAGCCCCCGCCCCACTCGCCCGCACCGCGCTGAAGCGCCTACGCGCATCGTTGCCGGACCGGCGCGCCCGAATCGGACGCCTCGCGTCCTGGCCGCGCTTCAGGGCCCGGCCATCGCCGCCAGCGCATCGGGCTCGCGTCCGGTCGGCCAACGCGCCGTCACCCGCCAGCGGCGGCGATCGATCACCGCGATCTCGTCGCCGCCGCTGATCGCGACATAAACGCGCGGCCGCTGCGGATCGGCGACGACCCCGATCGGCAACGCGGCCCGGCCGAGCAGCGTGTCGCGGTACTGCGCGCCCTCGCGCGCCAAGGCGATGCGCGCTTGCAGGCGCTTGCGTCGCGCGTCGAACACCGACAGCGTCGCCGCGCGCGCGTTGCTGACCAGGGCGTAGCGGCCATCGGCGGTGAACGCGACCCGGATCGGAAACCCCGGGCTGTCCAGGGTCGCGCGGACCGACAGGTCGCGCGGGTCGTGCACCGTCACCGTACCCGCATCGCGGTTGCCGACCCAGATTTCGCCGCTGCCGGGCCGCACCGCCAGGCCTTCGGCGCCGGCCCCGGCGGCGACTTCGGCGGTCTTGCGGTTGTCGTTCAGGTCGATGCGGCTGAGGGTACCGCGGTCGATCTTGCTGACGTAGGCGCTGGCGCCGTCGGCGCTCAGCGCGACCATGTGGCCGCGACCCTCGCCGAGCGCGATCTCGGCGACGATCCGGCCGCTGGCGACGTCGACCCGAAGCAAGTGCGCGCTGGCCTCGGCGGTAACCAGCAGTTCGCGCCCGCCGGGCAGGAAGCGCAGGCCGTGCGGGCGGCCATGGCGGCCCAGCTCGATCCGCCGCGGCGCCTGTCTTGCCTGCAGATCGAGCACGGTCAGGGTATGTCCGGGCGCGTCCTTGTCGCCGTAATCGGCGACCACCGCCAGCGCGCCGTCGACCGCGATTTCGTGCGGGCCGTGGCCGCTGGCGAATTCGCCGAGCTTGCGGCCGTCGTCCAGCGACAGGCGCCAGACCGTATCGGCCGCCTTGTTGCCGACCAGCAGTTCGCCCGCGGCCGCAGGCGCGATCAGCAGATACAAACCCAGTCCCAGCAATCGCAAGCGCATGGCGGTCCGGCTCCGATGGGGTTCGCGACAGCGCGCGACGGCGTCGAGCGCAGCCTAGCGCAACGCCAGCCAGCGGCCGCGCACCTGCGTCGCATTCGCGCGCCGGCGTTTACGGCGGTTCGGGATGCAGCCAGTCGGCGGCGCCGTCGGCGTAGCGCTCGTGCTTCCAGATCGGCACCCGCCGCTTGGTCTCGTCGATGATGTAGCGGCAGGCGGCGAAGGCGGCGTCGCGGTGCGCGGCGCTGACCCCGACCCACACCGCCAGTTCGCCGATCGCCAGTTCGCCGACCCGGTGCACGCAGCAGGCGTCGACGATGGCGAATTTCTCCAGCGCCTCCTCCAGCACCCGCTCGCCTTCGGCGGCGGCGAGCGCGGCATAGCTTTCGTAGCGCAGGCCGGCCACCGCGCGGCCGCCGTGGTGGTCGCGCACCCAGCCTTCGAAGCTGGCGTAGGCGCCGGCGCGTTCGCTGAGCAGGCGCTCGCGCAGCGGCGCGATCTCGAAGGCTTGCTCGGACAATCGGAACCGGGTCATCGCTCAGCCTCCCGACACCGGCGGAATGAAGGCCACTTCGCTGCCCGCGCGCGGCGCGTCGTCCCAGCGCGCGAAGGCGCCGTCGACCGCGACCCGCAGCCGCTCCACCGGCAGGGCGAAACCGTGGCGCGCGCGCAAGGCCTGGTACAACGCGCGCAGGTCGGCCGCGTCGGTGTCGACGGTTTCGCTGGCGACGCCGGCGGCGTCGCGCAGGCTGGCGAAATACATCACGGTCAGCCGACTCATGCGGCGCCTCCGCGGCGCGCGCGCGCCGGGGCCGGCTTGTCGGCGGCGGGCTTGCCGGCGGCGCCCTTGGCTGCGGCGGTCTTGGCTGCGGCAGGCTTGGCCACAGCCGCCCGCTTGGCGACGCTCCGGCGCGGCTTCGCCGCCGCGGCGGCGTCTTCGGCGAATCCCGGGCGGCCGAAATCGCGCTTGCCGCCGCGCTTGCCGAGCAGCCGCGCCGGGCCGAGCACGATCGCATGCGACAAGGCCTTGCACATGTCGTACACGGTCAGCGCCGCGACCGTGGCCCCGGTCAACGCTTCCATCTCGACCCCGGTGCGATGGGTGGTGCGCACCGCGCAATCGATCGCCAGGCTGCGTTCGCCGTCCCAGCCGATGTCGATCCGGCAGCCGTCGATCGGCAGCGGATGACAGAACGGAATCAGCTCGTGGGTGCGCTTGACCGCCATCGTGCCGGCGACGATCGCGGTATCGATCACCGCGCCCTTCTTGCTGCGCAACCCGCTGGCGCGCAACTGCGCGGCGACCGCGGCCGGAAACGTCACCCGGCAACGCGCCGCGGCTTCGCGCGCGGTGGTCGCCTTGGCGGACACGTCGACCATCGCCGGACGGCCGTCGCGATCGATATGGGTCAGGGCGGAATCGGCGCTCAAATCGTCACACTCCAGCGTAGTCCGTACCCCGGCTCGCGCGGCCCGAACAGAAAATGCAGCACCCGCCGCCGGCCCTGCGGTCGGACCGCCTTGGACGAGGCATGCAGCAGCAAGGGTTGCATGATAAGCAGATCGCCGGGCTGCGCGCTGCATTCGGTTTCGCCCGCGGCGGCGCGCAAGGCCTGCGCCTGCGGCGCGCGCAAACGCCCGTGCCGGTGCGAGCCCGGCACCACCCGCAGCGGACCGTCGCCGCCGCCGCAGGGATCCAGGTGCAGGCGCACCACAGTCAGCCGCTCCAGCAATCCCACCGACGGCTGGACGAAATCCGCCCCCTGCTTGCGCGACCAGCCGCGCAACTGCGGATGTTCGATGCGCTCGGCGACCGGCACCGACAGATCCTGGTGCCAGGCGACCTTCCAGTTGCGCGACGCGCTCTTGCGGAACAGGCTGGCTTGCACCGCGACGGCGTCCGCGTCGAGCACGCCCGACGCCGCCAGCAGGCGCCGCAAGGGCGCCACCCAGGCCGCGCAACCGGCATCGGCGAGCAGATCGCGGCTGCCCGCCTCGGCCTCGTCGAGCCCCTGCACCGCCGCATCGGCCTGCGCGCTCGCCCGCGCCAGGTCCGCACCGGACAGCGCGCCCGGCCACAGCAGGAAACCCTGGCTGCGCAATCGCTGCGCCCCCGTCGGCTGGACATGCGCAGCGGCGATCGCGTTCATGCCTGGATTGTGCCCGCTCCGCACGACCTGCGCCGCAGCGCTCAACCGCCGATCAGGAACATCTCCACGTGCCGGCGCGGGCGCGGCGCGTCGGCGGCGCGCAACTCGCTGTAGCGGTCGCCGCGTTGCGACCACAGCCGGGCCAGGTGGGCGGCGAAGGCGTCCTCGCCCTGGGCCAGCGGCGGGCGCAGATCGCTGCCTTCGGCGGCGAACAGACAGGTGTACAGACGACCGTCGGCCGAGACCCGGGCGCGATGGCAGTCGCCGCAGAACGGCGCGCTGATCGAGGAGACGAAGCCGATCTCGCCGGCGCCGTCGACGAAGCCGTAGCGCGAGGCGACTTCGCCGCGGTAGTTGGCGTCGAGCGCGCGCAACGGCCAGCGCGCGTGGATCCGGTCGCGCAGCGCCTGCGAGGGCACTACGCCGGCCCGGCTCCAGCCGTTGCAGTTGCCGACGTCCATGTATTCGATGAAGCGCAGCACGTCGCCGCCGGCGCGGAAGCGCTCGACCAACGGCAGCACCTGGTCTTCGTTGACCCCGTGCTGGACCACGCAATTGAGCTTGATCGGCCCGAACCCGGCCGCATGCGCCGCATCGATCCCGGCCAGCACCTGCGCGACCTCGCCGCGGCCGCCGGACAGGCGCCGGAACAGGGCCGGGTCGAGCGCGTCCAGGCTGACGGTGAGACGGCGCAGGCCGGCCTCGCGCAGGGCCTTCGCCTGCCGCGCCAGCAACGAGCCGTTGGTGGTCAGGGCCAGATCGTCCAGGCCGGGGATCGCCGCCAGGCGCGCGATCAGTTCGGGCAGACGCTTGCGCAGCAGGGGTTCGCCGCCGGTCAGGCGCAGCTTGCTGACCCCGATGCGGACGAAGCCGCGCACCAGGGTTTCGATCTCGTCGAAGCTCAGCCGCCCGGCCGCATCCAGGCCGTAGTCGTCGCCGACCCGATCGGCCGGCATGCAGTACGGACAGCGAAAATTGCAGGCATCGATCAGCGACAGGCGCAGGTCGCGCAGCGGCCGGCCGAGCCGGTCGAGCGGCAGCGCCGGCGCCGCTTCGCCAGCGGCCCGTGCGGCAAGCTCCTGCGCTGCGACGGCATTCACCTAGGACGGCACCTGGGTCGGATGGGGTTCGGCCAGCTCGATCACCTCGCCCGGCCTGCCCACACGATACCCCCGCGCGGCCAGCACGTCGCCTTCCTCGCGGCTGCCGTAGTGGTACAGGACGCAGCGGTTCAGCAACTCGCGCGGGTATTCGCGCTCCAGGTCCTCGATGCCGCTGTGCGAGGGGTTGCCGTGCAGGGCGCAGTCGTGGGCGATCAGTTCGCCGGCGTCGGCGTACTTGGCCAGTACCTCGGGAATCGGCCGGGTGTCGCCGGTCCAGATCGCGCTGCCGCGCAGGCGCAGGCCGAAGGCGCTGTCGGGCCAATGGTGGCGGGTGGCGAACACTTCCAGGCGCTGGCCGTCGTGCCAGAAATGGCCGCTGACCGGAACCAGCTGGAACGCGTCCCAGAAGTTCACCCCGCCCTCGGCCAGCACGTTGGGGTAGTCGGCCACGCGCTGGTGCAGCAAAGGCACCACCGGCGCCGGCACGTACAGGCGCACCTTGCCGCGCTTGCGCGGATCGAAATAGTGGGCGACGAACAAGCGTTCGAAGCCGGCGACGTGATCGAGGTGGGTGTGGGTGACGAACAGCGCTTCGGGCATCCGGCCGTAGTGGGCCAGATACGCAGTCAGGCCTTCGCCGCCGCAGTCGACGGTCAGCCACGGCTCGCCGTCGCGCTCCAGCGTCGCCATCGCCGAACCCAATTCCACCGCCGACGCATTGCCGACGCCGTGCAGACGCAACCGCCAACTCATGCCCACCCTCGCCTTGACCGAACACTCTTTCAGTAACCACGTTCCCAGGCGCGGTCATAGGCCGTGCGCAGTCGGGCGAAATCGCGCTCGACCTCGGCCGGCGAACGCGCGCCGCGCAGCTTCAGCAGCGAACGCAGCAGCCGGGCCAGATTGCGCTCGCGCCAGGCGGTGGCCGGGATCCGGATCGCGCCGCGGTCCAGGTCGATGACCCAACCGCGACCGCCGCTGTCGAACAACAGATTGGTGGCGTTGAGGTCGGCGTGGTCGAGCCCGGCGCGGTGGCAGCGCGCGATCAGCCGGCCGGCCTCCTCCCAGGGCGCGCCGTCGCCGGCGACCGCGGCGCGGTCGGCCAGCGAACGCACGTCGTTCAGGCGCTCGATCAGGATCGCCGCGTAATAGTGCAGTCCGTCACGCCGGTACCAGGCCGCGACCGGCATCGGCACCGGCAGGCCCTTGCGCGCGACCTCGCGGGTCAGGCGGAACTCGGCGAAACTGCGGGTGCGGTGGGCGCCTTGCCACCAGTAGCGGTCGCGGTTGAAGCGCGCGACCAGGCCGCCGCGCAGGTAGCGCCGCAGCACCGCCTGGCCGAACGGCGCGTCCACGAACCAGGCCCCGCCGCGACCGCCGCTGTCGACCGGACGCGCCTTGGCGCCCCAATGCGCGGGCGAGAACCACTCCGGCAGCGCTTGCTGCACCCGCTCGCGGTCGAACAGAATCGCACCGTAGCCGCTGTCGTCGCGGTACGGCGTCAGTCCCTCGGCGGCGTCATAACCCGTCATCCGTCCGAGTCTAACAAGCACGTGAGCCAATCGCCTCTCAGTTCTTCGCCTTCCCTGTGCCTGTTGCGCCTGTCGGCGCTGGGCGACGTGACCCATGTCGTGCCGCTGGTGCGGACCCTGCGCGCGGCGCGCCCGCAGGCCTCGATCGTGTGGCTGATCGGCAAGGGCGAACGACGCCTGCTCGACGGCCTGGAGGGGGTCGAGTTCGTCGAGTACGACAAGAAGACCGGCTGGGCCGGCATGCGCGCGGTCGGCCGCGCGCTGCGCCAGCGCGAACTGCCCGACGGGCGCTTCGAGGCGCTGCTGCAGATGCAGGTCGCCGCGCGCGCCAACCTGCTGTCGGCCTTCGTTCCGGCCCGGCGCCGGGTCGGCTACGACCGCGCCCGCTCCAAGGACCTGCATGGCCTGTTCGTCAACGAACGCATCGCCGATCGCCCCGGCATCCACGTGCTCGACGCGATCGGCAGCTTCTGCGAACCGCTGGGGCTACGCCAGACCGAAGTGCGCTGGGACCTGCCGGTGCCCGACGAGGCGCGCGAGTGGGCGCGGGCGCAGTGGCCGCAGGACGGCGTGCCGACCCTGCTGATCTCGCCCTGCTCCAGCCACGTGCTGCGCAACTGGCGCAACGAACGCTATGCCGCGGTCGCCGACCACGCCGCCGATCGCGGCTGGCGGGTGGTGCTCTGCGGCGGCCGCAGCCAGCTCGAACGCGACACCGCCGACGCCATCCTGGCCGCGATGCGCCATCCCGCGCTGGACCTGGTCGGCAAGGACACCCTCAAGCAACTGCCGGCCCTGCTCGAACGCGGCCAGTTGCTGATGACCCCCGACTCCGGGCCGATGCACATCGCCAACGCCATGGGCACCAAAGTGCTGGGCCTGCACGCGGCCAGCAATCCGGCGCGCAGCGGGCCTTACAGCGACCGCCGCTATTGCGCCGACCGCTACGACGACGCCGCGCGCAAGTACCTGGGCAAGCCCGCGGCCGAGATCGGCTGGGGCCGCAAGATCGAGCACGACGGAGTCATGGACCTGATCACGGTCGACGACGGCATCGCCGCGTTCGAGCGCTACCGCGCCGACCACCCGGCGCAAGCGGGCGCCTGAGCACGGGCCAGCGGCCCGGTTGGCCGCCGGCCGGCGCTGGCCGAGCTTCTACTCCATACGGCTACGTATACCCTGCTCGCCGAACCCCCGCCGCATCCCGCCCGGACCGCCGGCGCGGCCCGAATCGGCCGGGTTTTGCGTTGAAGAAGGTGCGGTGTCGTCTGACCGACACGGCCCGATGCGACGTTGAACCGTCCCCAACGAGACGCTGCCCATGGCTTCGGCCGCCTACGCCGGTTTCCACGCGCCGCCGCCCGGCTCCCTGCCCGCCGACCTGGAGGCCCTGCTGCGCCTGTGGCGGCGCCAGCATCCGCCGTTGCTGCAGTTGCTCGCCGAACTGGGCTGCACGGTGATCGATCACGACTACCAGCCCGCCCTGCTCGACCCGGAAGGCTATCTGAGCCGCGCCGACCTGGCCGATCCGATGGTGCGCGCGCGCTGCGCCGCGATCGAGGGCGTCAGCGCCTACATCAGCTTCGTGATCGAGAACGACGAGGGCGAGGTGATCGGCTATTGGCACGGCCCGGAGCAGCGATCGCTGCACGAGGCGCCGATCGTCAAGCTCGATGCCCAGGGGCGCTTCCAGCTCTTGCCGGGACGGCACCTGATCGAGGCCCTGCTCGGCGAATTCGGCCGCGCCGACCCGGCGGAGGCGGGCGATTTCGCCCGCCTGTTCGCCGGGCTCGGCATCGCCGCGCCGAGCCGCGGCCGCAGCGAGCCGGCCTGGCCGGACGCGACCACCCATCCGGCCAGCCTGCAGCAACGCCTGTACGAGGCGGCGCTGGATCCGCGCCGCCACTGAGCCGCGGGCGCGGCCCGCGGCGCGACCCTCAGCCGATCGGGCCGCTGCCGTAGTCCTGGTAGGACTTCTCTTCGACGTAGGTCGAGCCCAGGGCGATGTTGATCTGCTTCTTGACCCGCGCGCGCTCGTCGTTCTCGACATAGACCGAGCGCGCCAGGCGGATGAACTCGGCGTCGAACTCCTGGCGCTTTTCCTTGATCCGGATGTCGTCCTCGATCACCCACAGGCGCTCGTTGACCGCCTTGAGGTCGGCGCGCAGGCGGACGATGTCGTGGCCGGCGGCCGGGTGCGCCATCCAGGTCTTCTCCAGCGCGGTCAGCTCGTTGCGCACGTTGACCAGCTTGGCCTCGTCGCTCATGCGCTCGGACTTGATCTGCAGGATCGCGATCTTGTCGAGCAGTTCGCCAAAGGACACCGGAACCAGGATTTCGGACATGTCGCGCAGCCGTTCGTCAGCGTAGGGGCGGCTAGTGTAGCCCGCCGCGATCCGGGTCGCCGGGCGGCCCGGCACGAAGCGCTTGTCGGCGGGCGCTGCACCCCGTATCATTCTCGGCTCGCACGCACCCGGAGAGGTGGCAGAGCGGTTGATTGTACCTGACTCGAAATCAGGCGTACGTTTATAGCGTACCGGGGGTTCGAATCCCCCCCTCTCCGCCAGATACGCAACACGACGGGCCCCTCGGGGCCCGTTTTGTTTTTGGCGATGCGCCCGACGGCACGTTCGTCCACGCGACCGCGCGCGGGTCCGCTCCGACGAGGGTCGCGGCGCGCTTCATCGCCGGTTGGGCCGGCGCAGGCCAGGCTGCCCGCTGCGCTTGGCTGCATGCACGCCGACTCACGCCGGCAGCCGGGCGACGTTATCGAACGCATACACGGCCTTCATCCCGCCTCGGGCATGAAGCCGTGCAGGGATCACGCTTTCTTGCTACGCGGCCGCTGGACCGCGATGATTCCGTTCATTGCATTGGCGCACACGACGGACGCGAACGGCACGACCGGCAGATGATCGAATTCGGACACCTCACGCACGTCGGCCTGCGCCGCGAACTCAACGAAGACACCTACTACGGTGACAGCGAACTCGGGCTGTGGCTGGTCGCCGACGGCATGGGCGGCCACGAATACGGCGAGGTCGCCAGCGCGCTGGCGCGCGAGGTGATCGTGCGCGAAGTGCGCAACGGCACCGCGCTGGCGCAGGCGATCCGGATCGCCGACGAAGAGATCATCCGCATGTCGCGGCGGCGCAACGAAGCCCTGCCGATGGGCACCACCGTGGTCGCCGCGCGGATCGCCGGCAACCGCTTCGAAGTGGCCTGGGTCGGCGACAGCCGGGTCTACCTGTGGCGCGACGGCCACCTGGCCCAGCTCTCGCAGGACCACAGCTACGTCCAGGAGCTGATCGCCAACGGCGCGATCACCCACGAGCAGGCGCGCAGCCACCCGCACCGCAACGTGGTGACCCAGGCCCTGGGCGTGACCGATCCGCGCAATCTCAACGTCGAGACCATGACCGGCGAACTGCGCTCGGGCATGCAGTTGCTGCTGTGCAGCGACGGCCTGACCGAAGAGGTCGACGACCGCAGCATCGCCCGGGTGCTGGCGCACAACGATTGCAGCGCGCAGGAATGCGTCGATTCGCTGGTCGCCGCGGCCCTGGACGGCGGCGGTTCGGACAACGTCACCGTGGTGCTGGTGCGCAGCCACTGAACCGCGCCGGCCCGGCCGACGGGCGCTTTTAGACGAACGCCCGAATACCTAAGAAATTCCAAACATTTCCAAAACCGCGCCGCGGACCGGCGCGCGCTTTGCGTGCGCGGCTCGCGCGGCTCAGGCCTCGGCCGCTTCCAGCGCCGGCTCCGGCAGGACCTGGTCCCACACGCACTTGCCGGCCTTCTTGCGCAGTTTTTCCAGCCGCGCCCGGTGCGCGGCCAGTTCGTCGGCGTGCACCACCACCCGCGGCCGCGCCGCGCCGAGGTCGACCTGGAGGCTGACCTGGGCCTCCTGCGCCGCCACCGCGGTGTCGCCGAAGCCGATCTCTTCCTGGCCCGAGGTCAGGGCGATATAGACCTCGCCGAGGATCTGGGCGTCGAGCAGCGCGCCGTGCAACTGGCGGTGCGAGTTGTCCACGCCCAGCCGCTTGCACAGCGCGTCCAGCGAGTTGCGCTGGCCGGGGAAGCGCTGCCGCGCCAGCAGCAGCGAGTCCTCGATGTTGCTGACGTGGTCGGCGAGCTTGCCGTACTGGGCGCCGCAGATCGACAGCTCGTTGTTGAGGAAGCCGACGTCGAACGCCGCGTTGTGGATGATCAGCTCGGCGCCCTGGATGAAGGCCAGGAATTCCTCGACCACTTCCTCCATGCGCGGCTCGTTGGCCAGCCGCTCCAGCGACAGGCCGGTGACTTCCTGCGCGCCGGCCTCGAACTCGCAATCGGGCTTGATGTACTGGTGGTAGGTGCGGCCGGTCGGGCGGCGCTCGACGAACTCGACGCAGCCGATTTCGACCACGCGATTGCCGCGTTCCCAGCTCAGGCCGGTAGTTTCGGTGTCCAGGATGATTTGGCGCATGGGGGGATTGTAGCCAGGAGCGAGCGAATAGGAGTTAGGAGATAGAAAGCAGGAGCGGAGCCGCTTTCGCTATCTCCTATCTCCTCTCCGCTATTTCCCAGCTTTACGGCCGATAGGGCCGCAGCCGCTCCGCCTGCACCCGCGCCAGGGTGTCCACGCGCTCGTTGTCCGGGTCGCCGGAATGGCCCTTGACCCATTTCCACTCGATCGAATGGCGCAGGCTCGCGGCATGCAGGCGCTCCCACAGGTCGCGGTTCTTGACCGGGTCGCCGCCGGCGGTCTTCCAGCCCTTGCGCACCCAGTTGTTGATCCACTGGGTGATGCCCTGGCGCACGTACTGCGAGTCGGTGGTCAGCACCACCTTGCACGGTTCGTTGAGCGCTTCCAGGCCCATGATCGCGCCCATCAGCTCCATGCGGTTGTTGGTGGTGTCCGGCTCGCCGCCGGACAGCTCGCGCTCGCGGCCCTTGTAGCGCAGCAGCGCGGCCCAGCCGCCGGGGCCGGGGTTGCCGAGGCAGGCGCCGTCGGTATTGATTTCCACGAGCTTGTCGGCGCCCGGACTGGTTTGGCTCACGCAGCGGTTTCTCTTGAACGGCAGCCGGACATTATCGCCGTTGCGCGCCCCGGGTCGAGCCGCGCTGGGCGCGCGGAATCAGTCCGCCGCTGCCCTGCCAGCGCAGCAGCTGCAGCCGCGGCGGCGGAATCGCCGCATGCACGCGCTTGGTCAGGCTCAGCGCGACTCCGGCGCGGAACACATCGGCCGCGGCCACCCCGGCGTCGCCGTGGGCGACCCGCCAGCGCGGCCCCAGCCATTGCAGGCTGACCGCATCGGAGGAAAAGCCGGAGCTGCGCAGCATCGCCTGCCAGTGGCCGGCATCGCGGGCGGTCAGGCCGCTGCGCGCCCAGCGCAGCCGATACGGGCTCCAAGGGTTCAGGGTCGCCAGCCACAGCCGCCCGCCTGGGGCCAGGATCCGCGCGCATTCGCCCAGCAGCGGCCGCGGGTCGGCGCCGTCGTCGAACACGTGCTGCAGCAGGACCGCGCCGAAGGCCTCGCTGGCCAGCGGCAGCGG
Organism: Lysobacter sp. Soil_C_15; assembly: GCF_057657315.1. NCBI lineage: Bacteria > Pseudomonadati > Pseudomonadota > Gammaproteobacteria > Lysobacterales > Lysobacteraceae > Lysobacter > Lysobacter sp. Soil_C_15. The sequence goes on from NZ_JBDGIR010000004.1 coordinate 42,075, forward strand.
CAGCCGGCAGCGGACCGCGCCGTCGAAGCCATAGCGGCTGCGGCGCAGGGCCACCCCGCGCCCGCCCGGCGCCGACGCCGCGGGCAGCCCGAACCAGGCCCAGGGCAAGGCCGGGCTGGCCGCCAGGACCCGGCTCATCGCCGCCGCCTCGACCTCGAGCAGGCCTTGCCCGGCGACCTCGCCGAACCAGCGCAGGGCGCCGGCGGGGTCGACTTCGGGTTGACGGCCGTGGGACAGGGCGGGCATGGTCGCGTCTCGCAGGGACGGGGCGGAACCGGCGGGGACCGTCGGCGGCGCCGAAAGCGGCGCCCGGACGGAGCCGGAGTTCGCCGCCATGGTCGCAGATCGCGGTTACGCCGGCGTGGTCCGGCCATCGCCGGCGGCGGCGAGCCGCCCTCCCCGCGAACCGACCGGCGGCCGGCCCAGGGCCGGCCCCGACCGCGGCTGGCTCTCGCCCGGACGGTGCGCCTGCGGCGCCGGCCGGACCAGCCCAGCCACCCGCCGACGGCGCGCCGCCGGCGTCCGCCAGGAGACCGACCATGCGGCTGCTCGCCCTGCCCGCCCTCAGCGACAATTACATCTGGGCCCTATGCGGCAGCGACGACGAGACCGCGCTGATCGTCGATCCGGGCGACGCCGCGCCGGTGCTGGCCGCGGCCGCCAACGGCCTGCGCCCGGTCGGGGTCTTGCTGACCCACCACCACAACGACCACATCGGCGGCACCGCCGCGCTGTGCGAGCGCTGGCCCGGCCTGCCGGTGTTCGCTCCCGACGACGAACGCATCGACCAGGCCACGGTGCGGGTCGACGACGGGTTGCGGGTCCACGTCGCCGGCTGGACCCTGCAGGTCCTGGCCGTGCCCGGCCACACCCGCAGCCACGTCGCCTATTACCTGGACCGAAGCGGCCAAGACGGGCAGCGCCTGCTGTTCAGCGGCGACACCTTGTTCAGCCTGGGCTGCGGCCGCTTGTTCGAAGGTACCGCCGCGCAGATGCTGAGCTCGCTGACCCGGCTGGCCGCCCTGCCGGACGACACCCGGGTCTGTTGCGGACACGAATACACCCTGGCCAACGCCGCCTTCGCGCGCGTGGTCGAACCCGACAATCCGGCGCTGCGGCGCCGCATCGAACAGGCCCAGACCATGCGCAACGCCGGACGCCCCTCGGTTCCCAGCTCGCTCGCCGAGGAACGCTCGACCAACCCCTTCCTGCGCAGCCGCGAAGCCGCGGTGCTGCGTTCGCTGACCGCCCGGCTCGGCCGCGCGCCGGCCGACGAGGTAGAAGCCTTCGCCGAATTGCGGCGCTGGAAAGACGGGTTCCAGGCGTGAACGCGGCCGCGTCGCAAGGCGTCCGCCGGCTCGCCCTGGGCGCGGCCCTGGCCTGCGCGCTCGGCCTCGGCCTCGGCGCCGCACCGGCGGCCGCGGCCGAGCCCGCCGTCGATGAGGCCGCCGCCAGCACCCGCAACGGCCGCGAGATCTACCGCCGCTTCCGCGAGGGCCTGGCCGACCCGAACTGCGAGCCCGGGGTCAGCAGCCGCTGGCGCCAGCACTTCGCCACCGCGCCCAAGCGCCTGGCCCGCTCCGACGACGACCTGCTGCCGCTGTTCGGCTACGTGGTCGACGCGTTGCGCGAGGCCAGCCTGCCGACCGAGTACGCGCTGATTCCGTTCGTCGAAAGCGGCTACCGCCCCGGCGCGCGCAGCGCCGCCGGCCCGGCCGGGCTGTGGCAGATGATCGCGATGACCGCGCGCAACCATCGCGTGCCGATCCGCGAGGGCTACGACGGCCGCCTGTCGCCGGTCGAGTCGACCCAGGCCGCGGTGCGCTATCTCAAGACCTTGCACGGCATGTTCGGCGGCGATTGGCGGCTGACGGTGATGGCCTACAACGCCGGCGAGTACCGGGTGCTCAACGCGGTACGGCGCGCCGGCACGCCGATCGCCCAGACCCGCCACGACAGCCTCAGCGGCCTGTCCGAGATCACCACCGCCTATGTGCGCAAGCTGCACGCCCTGTCCTGCCTGATGGAACAGGCCGACGACCGCGACGAGTGGCTGGCCGCGCTGGACCGCCCGGTGCCGCGGCTGGAGGCGGTGCAGGTGCCGGCCGACGTCGACAGCATCGGCGAGTGGGCCGCGCGCACCGACCAGGACCCGGCCCGGCTGCTGCGCCTGAACCCGGCCTTCCGCGACGGCCGCATCGCCCGCTCCGGCGGCAAGCGCGCGCCGTTGCTGGCGGTGGCCAAGCCGGCGATCGGCTCGCCCGGGCCGGTCGCGGCCGAGGTGGCCGTGGCCGAAGGCGCGCTGCCCTCGAGCCCGGCCAGCGCCATCGAAGGCTCCGCCGCCGACGCAGCGCTCGCCCGCGCCCCGGCCGAAGGCGCGCCGCCGGGCGAGCCAGGCGCCGTGCGCCGCCATACCGTCGGCCGTGGCGACAACGCCTGGACCATCGCCAAGCGCTACCGGATCCGCGTCGCCGACCTGCTGCAGCGCAACGGCCTGAGCCCCAAGGCCGTGCTCAAGCCGGGCCAGGCCTTGCTGATCGACGCGCCGGGGCGCAAGCAGGACTGAGCCCCGGCCGGGTCGGAGCCAGGGAGGACTGCGCAGGCGCCAGCGAACTGCGCTAGCGCCGCAGGCGATCGGCGCGGTCCGCGCCTATCGCCCGCCCCCATGCAGACGCTCGGCCGGGTTGGGGCGAATCGCGCGCGCCGCGCCTGGCGCGCCAGCGCGCTCAGCCCGCCGCCTCGGCCACGCGCTTGCGCGCCGGCCACAGCATCGCCACCAGGGTGATCCCGCCGAGCAGCCAGCTGTAGTGGACGTTGCCGACCAGTTGCAGCGGCGAGACCTTGCTCAGCGACGCGGCGAGCAGGATCTGCGCGCCGTAGGGCAGCACGCCCTGGGTCACGCAGGCGAAGATGTCGAGCACGCTGGCCGCACGCGCCGGCGGCACGCCGTGCTGCTGGGCGACGTCGCGAGCCAGACCGCCGCTGATCAGGATCGCCACCGTGTTGTTGGCGGTGAACACGTCGGTGGTCGCCGACAGCGCGGCGATGCTGATCTCGCCGGCGCGGCGGCTGCGGTGGCCGCGGGCGAACTTGCCGATGGTCTGGGCCAGCCAGGCCAGCCCGCCGGCCGCCTTCATCAGCGCGCCCAGGCCGCCGACCAGCAAGGACAGCAAGGTGATTTCGACCATGCTCTCGAAGCCGTCCCAGATATGGCTGGTGTAGGCGGCGAAACCGAAGTCCTCGGCGAAGAACACGCCGAACAGGCCGGCCACCACCAGGCCCAGGCTCAGCACGATGATCACGTCGATCCCGGCGATGGCCAGGCCGAGCACGATCAGATAGGGCAGGATCAGCCACGGCGAGACCGGATCCGGCGTTTCCACCGGCGCGGTCTCGCCGAGGAAACCGAGCAGCACCAGGGTCGCCAGCGCCGCCGGCAGGGCCAGCTTGAAGTTCTCGCGGAACTTCTCGCGCATGGTGCAGCCCTGGGTGCGGCTGGCGACGATCGCGGTGTCGGAGATCACCGACAGGTTGTCGCCGAAGGTGGCGCCGCCGATCACCGCGCCCAGCACCAGGGCGCGGTCCAGGCCGGAGGCGTCGGACACGCCCAGGGCGATCGGCGCGACCGCGGCGATCGTGCCCATCGAGGTGCCCAGCGACATCGAGATGAAGCCGGCGACCACGAACAGCGCCGGCAGCAGCAGCGCCGGATGCACATTGCCGACTCCGAGCGCGACGATCGCGTCGACCGCGCCGATCGCCTTGGACACTTCGACGAAGCCGCCGGCGAGCAGGAAGATCAGGCACATCAGCACCACGTTGTGGTCGCCCATGCCCTGCAGCAGGGTATCCAGCGGCTTGATCCCGCGCCGCCAGGCGATGAACGCGGCCAGCGCCAGCGCCGGCAGGATCGCCACCGGCGCGTGCAGCTGATAGAAGCCCATCGCATCGCCGTGCGCGGTGAAGTACAGCCCGGCGCCGAAGAACAGGGCCAGGAACACCAGCAGCGGGCTCAGCGCCAGCGCGCTCGGCGAGAGGGGCGCGCCGGGGCGGGACGAATCATTCATCTCTTCATCCGAATGGAATAGAAAACTGGGCGATTTTGCAGCGCAGCATCACGAATGTCGAGTGCCGGGGGTGGAAAGCTGGGGTTCGGGACTCGCGGGACTCGCGGGACTCGGGACTCGGGACTCGGGACTCGGGACTCGGGGCTCGGGGCTCGGGCTCGGGGCTCGGGGCTCGGGGCTCGGGGCTCGGGCTCGGACTGGGACTGGGACTGGGACTGGGACTGGGACTGGGACTGGGGCTCGGGCTCGGGCTCGGGCTCGGCTCGGGCTCGGGCTCGGGCTCGGCTCGGGCTCGGGCTCGGGCTGGGGTTCGGGGTTCGGGGTTCGGGTTCGGGTTCGGGTTCGGACTCAGACTCTGGCTCGAATTCGCGCGGGGATGGGGATCGGGTTCGGGCCGAGGCCGGGCTCGACTTCGAGCCTCCCGGCCGGCCGGGCCGCTCCGGGCGGCGGCGCTCGTGTCGCCCTCGCCTGTCCGCTAGTGGAAAGGGGGCACTCCCCGGCTATCCCGCCCTCGCCGGTCTCGCTCCAACTCGTCTCGACCTGGCTGGTCCAGCCCTTGCCCGGCAACGAAAACGGGGCGCCCGCAGGCGCCCCGTCGGTATCGCGCTGGCCGGCCGGCACCGGGCCGCCGTGTTGCAGACGGCCTGGAGCGCCGACCCGATGGCTCAGATCACGATGACGCAGCGGCCGTAGCGGTCGCAGATCGCGTAGGTCTGCCACACGCCTTCGTCGCACAGATAGATCCGCGAGCTGCCGTCCGAGGAGCGTTCGGTGATCCGCTGGCCCTGGTTTTCCGCGGTGCAGGTGCCCGGCGCCGGAATCGCGGCGACGGTACCGGCGGCGCTCATCAACACGATCGCCACGAATGCGATCGCCTTGCCCTTCATCGTCCTGATCTTCATGGATGCCTCAATGCATACAAGGTGCCGCCGGAAAGGCGCGTCGCGATGCGGCGCCCGTGGCGCGCCAGGCGGCGCGCTCGGCAGTCGACGGCGTCCTGCCGGTCTCATGCCGCGATCGCTCAGATCACGATGACGCAGCCGCGGTAATCGCAGATCGCATACAGCAGCCACACCCCGTCTTCGCACTGGTAGATGCGCGAGGTGCCGTTGGCCCCGTATTCCTTGACCCGCTGGCCCTGGTTTTCCGCGGTGCAGGTGTTGCGCGGCGGGATCGCGGCGACGGTGCCGGCCGCCGCCATCAGCGCGATCGCCAGCAACGCCAAGGCCTTGCCCTTCATCTTCCTGATCTTCATGTCGTTCCTCGATGCGAACCTGACCGCCGGGATGCGGGGCCGCCGCCGCTCCCCAGCGGTGGCGGGCTTGAATGCGCGCGCGGCCCCTTCGGGCAGTCGACGGCGACCTGCCGGAATCTCGCCGCTGGAGCCTAGCGCCGCGGGCCGCGCGCAGGCGTGCGGCGCGCCGCAAAAACGAACGGGGCGCCCGAAGGCGCCCCGTCGTCGATCGCAGCGGGCGGTGTCGCTCAGGCCGCGGCGCGGCGGGCGATGGCCTTGGCGAAGCTCAGGGTGTCGGCTTCGCCGCCCAGGTCCGGGGTCAGCGAATCCTTGGCTTCCAGGGTGGCGACGATGGCGTCGCGCAGCTTGGTCGCCTTGTCCGGCTGGCCCAGGTGATCGAGCATCTGCGCTGCGCCGAGCAGCAGCGCGCAGGGGTTGGCGATGCCCTTGCCGGCGATGTCCGGCGCCGAGCCGTGCACGGCCTCGAAGATCGCCGCGTCGGTGCCGATGTTGGCGCCCGGGGCCAGGCCCAGGCCGCCGACCAGGCCGGCGCACAGGTCGGAGATGATGTCGCCGAACAGGTTGGTGGTGACGATGATGTCGAACTGCTCCGGGCGCATCACCAGCTGCATGCAGGTGTTGTCGACGATCATCTCGTTGCACTGGATGTCCGGATACTGCTGCGCCACTTCGCGCGCGGTCTTCAGGAACAGGCCCGAGGTCGACTTCAGGATGTTGGCCTTGTGCACCACGGTGACCTTCTTGCGGCCGGTCTTGCGGGCCAGGTCGAAGGCGTAGCGGACGATGCGCTCGGAGCCGCGGCGGGTGATCTTCTGGGTCAGCATCGCGGTCTCGCCGTCTTCCGACAGCGACTGGCCTTCGCCGATGTACGCGCCTTCGGTGTTCTCGCGCACGGTGATCAGGTCCACGCCCGAGGGGAAGCGCGACTTGGTGTTCGGGAACGACTTGGCCGGACGCACGTTGGCGTACAGGTCGAAGCGCTTGCGCAGCTCGACGTTGATCGAGCTGAAGCCCTCGCCGACCGGGGTGGTCAGCGGGCTCTTCAGCGCGATGCGGTTCTTGCGGATCGAATCCATGGTCGCCTGCGGCAGCAGCTCGCCGTGCTTTTCCAGCGCAACCAGGCCGGCGTCGGCGAACTCGTAGGACAGGCCGACGTTCATCGCGTCGAGCACGTGCAAGGTCGCGTCCATGATCTCCGGGCCGATGCCGTCGCCACGGATGACCGTAATCGTTTGCGTCATGAGAAAGGTTCTTCCAGCGGTAGGGCGCGCGGCGCTGTGGCGCGGCGCACGAAACGAAAGTGTTAACCGCACAATTATGCCGGAACCCGCCCCGCCCTGCATTCGCGGCCGTACTGGCCCCGGGCCGGATGGCCCTTCCCGGCGCCCAGAGGCCCGATTCGGCCAAGCCAAGCGCGCCCGGCGACCGGCCTTCGGGTAGGAGCGGCGTCCCACGGGGATTTCCTCCGCTCGCCAGCCGCGCCCGCGCGACCGCAACGACCGGCGCGGGCGGCAGCCGAGCGGCGCGGCGCCAGTCTCGCGATTCAGGAAGACGAAAGCCCGGCCCCGCCGTCGCGAAACGGGGAACCGGGCTTCGGGGTCGCGGCTCAGCCGCTTCTACGCCCTGGTCGGGCTCAGCCGTGGTCGTGGCCGGCCGGAGCCTGGGCCTCGCCCTGTTCCAGTTGGTCGAGGAAATCGACCGCGCGGCGCAGGTGCGGGATCACGATCGAGCCACCGACCACCAGGCCGACCGAGAAGGTCTCGAACATTTCGTCGCGGTTCACCCCCGCTTCCTTGCACTGGGCGACGTGGTAGCTGATGCAGTCGTCGCAGCGCAGCACCAGCGAGGCGACCAGGCCCAGCAGTTCCTTGGTCTTCACGTCCAGCGCGCCGGCCTGGTAGGTCTGGGTGTCGAGGGCGAAGAAGCGGCGCACGACCTGGTTGGGTTCGGCCAGGATGCGTTCGTTCATGCGCTTGCGGAACGCGGTGAATTCGGCGACTCGGTCTTGCTGCGACGAGGCGTCGTCGGCGGGGGTGTGGCTCACGCGGGATCCTTGAGTAAGAAGCTTGGATAAGAAGCTATGGCATAGAGGGGCTGGGCGCGGAGAATGAACCGCGCATGCCGTCCCTGGCGCGACTTGGCCGGCTCCGGATCGTCCGGCCCGGCCATCCCTGGCCGGGCGTTCGCGAGCGCAGGCGGCGGTGCCGCCTGGGCGCGCCCGCTCACCCCGCCAGCAGCGGCTCCAGGCCGCCGGCGCGGTGCAAAGCGATCATGTCGTCGTAACCGCCGACATGGGTCTGGCCGATGAAGATCTGCGGCACGCTGGTGCGCTGGGTGCGGGCGACCATCTTCTCGCGCTCGCCCGGCTCCAGGTCGATCCGGACCTCGGTCCACTGCTGGCCTTTGCTCTTGAGGAAGTTCTTGGCGGCGACGCAGTACGGGCAGATCGCGGTGGTGTAGATGAGGATTTCGGGCGTGCTGGGGGCGGTGTCGCTCAAAACGGTTTCTCCTGCCTGAACTCTGGGGTGCGCTTGCGGTCGAAGGCTTGCGCTCGAAACATGGGCGCGGCTCCGGCGAGTTTAAAGTTCGCCGGCGGAACGCACTCCACCGGCATTCGATACGCCGGCGTCCGGAACAAGGCGTCTGCAAGAAGGATACCGGCCGCACGCGACCGCCGCGGCCGCCTTCGATCGGATGCCGGCTTGCCGACGCTACCGATCCCAGGGTGAACGCACCGGAGACGAGGCGCCGAAGTTAACACCGTGTTCACGCCGTCCGCCGATCCGGGCGGCATCCTGCCATGCATCCGCGGCGCGTACTCCAGCCGCGCCGCCGCACCCAGCCGACCGGCCCCGCCGGCCCGAGGACCACCGCTTGCGCCGCATCGCCCTGCTCACCGCCGCCGTCACCCTCGCCCTCGGCAGCCTCTGCGCCGACGCGCAGGAATCCAAGCTGCCGGACATCGGTTCCTCGGCCGGCGAACTGCTGACCCCGGCCAAGCAGCGCCAGTACGGCGCGATGATGCTGGCCCAGTTGCGCCATTACGATTACCTGCTCGAAGACCCGCTGGTCGACAGTTGGGTGGAGATGCTGGGCACGCGCCTGGCCGCCAACAGCGACAAGCCGCGCCAGCCGTTCAATTTCTTCATGCTGCGCGAGCGCCAGATCAACGCCTTCGCCACCCTCGGCGGCTACATCGGGGTCAACTCCGGCCTGGTCCTGACCGCCGAGCGCGAGGACGAAGTCGCCGCGGTGCTGTCGCACGAAATCGCCCACGTCACCCAGCAGCACGTGCTGCGCGGGGTCGAGCGCGCCCAGCGCGACCAGTTGCCGATCCTGCTGGCGATGCTCGGCGCGATCGTCGCCGCCCAGGCCGCCGGCGGCAATTCCAGCGACGACGCGACCATGGCCGCGGTCAGCTCCGGCATGGGCCTGATGCAGCAAAGGCAGATCAACTACACCCGCTCCAACGAGTCCGAGGCCGACCGGATCGGCATCCAGACCCTGTCGCGCAGCCACTACGACACCACCGCGATGGCCGACTTCTTCGCCCGCATGCAGTTGGTCTCGCGCAGCAACAAGGCCAACTGGTACGGCGAGACGCCGGACTATCTGATGACCCACCCGGTCACCACCACCCGGATCAGCGAGGCCAAGGAGCGCGCCGAGCAGATCGCGGCCAAGAACAGCGTCACCGCGATCACCGCCACGCCGGACGCGACCCGGGTCGAGCGCATACCCAAGACGCCCTTCAGCCTGCCCGACAGCAGCGACAACCCGCTGCTGCCCAGCGGCATCCGGATCAGCGACCAGGCCCTGACCGCGGGCGGCACCGGCGTGTTCGACTTCGCCCGCGAGCGGATCCGCGTGCTCAGCGCCAATTCGCCGCGCGACGCGGTGCGCGAGTACGAACGCCTGGGCGCCCAGAGCGACGCCCAGCGCTACGGCATGGCCCTGGCGCAGATGCGCAGCAATCAGCCCGGCGCCGCGGTAGCGGCGCTGGAGACGCTGCTGCGCAAGCACCCCGGACAGATGTGGCTGAGCCTGGCCTTGGCCGAGGCGCAGGCCCAGGCCGGCCAGACCGCGGCCGCCGACGCCCGCTTCGAGGCCCTGCTGCGGCAGACCCCGAACAACCGCGCCGTCGCCCTGGGCTACGCCAAGGTCCTGACCGACCGCAATACGCCGGCCGCCGGCCAACGCGCCCAGGCGGTGCTGCGGCCCCTGCTCGGCGGCGGCGGCGAAGACCCTTTGCTGCAGCAGACCTACGCCCGCGCCTGCGAGATCGCCGGCGACGCGATCCGCGCCGGCGAGGCCTATGCCGAGGCCGCCTACCTGCGCGGCCGGCCGGAGCAGGCCCTGGTCCAGCTCAACAACCTCAAGCGCAAGCCCGACCTGGACTACTACGCCCGCGCCCGGATCGAGGCGCGCATCGCCGCGATCACCCCGACCGTGCTGGAACTGCGCCGCCAGGGCGTGCGCGACGAGGACCTGCGGCGCCAGTAACCGGCCTCCCTGCAGCGCCCTGCCGCCGACGGCCGCGTCGGCGCGCGGCCGACTGCCATGTCCATGTCATCTGGCGGCCAAACTCGAGCGTCGCCGATCGCGCCGGCATCGCCTGCGAAACTGACGCCTGATACGCGCAAGCCCCGCCCTCCAGGGGTTTCCCTCCGCGCTGCGGCGGCGACGCCGGCGATCACAGTCCGCTCAATACCGCCCGTCCCATGTCACGGAGCAGTCATAAAACGGTAGTGTACTGACGCGGTTTCAAGGCCCTCCCCAGCCTCCCCCGGTGACCGTGTGCAGAAGCGCATCCTGATAGTCGAAGACGAACCCGCCATCCGCGACATGGTGTCCTTCGCCCTGCGCAAGGGCGAGTACGAGCCGGTCCATGCCGGCGACGCCCGCGAGGCCCAGGCGGCGATCGCCGACCGGGTGCCGGACCTGATCCTGCTCGACTGGATGCTGCCCGGCACCAGCGGCCTGGAGCTGGCCCGGCGCTGGCGCAAGGAATCGCTGACCCGCGAGATCCCGATCATCATGCTGACCGCGCGCGGCGAGGAGAACGACCGGGTCGGCGGACTCGAGGCCGGGGTCGACGACTACGTGGTCAAGCCCTTCTCGGCGCGCGAACTGCTGGCGCGGATCCGCGCGGTGCTGCGCCGTTCGCGCGAGGACGACGAGGACGGCAGCGTCGGCGTCGGCCCGCTGCGCATCGACGGCGCCGCGCACCGGGTGTTCGCCCAGGCCGACGGCGGCGACCAGCCGGTGCAGATCGGCCCGACCGAGTACCGCCTGCTGCACTTCTTCATGACCCACCCCGAGCGGGTCTACTCGCGCACCCAGTTGCTCGACCACGTCTGGGGCGGCAGCGTCTATGTCGAGGAACGCACCGTCGACGTGCACATCCGCCGACTGCGCAAGACCCTGGAGCCGCACCGCCTGGATGGCATGGTCCAGACCGTTCGTGGCGCCGGGTATCGTTTTTCCGCTTCACTCGCCGCGTAAGCTGGGGGTATGCCGCCCCGCGCACGCTCCGCCTGGTTCCGCACCCTGGGTCAGCTCGCGCTGATCCTGGTCGCTGCGGCCGTACTCGGCGTACTGATCGGCCATCCCTGGCCGGTGGTCACCGCCGCCGCCCTGGGCGTGGTCGCCTGGCATTACTGGCGCCTGCGCCGGGTGCTGATCCGGCTGACCGCGCGCCAGCGCCTGACCCCGCCGCTGGGCGAAGGGATCTGGAACGAACTGGACCGCCTGCTCCACCGCAGCCAGGCCGAGATGCGCGGGCGCAAGCGCCGCCTGATCGAAATGCTGCGCGCCTACCGCGCCGCGGCGGCGGCGATGCCCGACGCGATCGTGGTGGTCGAGCGCAACAGCCAGCGCATCCAGTGGTTCAACGAAGCCGCCAACGGCCTGTTCGGGCTGCGCTATCCGCGCGACATCGGCGCGCCGGTGGTGCAGCGCCTGCAGCCGCTGCAACTGGCGCACTGGCTGGCCTCCGGGCGCAACGCCGAGCCGCTGGAAGCGGCTTCGCCGTGGAATCCGGCGATCACCCTGAGCCTGCGCCTGATCCCGTATTCGGAGAACCTGTGGCTGCTGGTCGCGCGCGACGTCAGCCGGCTGCTGCAGCTGGAGCAGATGCGCCGCGACTTCGTCGCCAACGTCTCGCACGAGCTGCGCACCCCGCTGACCGTGGTCCACGGCTACCTGGACATGCTCGATCCGGAGGAACACCCGGACTGGGCGCCGATGCTGGCCGAAATGCAGCGCCAGTCGCAGCGCATGACCCAACTGGTCGAGGACTTGCTGACCCTGTCGCGGCTGGAATCGCAGGACGGGCTGGCCGGCGAGGAAACCGTGGCCATGGCCTCGATGCTGGCCACGCTGAGGCGCGAGGCCAACGCCCTGAGCCAGGGCCGGCACGAGATCGCGATGGACGACCTGGCCGGGGTCGACCTGTTCGGCTCCAACAAAGAACTGCACAGCGCCTTTTCCAACCTGGTCAGCAACGCGATCCGCTATACCCCGGCCGGCGGCACCATCCGCATCCGCTTCCGTCCCGAAAGCGACGGCCTGGCGCGCGGCGCGGTGCTGGAGGTGGTCGACAGCGGCTACGGCATTCCCGCCGCGCACCTGCCGCGGATCACCGAGCGCTTCTATCGCGTGTCCACCAGCCGCTCGCGCGAAAGCGGCGGCACCGGCCTGGGCCTGTCGATCGTCAAGCACGTGCTGAACCTGCACCAGGCGCGGCTGGAAATCGCCAGCGAAGTCGGCCGCGGCAGCACCTTCGCCTGCCATTTCGGCGCCGACCGGCTGCGCCGTCGCGACGCCTACGACGGCTATTCCGATACTCTTCCCGAAGCACTGCCCTAGGACCGCCGCTGTAGCGCCATGAACGCGATGACGGAAACACCGCTGGACACCGACCCGCTGCGCGACAGCGCGCTGTACTTCAACCGCGAGCTGTCGCAGCTGGACTTCAACTTCCGGGTCCTGGCCCAGGCCCAGGACCCGCAGGTGCCGCTGCTGGAGCGGCTGAAGTACCTGTGCATCTCCTGCACCAACCTCGACGAGTTCTTCGAGATCCGCGCCGGCACCCTGCGCCACGCCCAGGACCTCGGCCTGGCGCCGGGGCCGGACGGGCTGGCGCCGCAGACGGTGCTGTCGCGCATCCACGAGCGCGCCGCCGAGCTGGTCAAGGCCCAGTACGAATGCTGGAACGACGTGCTGCGGCCGGCGCTGTCGGACGCCGGCGTGCGCGTGCTCGGCCGCAACTCCTGGAACGCGCGCCAGACCCGCTGGCTGCGCGCCTACTTCCGCGACGAGATCATGCCGGTGCTGTCGCCGCTGGGGCTGGATCCGGCGCACCCGTTCCCGAAGATCCTCAACAAATCGCTCAACATCGTCGTCGTGCTCAAGGGCAAGGACGCGTTCGGCCGCGCCGGCAACCTGGCCATCGTGCGCGCGCCGCGTTCGCTGCCGCGGATCATCCAGATGCCGGAGAACGTGTCCGGCGGCAAGCACGACTTCGTGTTCTTGTCCTCGGTACTGTCGACCTTCGTCGACGAACTGTTCCCGGGCATGGAGGTCAAGGGCGCCTACCAGTTCCGGGTCACCCGCAACTCCGAACTGCTGGTCGACGAGGAAGAGGTCGACAACATCGCCCTGGCCCTGCGCGACGAGCTGATCGGCCGCGGCTACCTGCGCGCGGTGCGGCTGGAGATCGCAGAGCAGTGCCCCAAGCCGATCGTGCGCACCCTGCTGGAGAACTTCGACCTGCCCGAGAACGCGGTCTACCGCATCAACGGCCCGGTCAACCTCAACCGGGTGATCCAGGTCTACGACCTGGTGCAGCGCCCGGAGCTGAAATTCCCGCCGTACCAGCAGCGCGTGCCGGCGGGCATCGATACCCTCTTCGACACCGTCGCCGACGGCGACCTGCTGCTGCACCATCCCTTCGATTCGTTCGCGCCGGTGCTGGAGCTGATCCGCCAGGCCGCCGAAGACCCGAACGTGCTGGCGATCAAGCAGACCCTGTACCGCGCCGGCAAGGACTCGCCGATCGTCGAGCAGCTGGTGCAGGCGGCGCGCAACGGCAAGGACGTCACCGTGGTGGTCGAGCTGCGCGCGCGCTTCGACGAGGAGGCCAACCTGGGCCTGGCCGACCGGCTGCAGGAAGCCGGCGTGCAGGTGGTGTACGGCGTGGTCGGCTACAAGACCCACGCCAAGATGCTGCTGATCGTGCGCCGCGAGGGCCGCAAGCTCAAACGCTACGTGCACCTGGGCACCGGCAACTACCACAGCGGTACCGCGCGCGCCTACACCGACTTCGGCCTGATCACCGCCGACCCGGACATCGGCAACGACGTGCACCTGATCTTCCAGCAACTGTCCGGCTTGGCGCCGTCGCTGAAGCTCAAGTGCCTGCTGCAATCGCCGTTCACCCTGCACGCCGGGGTGCTCAAGCGGATCGATCGCGAGACCAAGCACGCCCGCGCCGGCAAGCCGGCGCGGATCGTGGCCAAGATGAACGCCTTGAACGAGCCGCAGGTGATCCGCGCCCTGTACCAAGCCTCGCAGGCCGGGGTCCAGATCGACTTGATCGTGCGCGGCGCCTGCACCCTGCGCCCGGGCGTGGAAGGCGTGTCCGACAACATCCGGGTGCGCTCGATCGTCGGCCGCTTCCTCGAACACCACCGGGTCTACTGGTTCGCCAACGACGGCGCCCCGGACCTGTTCTGCTCCAGCGCCGACTGGCTGGAGCGCAATCTGCTGCGCCGGGTCGAGACCGGCTTTCCGATCCTGGATTCGGACCTGCGCGCGCGGGTCTACGAGGAGGCGCTGGCCAATTACTTGAACGACAACCTCAACGCCTGGCAGCTCGGCGCCGACGGGCGCTACCAGCGGGTGACGCCCGAGGACGGCGCGATGCCGCACTCGGCCCAGGCCACCCTGTTGGCCAAACTGTGCGGATAGTCGAAAATTCCGCGCCATGAATAACGTGTTCCCGACCACCCGCCTGCCGCTCCAGGACGGCGACCTGCTCGCCGCCGTCGACCTGGGGTCGAACAGCTTCCACATGGTGGTCGCGCGTTACGTGCTGGGCCAGTTGCGCACCGTCGACCGCCTGCGCGAGACCGTGCGCCTGGCCGAAGGCCTGGACCGCAAGGGCGGCCTGGCGCCGGAAGTGCGCCAGCGCGCGCTGGACTGCCTGTCGCGCTTCGGCCAGCGCATCCGCGACGTGCCGCCGCAGCGGGTGCGCGCGATCGCGACCAATACCGTGCGCCGCCTGGCCGCGCCGCAGGCCTTCCTGATGCCGGCCGAATCGGCCCTGGGCCACGCCATCGAGGTCGTTTCCGGCCGCGAAGAGGCGCGCCTGATCTACCTCGGCGTGGCCCACGCCCAGCCGTCCAAGCCCGGCGAACGCCGGCTGGTGATCGACATCGGCGGCGGCTCCACCGAATGCATCGTCGGCAGCGGCTTCGAGGCGATCGAGCGCGAGAGCCTGCAGGTCGGCTGCGTCGCCAGCACCCGCCGCTTCTTCGAAAACGGCAAGCTGTCGAAGAAGAAATGGCGCGACGCGCTGAACGAAGTCTCGGCCGAGTTCCAGCAGTTCGCCGGCACTTACCGCGCGCTGGGCTGGCACGAGGCGCTGGGCTCGTCCGGCACCAACAAGGCGATCGGCGAGATCTGCGCGGCGATGAAGCTGACCAAGGGCGCGGTCACCGCCGAAGCCCTGCCGCAGTTGCGCGAGCGCCTGCTCCAGGCCGAGCGCATCGAGGCCATCGACCTGCCCGGCCTGTCGGCCGACCGCCGGCCGATCATCGCCGGCGGCATCCTGATCCTGGAGGCCGCGTTCAACGTGCTCGGCCTGCAACGCATGGCGGTCAGCAAGGCGGCTATGCGCGAGGGCGTGCTGTACGACATGCTCGGCCGCGGCGGCGCCGACGATCCGCGCGACGCGGCGGTGGCGGCCCTGGTCAAGCGCTACGGCATCGACGAACAGCAATCCAAGCGGGTCGAGGCGACCCTGATGCGCCTGTTCGACCAGGTCGCCAAGGGCTGGGGACTGGACGCCGACGACCGGCTGATGCTGCAGCGCGCCGCGCGCCTGCACGAGCTCGGCCTGGCCATCGCCCACAGCCAGTACCACGTGCACAGCTCCTACGTGATCGAGAATTCGGACATTTCCGGCTTCTCGCGCCAGCAGCAGCAATTCCTCGCCGCGCTGGTGCGCACCCACCGCCGCGGCATTCCCAAGTCCGCCTTCGAGGCCCTGCCCGACCGCCTGCTCGCCGCGGTCCGGCGCAGCTCGGCCCTGCTGCGCCTGGCGGTGCTGCTGCACCGCGCCCACGAGTCCGATCCGATCCCGCAGCTCGACGCGCACGCCGACGGCGGCACCCTGACCCTGACCGTGTCCAGGCGCTGGCTGGAGTCGCGGCCGCTGATCCGCGCCGACCTGGAAGGCGAACCGCAGGACATGGCCGGGCTGGGGATCGCGTTGAAGCTGCTGGCGGCTTAATCGCCTAACCCGTCCTGTTTCCCGCGCGATGTTCGATGGCGCCGGCGCCATCCACAACATCGACGGATTTTGCCGAATCCGCCTGTTGCCCGTAGCAGGCGAAATCGCGCGAGTTTCCACGCCGCCGGATCAGCGCGTGAGAAAATGCAACGCTATCCTAAGACGATAGCCGGACGCATCCGCGAACACCCGCGTTCGTTCCATAACAGGATTTCTATGCACAGGAGGTGCAGTCCTTTTTTCCCATATCCGCATGCAGCCCGCACGGCTGCGCGGCTCGCTTTGGCCGAAAAACATCCGAACCCTATTTCCCGAGAGCCAATGTCTACCTCAACCCACTCCTTGCGGAACGCGCGGCTGCGTTCGCTTGCAGCTGCGACGCTGCTGGCGGCCAGCGGTTCTGTCTCCGCGCTGGGCGCACAGCCCGAAATCCGACTGGACGCGCCGCAAGATCCACATGGCGGCGACATGATCACCTTGACCGCGACCGCGCGCGGCGATGCGCTGCTGTACTGGACGCAAAACGAAGCGCCCTATTACTCAAGCAAGGGCGACGCAAGCTTGACCATCTACCAGGGCGACCTCGCCATCGCCCGGCACAAGATCGACTCGGAGACGTATCCCAAGCCGGATGTCAGCGTGGTGCGCTACATGCCCTGCCAGACGCCCGGGCAGTGCCCTAACGGCAACGTCAAGACGACCTTCTACTACAAGCGCGACGCCAGCTTCACGATCAATGTCCGCTTGCCGGAGGGACTCGGGCAAACGCCTTTCAAGTCGGCCTACTACGAATACGACAAGTGGACTCCGATCAACAACTCCTCTCCGGTGTTGACGATCGACCACTCCAAGGCTTACGACCTCACGCCGATCACGATGTATCTCCTCAACTGATCCGGCGTTCGTCGCCCCTTGCCGACCATCGAGAACAATCCCATGAAGTTCAAGACTCTGGCCGTCACTACGGCCCTCCTAGCCGCCAGCACTAGCGCCTCGGCGGAGTTCATCGAAACCACCCAACTCACTCAGATCAGCTCCTACGAGCAGGGCACGATGCACTTCGTGTGGATGTCCACCGGCGTGTCCTCCGACTGCGCCGCCAACAGCCCCGGCAACCCGACCATCGGCTTCGACGAAGCGCAGCCCGGCGGCAAGAGCCTGCTAGCCATTCTGACCGCCGCGATGCTGAACAAACGCAACGTCTCGCTGCGCATCACCGGCTGCAAGATCACCGAAGCCTACCTCAAGTAATCCGCGCCCAGACGCAACAACGCACTTAGGACATTCACATGAAGAACATCAAGACCAAGCTCATCGCCGGCTCGCTCGCCCTGCTGGCCGCCAGCACAAGCGCCTCGGCCGAATTCATCGACAACGTTCAGGTCACCCAGTTGGGCGCGTACGAAGCGATGACCCTGCATTACGTCTGGCTGTCCAGCGGCACGTCAGCCGAATGCGCCGCCTCGAGCGGCAACCCGGTGCTGTTCTTCAACGATGCGCAGCCGGGCGGCAAAGGCATGCTGACCATGCTGATCAGCGCGGTGGTCAACAAGCGCAACGTTTCGGTTCGCACCCAGGGCTGCAATATCACCGAGATTTACCTGAAGTAAGCCCTCAGGCGGCACGAGCGCTCAAGCCCGCCGCACGGCGGGCTTTTCGTCTGCCGCCCTTCGATTCCATCGCCGCTGCGGCTGCGTCAATCCAGGCCGGCGCGCCGCGCCAACAGCTCGACCATCCGCTCGCGCATCAGGTACTTCTGCGGCTTGCCGCTGATCGTCATCGGCAAGGCGTCGACGAATTCGACGTAGCGCGGAATCTTGTAGTGGGCGATGCGCCCCTGGCAGAACCCGCGCAGGGCTTCGGCATCGAGCGCGGCGCCTTCGGCCAGACGGACCCAGGCGCAGACTTCCTCGCCGAACTTCTCGTCGGGCACGCCGAACACCTGCACGTCGGCGATCGCCGGATGGGCGTGGAGGAATTCCTCGACCTCGCGCGGATACACGTTCTCGCCGCCGCGGATCAGCATGTCCTTGAGCCGGCCGACGATCCGGCAATAGCCGTCGGCGTCGATCGTGGCCTGGTCGCCGGTGTGCATCCAGCCCTCGCCGTCGACCGCCTCTGCGGTGCGGCGCGGATCGCCCCAATAGCCCTGCATCACCGAATAACCGCGGGTCAGCAGCTCGCCGACCTGGCCGCGCGGCACGGTGGCGCCGCGCTCGTCGACGATGCGCACCTCCACATGCGGGTGGACCCGGCCGACCGAATCCACGCGCCTTGGCAGCGGGTCGTCGGGCACGGTCTGGAAGCTGACCGGGCTGGTCTCGGTCATGCCGTAGGCGATGGTCACCTGCTCCATGTGCATGCGCCCGACCACCTGCTTCATCACCTCGATCGGGCAGTTGGCGCCGGCCATGATGCCGGTGCGCAGGCTGCTCAGGTCGAATTCGGCGAAGCGCGGGTGCTGCAGCTGGGCGATGAACATGGTCGGTACGCCGTGCAGGCCGGTGCAATGCTCGGCGGCGACCGTCTGCAGGGTCGCCAGCGGATCGAAGCCTTCGCCCGGAATCACCATGCAGGCGCCGTGGGTGGCGCAGGCCATATTGCCCAGGACCATGCCGAAGCAGTGGTAGAACGGCACCGGGATGCACAGCCGGTCGCGCTCGCTCAGCCGCATCGCCCGGCCGACGAAGAAGCCGTTGTTGACGATGTTGCGGTGGGTCAGGGTCGCGCCCTTGGGCGCGCCGGTGGTGCCGGAGGTGAACTGGATGTTGATCGGATCGTCCGGCGACAGCCGCTCGCTCACGCGGCGCAGCAACGCGTGCGCGGCCGGGTCGTCGCAGGCGGCGATCGCATCGAAGGCGTGCGCGCCCGGCGGCGGCTCGCCCGCGCCCATCACCAGCACGTGGCGCAAGTCCGGCAGGCGCCGCGCGCGCAGCAGGCCGGGCGGGTCGCGGCCGAGCTCGGGCGCCAGTTCGCGCAGCATGTCCAGGTAGTTCGAGCTCTTGAACGAAGGCACGATCGCCAGCGCGCGGCAGCCGACCAGGTTCAAGGCGTATTCCAGCTCGTGGCTGCGATACGCCGGATTGATGTTGACCAGGATCAGCCCGGCGCGCGCGCTGGCGAACTGCAGCAATACCCATTCGGCGCGGTTGAGCGACCACACCCCGATCCGGTCGCCGGGCGCCAGGCCGAGCCTGAGCAGGCCGGCGGCGAGCCGGGTCGTCGCGGCGTCGAACGCCCGCCAGCTCAGGCGCAGGTGCTGCGGCGGCACCACCAGCGCCTCGCGCTTGGGCCAGGCGGCGGCGATGCGGGCGAGCATCGCGCCGATGGTTTCGTCCAGCAGCGGCGGCGCGGTCGCGCCGACGACGTGGCTCAGCGCGGGATCGGGAGCATCGCGCGTCTGGTCCATGCGCCGAGCATAGCCGCTCGCCCCAGCGCACGAACGCCGCGGACGTCCCCGCCCACGGCCGATCCGTGACTCAGGCCGAGGAACGCCGGGCCGCCTCGATGCGCAACTGCCTCGCCCGCACCAGCACCGGCGGCGGGGCGATTTCCTCCGGGATGCGGAAGATCCCGAGCTTGCGCAGGAACAGCCCCGGCGCGCGGGCAGAAGTGAACGCGACCACCGGGATCGACACGATCAGGCCCAGGATCACCGGCGACATCCACGCCGCCAGCGGCGGCGAAATCACGTAGGCCATCGAGCCGATCAACAGGCCGAGCAGGCTCAGCCCGCCGTAGCTGCGGATCAGCCCCGACAAAGGCAGGCTGCCGTCGTCGCGGCGCTGCGACTCCCAGCCCGAGTCCTTGCCGGCCAGCACTTCGGCCACGCCGCGCGACTGCACGTACATGGTGATCGGCGCCATCAGCGCCGCCAGCAGGGTCTCCAGAATCATGCTGAGGAAGGCGCGGACCGCGCCGCCGCAGCCGCGCCGGGTTTCCGGATCGGTCAGCAGGGCCAGGTAGGCCATGAACTTCGGCGCCAGCAGCACCGCCATGGTCGCCACGAACACCCACAGCACCCGGTCCGGGTCCTGGTCGCGCCAGTAGGCGCTGGGCGAGAAGCCCGGCAGGCGCACGCTGTCCCAGTTGAAGAAACCGGCGTGGTCGAGCGGAATCGCCAGGCCGATCAGCATCAGCATCGCCCACATCGGCGCGGTGAAGTAATGGCCGATGCCGATCAGCAGATGCAGGCGGTTGATCCAGTGCAGGCCGCGCGCCGGCAGCACCGCGGTGTGCTGCAGATTGCCCTGGCACCAGCGCCGGTCGCGCACCAGCATGTCGGTCAGCGACGGCGGACCTTCCTCGTAGCTGCCGACCAGGCCCGGCACCATGTGCAGGGCCCAGCCGCCGCGGCGCATCAGCGCGGCTTCGACGAAATCGTGGCTGAGCACGGTGCCGCCGAACGGACGCCGGCCGCGCAGTTCGGGCAGCCCGGCGTGATCGGCGAAGGCGCGGGTGCGGATGATCGCGTTGTGGCCCCAGTAATTGCTTTCCGCGCCGTGCCACCAGGCGATGCCGTAGGCGATCACCGGGCCGTACACGCGGCCGGCGAACTGCTGCATGCGCGCGAACAGGGTCTGGCCGTTGACGATCATCGGCAGGGTCTGGATCAGGGCCACGTCCGGATGCCGCTCCATCGCCCCGGACAGCTTCACGATGACCTCGCCGGTCATCAGGCTGTCGGCGTCGAGGATCAGCATGTGCGGGTAGGCCGCGCCGAAGCGGCGCACCCACTCGGCGATGTTGCCGGCCTTGCGCTCGGCGTTGTTCTTGCGCCGGCGATAGAAGATCCGCGCCTGGCCGCCGGTGCGCTCGCGCAGCGCCTGGAACGCGCGGATCTCGGCCTGGCGGATCGGTTCCTTGGTGGTGTCGCTGAGGATGAAGAAGTCGAAGCGGTCGAGCTGGCCGGTGGCGGCGACCGACTCGTAGATCGCCTGCAGACCGGCCATCAGCCGCTCGGGGTCCTCGTTGTAGGTCGGCGCCAGCAAGGCGGTGCGTTGGCCCAGCGCGGGCAGTTCGCCGTCCTGCTTCAGGCCCAGCCGCCAACGCCGCCGCGACAGGATCAAGGCGAAACCGGCCAAGGCGCTGGTGAAGGCCAGCGCGATCCAGGCGAACAGGAACACGAACAGCAGCAACAGCACGCCTTCGAGCAGATTCAGTCCGCCGACGTAGAGCACGCGCAGGATCTGATAGGCCGCCACCAGGGTCAGCAGCGCGGCGCCGCCGATCACGTACAGGCGGCGCCAGGCCATCGCCCTGGGCATGGTCGGCAGCGGCGCCCGCGACAGCGCGCCGGCGGACAGCGTCTGCACCGGCATCGCCAACGGCGACTCCGGCGGCAGGGCCTCGAACGGCGCGGAACTGGGACGGTGCAACGCAGAGACGGTGGGATTCATGCGGTCCAACGATAAAGCCAGGTTTCGGAAACAGGACCGCGCTCGTCTTCGAGCACGGCGCGCAATTCGATCGCGCGCGCGTCCTGCGGTTGCAGTTCGAAGGCCATGCGCCAGCCGCCGGTGCCGGCGTTGGCGTGCGCGACCGCGTCGACGACGCGGCCGGCCGAGGCCCATACCGACGCGCGCAAGCGCGCGTCGCGGCCGAGCGCGGCCAGGCGGCCGCCCTCCAGGTCGATCACCACCCGGCGCGCGCCGTCGCGGCCGGCGCCGATGCGGGTGCCGGCGACGCTCGCCAGCTCCGGCTTCCAGGCGTGGCGCGCGCACCAGTGCAGGCGGTAGTCGTAACGATGCTCGCGGCCGGCCGCCAGCGCCGCGCGCGGGCGCCAGAAGGCGACGATGTTGTCGTGGTATTCGTCGCCGGTCGGAATCTCGATCAGGTGCACCGCGCCCTCGCCCCAATCGCCGAGCGGCTCCACCCACAGGCTGGGCCGGCGCTCGTAATGCGCCTCGGCATCGGCGTAGTCGGCGAAGGCGCGCTTGCGCTGCATCAGGCCGAAACCGCGCGGGCGTCGGTCCTGGAATGCGCTTTCCTGCAATGCGCGCGGATTGTGCAGCGGACGCCAGATCTGCTCGCCGGCGCCGTTGTACAACGCCAGGCCGTCGGAGTCGTGCACCGAGGGGCGGAAGTCGTCGATGCCGACCCGGTTGGCCGCGTCGAAGTGGTACATGCTGGTCAGCGGCGCGATGCCGACCCGCTGCAGGGCCACGCGCGGGTACAACCGCAACTGCGTGTCGAACACGGTCTCGGTGCCCGGGGTGATCGAAAACCGCATCGCCCCCGCCACGCTGGGGCTGTCGAGCAAGGCGTGGACCACGATGCCGCGCGCGCGCCGCGCCGGCCGTTCGATCCAGAAACCGGTGAACGCCGGGAACTCCTCGTCCTGGCCGGCGCCGGTGTTCAGCGCCAGGCCGCGCGCCGACAGGCCGTACAGCAAGTCCTTGGCGACCGCGCGGAAATAGCTGGCGCCGAGGAAGGCGGCGACTTCGTCGTAGTAGTCGGCGCGATTGATCGGGCCGTGGATGCGGAAACCGGCGAAGCCCAGGTCGTCCTGCTGCGGCTTGGGCGCGGCGCCGAAGCTGAACATCTGCGGCCGGTACGCCAGCGGCGTGGCCTGCCCGGCGTCGACCAGGTGCAGGTCGACGCGCTGCTTGAACAGGAAGCCGCGGTGGAAGCATTGCAGTTGGAACGGCAGCCGCTCGGCCTTCCACAGGGCCTGCGCCGGGTCGTAGCGGATATCGCGGTAGCGATCGTAGGGGATCGCGGCCAGCGCCGGCGGCAGCTCGCTGTCTCCGGCGCGGTAGGGTTTCGCGGCCAGCGCGCGCGCCAGCGCCGGCACCGTGTCCGGGCCGAACGGCCGCGCCGGCCCGGCCGCCGCCAGCGCCGCCCACGGCCAAGCCGCGCCCAGGCCCAGCCAAGGCAACGACAGCCCGGTTTTGAGTAGCTCGCGTCGGTGCACCGGCGGGGGATCCGGATCCAATGAATCGGGCGATTGTAGGGATCGGGTTGTTAACACTCCGGAACGTGACCCCAGTGTGCCGGCATTGACGGCCCGGGCCCGACCCGTTCCGCAGCGGGCAAATGCGCTTTGCGTCACGGTCTCGAAGTCGGCCCCGGCCCGCGTCATGCCACGGTCATGCCGGCGCCATCGCCGGGACATGCCGTGCGTCCAGGCTTGCCCAAACCGGGAGCCGCGCATGCGCTACGCGATCGTCACCGAGACCTATCCGCCGGAGATCAACGGCGTCGCCCTGACCGTCCAGGGTTTGGAACAGGGTCTGCGCGAGCGCGGTCACGCGGTCGAGCTGGTGCGGCCGCGCCAGGCCGGCGACCCGGCCCGGGGCCCGGGGCAGGAGTTGCTGGTGCGCGGCCTGCCGCTGCCGCGTTATCCGGGGCTGCGCTTCGGCCTGCCCTGCGCCGGCCGACTGCGCGCGGCCTGGACCCGGCAGCGTCCGGACGCGATCTACGTCGCCACCGAAGGCCCGCTGGGCTGGTCGGCGCTGCGCGCCGCGCGCCGGCTCGGCATCCCCGTCGCGACCGGCTTCCACACCCGCTTCGACGAGTACATGCGCGACTACGGCGCGCCCTGGCTCGGCGGCGTCGCCCTGGACTGGATGCGCCGCTTCCACAACGACGCCGACGCGACCCTGGTGCCGACCCGCGAGTTGGCCGAGTTCCTGCGCGCGCGCCGCTTCGAAGACGTGGTGCGGCTGCCGCGCGCGGTCGATACCGCGCTGTTCGCCCCGCACCGGCGCAGCGCCGCGCTGCGCCGCGACTGGGGGCTGGGCGAGGACGGCCTGGCGGCGATCTACGTCGGCCGCATCGCCCCGGAGAAGAATCTCGACCTGGCGGTGCGCGCGTTCCGCTCGCTGCAGGCGCGGCGGCCGCAGGCGCGCTTCGTCTGGGTCGGAGACGGGCCTTCGCGCGAGAAGCTGCAGCGCGACAATCCGGATTTCATCTTCTGCGGCCTGCAGCGCGGCCCCGCCCTGGCCAGCCATTTCGCCAGCGGCGACCTGTTCCTGTTCCCCAGCCACAGCGAGACCTTCGGCAACGTCACCCTGGAGGCGATGGCCAGCGGGGTGCCGACGGTGGCCTTCGACTACGGCGCCGCTCACGAACATCTGCGCGACGGCGTCGACGGCGCGGCGATCGCCGACGGCGACGACGCCGGCTTCGTCGCCGCGGCGGTGCGGATCGGCTGCGGCGACGCGCTGCGCGCGGCGATGGCGCGCGCCGGCCGCGAAGCGATCGCCGGCCTGCGCCCGGAACAGGTCGCGGCCGACTTCGATGCCCTGCTGCGCGGCCTGGCCGAACGCAACACGCCCGGGCGCCTGCGCCGCAGCGACGAGGGCGCCGAAACCGCCGCTCGGCCCGCGGCCGAAACCGTCGCTTCCCCCGCCGCTCCCGGCAAACCGCCCCAGGAGGTCGCATGAACCGCATGCCCTTGCGCAAACGCCTCAGCGACGGCGAATCCGGCTGGTGCCTGCGCGCCAACCGGCTCGGCGAACGCAACGGCTCGCGCGCCTACTTCGCCGCGATCAGCCGGCTCGGCGACGGCGTGTTCTGGTACGCGCTGATGGCCGGCCTGATCGTCGCCGACGGTTACGACGGCCTGCGCGCCTCGCTGCACCTGGCCGCGACCGGGGTGATCGCGCTGGCGCTGTACAAACTGCTCAAGCGCTGGACCCGGCGTCCGCGCCCGTTCGCTTCCGACCAGCGCATCCACGCCTGGGTCGCGCCGCTGGACGAGTTCAGCTTTCCCTCCGGCCACACCCTGCATGCGGTCGCCTTCAGCCTGGTCGCGATGGCCCACTACCCGGTCCTGGCCTGGCTGCTGATCCCGTTCACCGCCAGCGTCGCCGCCTCGCGCGTGGTGCTGGGCCTGCATTACCCCAGCGACGTGCTCGCCGCGACCGCGATCGGCAGCGCCCTGGCCGGGCTGTCGTTGTGGCTGGTACCCGGCGTGTCGTTGTGGTGAGGCCGGGACTCGGGACTCGGGACTCGGGACTCGGGACTCGGGAAGAGCAAATCCCCCCTGCCCCCCTTTTGCAAGGGGTATCAGCGAGGGCGCCTCGGCAAGCCGCCCAACCCGGGGTAGGAGCGGCGCAAGCCGCGACTGCCCTGCTCCGATCCCGCGGCGCCGTCGGCCCCTGTAGGAGCGGCGCGAGCCGCGACAACCGAAGCGACGCCATACCACGTCCGCTGCCGAAGCGATTCGAACACGGGGCTCTGGCTCGAACAGCGCTATGCATGCGGACGGCTTGCGGCCGCGCTTGCGCATGTCGTTTCGATGGGCCGCCGCTCATGACCGGAGGAAATCCCCGCGGGGCGCCGCTCCTGCAGGCGCACGGCGTCCGCGACGACCGGTGATCAGCCGCGCGGTTCCCAGGCCTGCACGCGCGCCCGCGCAATCGCCGGGGCGTGCTGGCCGGGCCAGTCGCGGTCGTTGGCGACCTGCGCCCGCTCGCGGCTGGCGTCGAGCGCGGCGAAGTCCAGGTCGGCATAGGCCCAGCGCTGTCCGCCGCGGGTCTGCGCCAGCACGCCGTCGGCCGGCAGGCCGACGTCCATCGGCGCGTACACCGCGGCTTCGCCGGTGTTCACGTCCAGCGCCGGGCTCCAGGCCGCATCGCCCGCGGTCACCGCCTGGGCGACGAAGCAGCGGTTCTCCAGCGCGCGCGCCAGGCAACCCACCCGCACCCGGGTCGCGCCGGCCTCGGTGTCGGTGCAGCTCGGCGCCAGCAGCAGCCGCGCGCCGGCTTCGCATTGCGCGCGCACCGGCAGCGGGAACTCGATGTCGTAGCAGATCGCGATGCCCGCGCGCGCCGCGCCCAGGGCGAAGGCGCTCAATTCGTTGCCGGCCTCGATCACCCCGGCGCGCTTCTCGAACCCGGTCAACTGCAGCTTGTCCTGCCACACCCGGCCGCCGTCCGGCGCGAAGGCGTAACAGCGGTTGCGATAGCGGCCGTGCCCCGGATCGAGCAGGAAACTGCCGGCCACCACGTGCAGGCGCAACTCGCGCGCGAGCAGGCCGAACAGCTCCAGCCAGGCGCCGTGATAGGCCTGGGTGGCGACCAGCGAAGCGTGCAGGTCGCCCTGGGTCGCCGCGCCGAAGGTCGCGCCCAGCTCCAGCGACAGGTACTCGGGCAACACCGCCACCTGCGCGCCGCCGGCGCGCGCCTCGGCCAGCCACTGCGCCTGCTTGTCGGCGAACTCGGCGAAATCGCGCGGCGCGCCGATCCGGTACTTGGCCACCGCCACTCTCATCGCGCTCGCTCCAACGGCCGCAGCCAGAAACTCAGGGTATGCGGCTGCTCGCCGCGGCCGATCTCGCTCCAGCTCAGGTGGGCGCGCAGTTCGGGACGATGGGTATAGCCGCGCTTGCGCCAGAAGACCTCGTTGCCGCGGTGGAACGCCGGCCGGCGCGGGTCGTCGGGGTCGCGCTCGACCGAGCAGAACGTGGTCCAGCGCAGGTCGCCGAGCGC
Organism: Lysobacter sp. Soil_C_15; assembly: GCF_057657315.1. NCBI lineage: Bacteria > Pseudomonadati > Pseudomonadota > Gammaproteobacteria > Lysobacterales > Lysobacteraceae > Lysobacter > Lysobacter sp. Soil_C_15. The sequence continues at coordinate 68,355 of NZ_JBDGIR010000004.1, forward strand.
GCGTGCGTGCGCCTCGCGCAGATCGAAGAAACGATGGCCGACGCCGAGCCCGCGATACTCCGGCAGCAACACCGATTCGCCGCAGTAGAACACGTGCTCGACCTGGACCAGGTGGCCGTCGAAGGCGGCGCGGATCTCGTCGGTCTCGTCGCTCAACGGCAACCCGGTCGAGGCGCCGACCACCCGGCCGCCGTCGAAGGCCAGCACCACCACGCTGCGCCAGGAGTCGCGATAAGTGCGCAGGTATCGCTCCTCGTACTGCGCGTCGCCGTCGTACAGATACGGCCATTCGCGGAACACCCGCATGCGCAGTTCGGCCAATGCCGGCAGATGCGGGGCGATTTCCACTCCGGCGAAACTGCGGATCACGGGCATCGGCCTTTTCATCGCTCCATCTTAGTCAGCGCCGGTGCGCTGCGCCGTCCCTGGCGCGATTTTTTCTGTATCAAGGTTTGCGCAACCGCCGCTGCGCCGCGCCCGGGACGCCCGGGCGCGGCGCGGGGGCTCAGGCCGGGCCGACCGGCGGGTCCGGCACCGGCGCGCGCCGCGGCAGGCCGCCGCCGAGCTGGTACCAGTCGACCTTGCGGGTCACCGCCATGATCGTGGCCAGGATCAAGAACAGCAGGCCGGCGCCGAGCACCAGGGCGTTGTCCTCCGACACCAGCAGCCCGTACAGGGCGCCGTACAGGGTGGTCAGCATGGCGCCGAAGCCCAGCGCGCGCAGCGCGCTGCGCAGCACCGCGCTCAGGTAGAACACCAGCAGGCCGATGCAGGCCGCGCTCGCCGCCAGATAGGCCTGGCCGAAGGCGATGTGCTCGCTGAGGCTGACCAGCAACAGGAAGAAGATCGCCAGGGCCAGGCCGACCAGGCCGTACTGGATCGGGTGGATGCGCAGTTGCTTGATCAGTTCGAACATGAAGAAGCCGACGAAGGTCAGCAGCACGAACAGCAGGCCGTACTTGGTCGCGCGGTCGGCCTGGCTGTAGACGTTGACCGGATCCTTGAGCGTCACCTGCACCGCATTGACCTCGCCGATGGGTTCGTTGGCCTCGTCGCGGGTGAGGCGCACCACCGGCAGCACGTTGCCGGCCAGGTACTGGCGCTGGGCGTTGGTCGCCACCGACGCCACCTGCCACTCGGCGCGGAAGCCATGCTCGCCGATCTCGTCCGAGCTCGGCGGGAAGCTGCCGCCGTAGTTGGGATGCGGCCACTTGGAATGCAGGGCGAAGCGGTTGTTCTTGCCCAACGGCACCAGGGCCAGCGATTCGGTGCCGCCGAGGACGAAGCTCAGCTCGGTGTCCAGGCGCAGCTGGGTACCCGGCGCGGGGGCGGCCAGGCGGGCATGGATGCCGCCGCCGTCGCGCGCGCCCAGGCCGTCCTCGATCGCCGCCTCGGCGCCGTTCAGGCGCAGCTTCGGCGTACGCAGGCCGCGCACGTCGGCGAAGGCATAGCTCAGCCACGGCCGGCCGATGCTGCGCACCCGGCCGTTGCGGTCCGGGTCGGCGGTCGCTTCGGCCGGAATCGTCGCGCTGAAATCGGCGCGCGCGCGCCCGGCCCAGTCGTACACCCGCACCTTGTGCAGGCCGAGCCGGCGCACCCGCGGCAGCAGTTCGCCGTCGACGTCGAGCTTGTTGGGGAAGAAGGTCCAGTGACCGAGCTCGCGGCGGCGTACCTGCTTGATCGCGCCGTCGAGGTCCTTCTGCTGCTCGATCCAGGTGTCCTCGTACGGCACCACCAGCACCGGCCCGGAAAACGCCTGCGCGCCGGCGTAGCTGCGCGCGATCTGGTTCACCGCCTCGGCGCGATAGCCCTGCCGCTCGTCGATGATCCCGCCGATCATCAGCAGCGGAATCAGGATCGCCAGGGTCATCCCCAGCACCAACAACATCTTCAGCCACACCCGCATGGTCTTGCTCCTGGTTACGAACTCGGAGCGCAGCTTGCGCAGCCCGTGCGTGGAGGCGATGGCCCGGCGGTGTGGCGGCAGTGAAGCAGCGGTGAAGCACGCACGCGACGCGATGCGCGGCCGGACCACAGCCCCGGCACGGACGCCAGGACCCGGCCCTGCTTTCGATACCCGTCCGGCGCCGCGGCACAGCGGTCTACCGCGTCCGACTCGCCTCCACAAACCTGAATCGGGCAACGGCGCGATCTTCGGCGTACAGGCCGTCTTCGCCCGCGTTTCTGACCGTTAACGGCCTGCGGACGTGCCGATCCTGGCCCGAAAAGACGCAAACCGACGCCGGGGGTCAGCTTTTGACTCACTTCCCCTCACGCAAAAATCACTTGAAGTTAACAATTTCAATGAGCTATCGATCACATTTTTTGGCACGAAACATGCTCTTGCTGCCCTCAGCGTCCGGAGCCCCGGCCGCCCACCTCCTTTGGACCCCGCATGATGCGCAAGCTTCCGACCTCTCTTCTGGCCGTCGCCCTGCTGGCCGGCGCGCCGCTGCTCGCCCAGGCCGAATCGCAGTACAGCACCGGCACCGCCACCCCGCTGACCGCTTCCGCCAAGCTCGACTTCCAGATCACGATTCCGAAGATCCTGTTCCTGCGCGTCGGCAGCGGCGCCGACTACACCACCACCGCCACGGTCAACCAGATCGCCTTCGCGGTCCCGGCCGCCAACGTCGGCAACGGCACCGCCGTCGCCGCGACCGCGACCTCCGGCGACCTGGGCAACGGCGAGGTCACCGCCAAGGTGGTCGGCAACAACGGCAACATCACCCTCGGCGCGACCGCGCTGGGCGCGCTCAGCAACGGCGCCGCCGGCGACACCATTTCCTACAGCCAGATCGCCACCGCCAGCGATACCGCCGCCCTGCCGGCGCCGGTGTTGACCGACGGCGCCTCGGCCCCGCTGACCATCGCCCCGTCCAGCGGCAAGGTGGTCAACCGCAGCGCGCGTTGGACCTACACCTACCTCAACAACAACGTCGTCGCCCCGGGCGTGTACGGCGGCGTCAACGCCAACAACAGCCGCGTCACCTACACCGCTTCGATGCCGTAAGCGGCGAGCCGGCGGCGCCAGGCGCCGCCCGCTACGCCACCGCCTCCCGCGGTCCGCCGCGGGAGGAGGTCTCCGCTCCGCCTCCGCACCGGAACCGCCGTCATGACGCCGTCGCTGCGCGCAATCCGCCAGATCAGCCAGATCAGCCAGATCAGCCAGATCAGCCAGATCAAGATCAGTCCGATCAAGATCAATCCGATCAAGAGCCGCACGTCCCGCTGGGCTCTGCTGCCGCTGGCCGCGCTGTGGCTCGGCGCCGCCCAGGCGTTCGTGGTCACCATCTCGCCCGGCACGCGCGCGGTCTACCTGCGCGTCGGCAACGGCGTATTCACCGGCACCTATCGTGGCGGCGGCACGCCGGGTTCCGGCGGCGCGCTCAACAAGGTCTCGGTGGCCGTGCCGGCCGCCGCGCTCGGCAACGGCAGCGACCAGTTGATGACCAGCGACGCCACCCAGACCACCAGCCATTACGATGGCTACACCTTCTGCAACGTGCCCGACGAGGTCTATATCGGCGGTTTCTACCGCCGTTCCACCACCACCGGTTCGGCCAGCCTGACCGTCTCTTCGCCGGCCAGCCTCGGCAACGGCAGCGGCGACGGCATTCCCTTCACCCAGATCGCCTGGGCCAGCAGCGGCAACGGCGACACCGACGCCCAGCCGATCCCGGCCGGCAGCTTCAACGGCGGCGTGCAGACCCTGGCCAGCTTCCCGGCCAACACCTGGCGCGAAAGCTGCCACCGTTTCCGCTACAGCAACGACGCGGTGGTCGCCGCCGGCACCTACACCGGGCGGGTGGTCTACACCCTGAGCGCGCCATGAGCCGCGCGCTTGCGTTTCTGCTGCTGTGGCTGTGCGCCGGCCTGGCCCCGGCCGCGACCTTCCGCGTCGACGACAGCGCCAGCCAGGTGCTCGACAACGACGTGCAGATGCGCTGGGACGACGCCGTGCCCGGCCGCAACGCGCGCCAGACCGTGTCCGGCGCCTTGACCGTGCTGGTGCGCCTGGACCTGTCGCCGTGGCAGGGCCGCCAGGGCCGGGTCTACATGACCCTGCCCGCTTCGCCGTCCGGTCCGATCCTGGCCGAGTGGACCACTCGCGGCCGCCTGCTGCCGGGCGCGCTGCGCGCCGGCGAGCGCGCCCTGGTCTACGCCGGTCCGCTGCCGGCCGGCCTGCTCGAGGACACCGTGCGCCTGAGTCTGCAAGCCGACGGCCAGCGCCTGGCGCGGGCCGAACAACTGCATTTCTCCTTCGAAATCGATCTGGACACCCCGTGATGCGCCTCGCCCGCCTGCGCGCCCTCGCCGCGCTGTTCGCGCTCTTGCCCGTCTGCGCCGCCGCGCAGGGTTTCTCGGCCCTGGTCTCGCCGCCGCGCTTCGAAGACTCGGCCAAGCCCGGCACCACCTACCGCAACGTGGTCGAGATCTCCAACCTGTCGCCGGCCGCCGCGCGCTACACGCTCAAGACCGCCGACTGGCGCCTGGACGCGCAGGGCGCGGCGATCTTCGACGAAGCCCTCGCGCCGGGCAGCTGCCGGCCGTGGGTCGGCCTGGAAGCGGCGCAGATCGAAGTCGGCGCGCAGGGCAAGCGCCGTTATCGCTTCGAGGTCGCCGTGCCGGCCGACGCGCCGGCCGGCGAGTGCCGCTTCGCGATCCTGCTGGAAGGCGAGCCGGAAACCGTGCGCGGCGCGGTGGCGCTGCCGGTGTCGGGGCGGATCGGCATCATCGTCTACCTGGCCGTCGGCGATGCGGCGGCGCAATTGCAGGCCCGCGCCAGCCGGGTCGAACGGATCGACGGCCGCGACCTGCCGGTGCTGGAAGTGCACAACGCCGGCAACGCCCATTCGCGCCTGGAGGGCCTGATCGACGGCACCGACGCGCAGGGCCGCAAGCTCGCCTTCGCACCGTCCAACCTGCCGATCCTGCCCGGCGAAACCCGGCTGATCGCATTGCAGCCGCAGGGCGACGACCCGGCGACGCCGGCGCCGCCGGTGGCCTACCCCTTGCGGCTCAAGGGCGCTCTGGACTGGGACAAGCAACGGCTCGAGCTCGACGCCGTGCTGGCCCGATGAGGCCAGTCCCAACCGTCGTGGATTGGCCTGGCGTGGACTTGCTTGGCATAAGCCGGCTTGGCATAAGCCGGCTTGGCATAAGCCGGCTTCGCTTAAGCCGGCTGGGCATGGGCCGCCCGGCGCTGCGCCGGCTGGCCCGGTCCATCGCCGGCGCCCTGCTCGTCGCGCCGGCCGCGATGGCGCAGACCGCGCCCGAACCGGGCGCGTACCGCGACCGCATCATCGCGCCGCAGGCGCTGGCGCCGTTGCCGCCGGACGAGGACGAAGCGCCCGCCGACGACGGCCCGCCGCGCGCGCTGCGGGTCGAGCTGCATCTGGCGCGCAGCGAACGCGGCGAGCGCAACTACGACGAACACGGCCTCTCGGCCGGCGGCTTCTGGGAAACCGCCGACCACGGCAGCCTGTCGCTGGACGCGAACCTGTTCCGCAGCGATGGCCTGCACGGCGAAGACGGCGACGGCCGCGACTGGGGCGGGCTGGCCACGCTGTGGCAGCGCAATCTCTATCTCGACGGCGGCTGGCGCCTGGACAACGGCCTGGGCGTGCTCAACACCCCCGCGCCGGAGCTGCAGCGCAGCCAGTACCGGTTCTTCCTGCCGACCGCGCCGCTGGCCGGCGCCAGCACCCAGTGGCGGCAGGACGCCAGCGGCACCACCGCCTACGCCGCGTTCGGCCGCGCCGGCGTCTACGACGGCCGGCGCATGATCGGCTTCGCCCCCGGCGACGGCCGGGTCGCCGCGGCCGGCGTGCAGTGGCGCAACGGTGCGTCCTGGAGCCAGTCGCTGGCGCTGCTCGGCAGCGGCGGCCGGATCGTCGCCGACGGCCGCGGCGACATCGGCTTCGCTTCCGGCGACAGCCAGGCCGCGCACTGGGCCGGCGCCTGGCACTCGGCCAACGACAGCGTCCAGTTCAACCTGCTCGGCAGCCGCAGCGCCGGCCGCGACGCCGCCGGCGCCTGGATCGACGCCAGCGCCAGGCGCGGCCGCTACCGCCACAACTACGGCGTGTTCTCGCTCGACCCGGGACTGGCCTGGGGCGCGCTGCCGATCAATCAGGACGTGCGCGGCGGCTACTACCGCATCGGCTACCAGTACGGACGCTGGCAGTGGAACGCCGGCATCGACGACATCCGCTCGATCGGCGACGACGGCTTCGACGGCCAGTACGCCACCGCCTACGCGCGTTACCAGGCCAGCAGCCGCATCGGCTACGGCGCCAGCCTCAGCCTGCGCCACGCCGACGGCAACGCGCATGCGGTGCAGTTGTTCGCCGACCGCGCCGGCGACTGGGGCCAGACCCGGCTGCAGTTCGACCACGCCGACGGCGCCGGCTTCGGCCGCAGTTGGCAGGCCAGCCTCGACCAGGCGCTGCCCTTGCGCGCCGGCCGGCGCCTGTCGGTGTCGCTGGGCTACGGCGAGATCGCCGACGCCGAACTCGGTTCGACCCGCACCGCCACCCTGGCCTTCTACGGCGGCCTGGCCCTGGGTTCGCGGGTCAGCCTGGACGGTAACGCGCGCTGGACCTACGGCGACGGCGCCAGCGCGCTGCGCGGCACCGACCTCAACCTCGGCCTGGACTGGCGCATCGCGCCGCGCTGGTCGCTCAACCTGGCCGTGTATCAGAGCCGCGGCCGCCAGCGCTCGCCGTTCGCGCTGGATCCGCTGGCGATCGAGTCGCCGTTCCTGGCCTTGCCGCGCGAACGCTCGGCGCTGCTCAGCCTGCGCTACGACCGCCAGCGCGGCCGCAGCCAGGCGGTGCTCGGCGGCGCGCCGGGCGCGGCCACCGGCGGCATCGCCGGCTCGCTGTTCCTGGACGACAACGACGACGGCGTGCGCGCCGCCTCCGAACAGGCCGCCGCCGCCGTCACCGTGGTCCTGGACGGCCGCTACGCGGTGCGCACCGACAGCAACGGCGAATTTTCCTTTCCGCGCGTCTCGGTCGGCGAACACACCCTGGAGGTGATCGCCGACAACCTGCCGTTGCCGTGGTCGGTGCGCGAACAGTTCGCCCGCCGCAGCATCGAGGTGACGGTGCGGCGCAACGCGCGGGTCGACATTCCGGCGGTGCGGCCGCGATGAGCGCCGTACCCCTGCCGCCGCGTCCGGCCCAGTCCGCGAGCCGGCGCTGCGCCGTTTCCGGCGCGTTCGCGATCGCCTTCCAGCCCATCGTCGATCTCGCCCGGCGCGAGGTGTTCGCCTACGAAGCGCTGGGTCGGCGGGCCGGCAGCGACGGCGCCGCGGCCTTGTTCGCCGGCCTGGAAGCGCCGGCGCGCGCCGACCTGGAACGGCGCCTGGCGCGCGCGGCCCTGCGCGCCGCCGCGCACATGCCCGGCGGGCAGCGGCTGTCGATCAACCTCGGCTCGTCGATGCTCGGCGACCCGATCGCCTTGCACGAACTGCACCGCCAGGCGCAGTCGCTGGGCCTGGACGGCCAGCGCATCGTGTTCGAGCTCCCCGAGTCCTGTCCGATCGCGCGCAACGCCTGGAGCCGGGCGCAACGATCGCTGCGCGATTGGGGCTACGCCACCGCGATCGACGACTTCGGCGCCGGCTATGCCGGCCTGGCGCTGCTCGCCGATTGCCCGCCGGACCTGCTCAAGATCGACATCGGCCTGGTCCGCGGCATCGCCGCCGACCGCCCCCGCCAGGTGATCGTCGCCGGCCTGGTCTCGATCGCCGCGCAATTGGGCATCGCCCTGATCGCCGAGGGCGTGGAAACCCAGGCCGACGCGGCCCAGCTCAAAGCGATGGGGATCGTGCTGCAGCAAGGCTATCTGTACGCCCGCGCCCAGGTCGGCCGCTGGCCGCAGCCCGCGCCCGAAGTATGGGCCGCCGTCGGCGGACGCGCGATCGATCGCCGCGCCCGGTGATCGGGCATCCCCGAAGCGGCGTAACCGCCTCTGTAGGAACGGCGCAAGCCGCGACCGCCGAAGCCGCGAGTACCACGCTGCGTTCCGGATGCACGCGCACGGCCCGCGCCGCGGCTACCCCGGGATCGACATCCCGGCGATCGCCCCGCTCTCGCCGTCGCCGCGGTTGCGCAGCTCCGCCACGCCGCCGTGCAGCGAGGCCACCTCGGCGACGAAGCACAGGCCCAGGCCGCTGCTGCGGCTGCCGCCGGCCGGCCGCGGCAGCGAATAGAAACGCTCGAACACCCGCCCCAAGGCGTAGTCCGGCACGCCCGGTCCGCGATCGCCGACTTCGATCCGCTGCGCCTCGCCGACCGCCTGCAGGCGCAACGCGATCTCCCCGCCCGGCGGCGAGAAATCGGCGGCGTTGTCGAGCAGGTTGATCAGCGCCTGGCGCAACAGGAAGGCGTCGCCGCGCACCGGCGGCAGGCTCGGATCCAGGTCCAGCAACAAGCGCGCGCCGGCGCTTTCGATCCGCTGCGCGCATTGCTCGGCGGCCTCGCGCGCGATCGCCGCCAGCGCCACCGGCTCCGGCCGCTCCAGGCGCTGGCGATGCTCGACCGCGGCCAGCGCCAACAGCTTGTCGATCATCTGCGCCAGACGCTCGGCCTGGCGGCGGATGCTGCCGGCGAAGCGGGCGCGGTCGGCGTCGGGCATCGGCGCATCGCCGGGCGGCGATTCCAGCAGTTCGGCGCTGCCGCGGATCGCCGCCAGCGGGCTTTTCATTTCGTGGGTCAGGGTGTGCACGTACTGTTCGACGTACTGCTTGCCCTCCAGGCGCGCGCGCATGGTCTCCAGGGCCTGGCCGAGTTCGCCGAACTCGCCGGCGGCGTGCGGCGGATCGGCGCGCTTGCCGGCGGTGACCGCCTGCGCGTAACGCCGCAGCAGGCCGATCTGGCGCGACAGCCACCACGACACGATCACCCCGACCGCCAGGGCCGCGCCCATCAGCACGAAACCCCAGCGCGTCACCACCGCCTGGCTGCGGGCGATGAACGGCGCGATCGCGGCGTTCGGCTTGGCCACGGTCAGCGAACCGATCACCCGCCCGCGCTCGTCGCGGATCGGCGCGGCCACGTGCATCACGGTGTCGTCCGGACGCGCCGGATCGACCGCGCTGGAACGCGCGCCGTAGCGCCCGCGCAATGTCAGGTAGACGTCGTTCCAGCGCGAATAGTCCTGGCCGACCGCGGCGCCGCTGCTGTCGAACACGACGATGCCGCGCGCATCGGTCACGTACACGCGGTAGCTGGTTTCCGGCTTGCGGAAGCCCCAGATCGCCGCGCCGACATCGCGGCCGTCGAGCGAGCGCACCCGCTTGGCGAAATCGCCGCGGTCGATGCGGCCGGCGAGGAAATCGTCGGTGGCCAGCTCGGCCAGCACGTTGGCGGTGTCGACCAGGGTGTCTTCCATCGCCTGGCGCACGCCGGGCTTGACCTCGGCCACGAACACCCGCGCCAGCAGGAAGGCCGCGACCGCAACGATCAGGAAGTAGCCGAGGAAGATCCGCAGGCCGATGCGCATCGCCGGCTCCGGCTCAACCGTTGTCGAGCGAGTAACCCAGGCCGCGATGGGTGCGGATCGGGTCGGCGTCGGCGGCGACCTCGCGCAGCTTGGCGCGCAGGGTCTTGATATGGGTGTCGACGGTGCGGTCGCCGCTGTCCAGCGCGTCGCCCCAGACCCGGTCCATCAGCTGCGCGCGCGACAGCACCGCGCCCGGCCGCTGCAACAACGCCGCCAGCAGGCCGTATTCGTAGCGGGTCAGGTCCAGCGCCTGGCCGCGGTAGCGGATCCGCTTGCCTTCGGGATCGTGGACGAAGCCGTCCTCGGCCGGCGCCGCCTCGCCGCCGCCGGGCCGCACCCGGCGCAGCACCACCCGCACCCGGGTCGCCAGCTCGCGCGGCGAGAACGGCTTGGTCACATAGTCGTCGGCGCCGATCTCCAGGCCGAGGATGCGGTCGGCCTCGGCGTTCTGCGCGGTCAGGAAGATCACCGGCAGATCCCGCTCGCGGCGCAACTCGCGGCACAAGGCGAAGCCGCCGATGTCGGGCAAGCCGACGTCCAGCACCGCCAGGTCGAACGCCACCCGCGCCGCCTCGCGCAGCGCCTCGCCCCCGGTCAGGCAATGCACCGCCTCATAGCCTTCCGCACGCAGGGCGTACAGCACGGTGTCGGCGATGGCGGATTCGTCTTCTACCAGGAGGATGCGCATCTTGGGCGGGGACTCAGGACTCAGGACTCGGGACTCGGGACTCGGGACTCGGGACTCGGAAACAGCTTACCGGCCGCATAATGATGCCGCATCGACGCACGGTTCCCGCTCTGCGAGTCCCGATTCCCGATTCCCGAGTCCCCAGAGCCCGCCCAATGAACTACCGCCACGCCTTCCACGCCGGCAACCACGCCGATGTGCTCAAACACGTCGCCCTGCTGGCCCTGTGCGACGCGCTGACCGCCAAGCCGGCGCCGGTGTTCGCGCTGGACACCCACGCCGGGCGCGGGCTGTATCCGCTGGACGGCAATTCGGCCCAGCGCACCGGCGAGGCCGAGGGCGGGATCGGCCGGCTGATCGCCGAGGCGCCGAAGCAGCCGGCGATCGCGCGGTACCTGGCCGCGGTGCGGGCCTGCCGCAGCGTGCACGGCCCGGCCGCCTATCCGGGGTCGCCCTGGCTGCTGGCCCACGCCCTGCGCGAAGACGACCGCATCGCCGCCTGCGAGCTGCAGCCGGAGGAAGCCGGCCAGCTCAAACAGCATTTCCACGCCGACCCGCGCATGGCCGTGCACGCCCGCGACGGCTATGCGGCGATGAAGGCCTTGCTGCCGCCGAAGATCGGCGCCACCCGCTACAACCGCGGCCTGGTCCTGATCGACCCGCCCTACGAAGCCCAGCTCGACGAATTCGACACCGCCCTGGCGGCGCTGCGCGAGGGCCTGGCCCGCTGGCCGCAGGGCTGCTACGCGCTGTGGTACCCGATCAAGCGCCGGCGCGCGTTGCAGCCCTTCTACCGCCGCGCCGCCGCGTTGCCGGCCAAGTCGATCCTGACCGCCGAACTGCTGGTACGCGCCGACGATTCGCCGCTGCGCATGAACGGCAGCGGCCTGCTGCTGCTCAACGCGCCCTGGCAGCTGGACGCGACCCTGGCCGCGGCGCTGCCGGTATTGGCGCGCACGCTCGGCGAAACCGCGGCCGCCGAAGGCGGCTTGAACTGGCTCAAACGGCCCGACTGAGCCGCGCAGCGGTACGCTGCAACGCAGCGGAAATCGCGTTCCAGCGCACGCTTGCGCCGCCGTGCGTGCCGTCCGGCCGGACACATCCGCATCGCTGCGCGGGAGCCACGCGGGCTTGGCCTGGCTGGCTTGCGCCGCACCCGCATGCCCGCGGCGATGCCGCTGCGCGCCAGCGCCGCACGGCGGCGGCTTGCGCGAGCGCGGCCGGCGTCGTATCACGGCGCCGCCCAATGACGGGCTGAAGAGAGGGAATTCGAATGATCAGGAAGAAGATCGGGTTTCTCGCCGTATGCGCCTTCGCCTTCGGCATGACCATCGCCAGCAGCGCCGGCGCTTTCGCCTGCAACAACACCTGCCGCCTGGGCTGCGAAACCGCGCTGACCAACTGCGAGAACAGCGGCGGCAGCCGCTGCTGGATCGAGTACTCCAACTGCTATCGCCGCTGCGGCTGCGTGCTGCCCTGATCTGAGCGGAAGCTGCGCCCGGATCGACGGCCGGAGGCGCGCCTCCGGCCGTTACCGCTCCGGCTCGGCGTGCGGCGTGGCGCGGCGCATCTCGACCAGATCGAATCCCGGGGCGAAACCGTCGCGCACTTCGCGCACTGCGACGAAACCGTAGCGGGCGTAGAAGCCGCGGCTGTGCTGGGTGGTTTCCAGCAACACCTGGGCATAGGCCGGATCGCGGTCCAGGCGTCGCAGGCGCTCGCGCAGCAGGCGCGCGCCCAGCCCGCGCCGGTGCAGGTCGCGCCGCACCATGCCCCAGCACAACGCCGCCGTGCGCGGCGCCTGCTCGACCGGCGCATAGCCGCCGCAGGCGACCACGCCCTCGCCGGGCGCCTCCAGCACCCAGTAGTCGGCGATGCCGTCGAGGGTGGCCAGGAAGTCGGCGCGTTCGAGCTCGGCGAAGTAATCGGGCACGTTGCCGGCAAACAGCGCCAGGCAGGCCGCGCGGTCGCTGGCGCGGTAACGGCGCAGACGCGCTGGCTCGGGTGCGTCTTGCCTCATCGCGGCCTCAGTAGCAGTCCCAGTGGTAGGCGACGCGGCTGAAGTCGGCGCGGGCCAGGTCGTCGGGGTCGATGAAGAAATTGGCGATGCCCGAATCGCCCCACATCAACGCCTCGTCGCTGTCGAGTTGCAACAGCAGCACGCGCCGGTCGCCGGCGGCGCGCGGGTCGGACTGGGTGAAATCCGGGTAGCCGCCGAGCTTGTGCCCGGCGCGCTCCAGGTAGGCGGCGACGTCGTCGCCGAGCTCCTCGGCGTCGGCGTCCGGATGGAGCTTGCGGTAGTCGGCGATCAGGCCGTCGACCTCGCGCCCCAGCACGCGCTGGAAACCGGCGTCGTTGCCGCCGATGGTCTCGTGGTCGGCGACGAAACGGATCCGCCGCGGCCGGGCCGGATCGAACGGCAGGCCCTCGCCGTGCAGCGCCTCGGCCGGCGGCGCGACCGCGGCGGCGTCGGTGCGCGGCCAGTACACGACGCGGAAACCGCGCGGCTCGGTCAGCGCCTGCATGCGGTCCTCGCCGTGGGCGCGGTCCAGGCCGGCGCCGTAGTAATCGTCGGCGGCGACGAAGAACTGCAACAGCCCCTGGCGCGGGTAGCCCGGCATCGCCGGCAGTTCGGCGAAATCGATCTGCGCCAGCAGGAACAGCGGCCGGCCCTGCGGATCGCGCGGATAGTCGCGCCCCGCCGCCCAGTAGGCGCGGCCGCCGACCTTGCTCAGCCGCGGCGCATCGGCTTTCAGTTCGCTCAGCTCGATCCGCGCCACCGGCCGCTGGCTGGCCTGGACCGCGGCGGCCACCGGCGCCAGCACCGCGCGGGCGCTCGCGTCCGGGTCCTGGATCGCGCAGCCGCCGCCCTTGCCGCTGTCCCCTGCCGACGGCCCGGCGGCGCTGCGCGCCTCGCCGGCGGCCTGTTCCAGCCCCGCCCGGCTGCGTTGCGCCACGTTGTCGTCGAGTTGCCGATAGGCCAGGTAGCCGACACCGCCCAGGGCCGCCGCAGCGGCCGCCACGATCGCCATCGACAGCAATACCGCTTGGCCGGTCTTCATCGTTCGGGGTCCATCCGTCGTCGTCGGGACGATTATCGCCAACAAAAAGGCCGGAAGCGCAGTGCGCTTCCGGCCCGTTCGGCCCGCCCGCGAAAGGCGGCCTCAGTCGCCGCGCGCGACGTCCGGCTCGAAGAAGCTCCAGCGCACTTCCGGGAAGGCCTGCTTCATCGCCCGCTCGACCGCGTTGATCTGCTCGGTCAGCCCGGCCACGCTGTGCTCTTCGCGCATCTGCGCCTGCACCGAGACCATCACCTCGTTGCCCAGCTGCAGGGTGATCACGCTGATCACCCGCGCCACCTCCGGGCGCGCGTCGAGGAACTCGCGGATCTGCTGCTGGCGCAGCGGGTCCACGCTCTGGCCGATCAGCATCGCCTTGACCTCGATCGCGACGAACACCGCGACGATGATCAGCAGCGCGCCGATGCTGACGGTGCCGATGGCGTCCCAGATCGGGTTGCCGGTGAGCACGGTCATGATCACCGCGGCCAGCGCCAGCACCAGGCCCAGCAGCGCGGCCAGGTCTTCGCCGAAGATCACCACCAGTTCGGCCTGGCGGCTTTCGCGGAACCATTGCCACAAGCTGCGCTGGCCGCGGGCCTTGGCCACTTCCTGCAGGCAGGCGCGCATCGAGATCGCCTCGGCGACGATGCCGAAGGTCAGCACGCCGGCCGCCCACCACCACTGCTTCAGCGGTTCGGGGTGCTGCAGTTTGTGGATGCCCTCGTACAGCGAGAACATGCCGCCGACGGTGAACAGCATCACCGCGACCAGGAACGACCAGAAGTAGATCGCCTTGCCGTAGCCCAGCGGATAGTCCGGCGACGGCGGGCGCTTGGACTGCTTCAGGCCCAGGATCAGCAGGCCCTGGTTGCCGCAGTCGGCCAGCGAGTGGACGGTCTCGGCCAGCATCGCACTGGAGCCGGTGAAGAACGCCGCCACGCCCTTGGACACCGCGATCGCGAAATTGGCGCCTAGCGCGAACAGAATCGCGCGGGTCGAATCACCACCACCTGCCATGACTGAACTGCTCCTTCGGGTTTCAAGCGGCGGAGTCTAGCATTGCCGATGCTGGCGGTTTAAGGCCGAAAGCCGGGGCTCTCGGGCATCGGCCGCGGCGGGACGCCCCGCGGCGGCCGGCATGGCCCGGCCGCCGCGCACGCCGGCTTCAGAACCGGTAGGTCACCGTCCCGGCGACGCTGCGGCCGGCGCGTAGGCGTCGATCGGCGTGGTCGCGCCGAAACCGGTGGTGGCGGTCTGGCGGAAGCGCAGGCAGTCGATGCCGGCTAGCACGGTGTGGCGCAGCGCGCCGGTGGCGAACCCGGCCTGCAGGTGGTGATCGCTGGTCAGGGTGGCGATGTCGGGATTGCCGATGTACGCCGAACGCGCCAGCACCCTCTTGGCCGGGTCGATGAAAGGATCGGCCGGATTGGAGTACTCGTCCGGATAGATCTCGGTGAAGCGCGTGCGCGAACGGGCGTGCCGCAGCGCGCTGTTGAGCCGCAGCGCGTCGGAGAAGCCGTGTTCGAACAGCAGCGCGGCGCTGGACTGGCGGCTGTCGAGAGCGAGGGCGCCAGCGACCGGCGATCGTCGGGCAGGCGATCGGTCTGCAGCTGCGCATCGCGGGCCACCCCGACGATGCGCCTGGCCAGGGTGCCGGCGGCGTCGAGCGGACCGGTGAGGCCGAACTGCAACTGGCGGCGCTGGCGGCTGCCCAGGCCCAGGCCGATTTCGCCGGCGCGCTGGAACTGCGGGCGCTTGCTGACCTGGTTGAGCACGCCGCCGGAGCCGCCGGCGCCGTACAGCATCGACGAGGGGCCGCGCAGCCGCTCCAGGGTGTACGGCTCGGGCCGCGGCACCAGGCTGGAGCCGATCTGGCGGGCCATGCCGTCGAGGAACGATACCGGCGAAAAACCGCGCACCAGCGCCACGTCGCTGCGGGTGTCCAGGCCTTAGGCCTCCGCCACCGCGCCGGCCGAGCAGCGCAGGACTTCCTGCAGGTTCTGCGCGCCGCGGTCGGCGGCCTGCTCCATGCCGATCACGCTGATCGACTGCGGCGTCTCGATCAGGCGCGTGTCGGTCTTGGTCGCGGTGCTGGCGCGGTCGGCGACCACCACCACCGCATCCAGGCCGGTGGCCTCGTCGTCGGCGCGCGCCGGCGCGGATACGGCGAGCGCGACGGCGGCGAGACCGAGGGCGAGCGGGGAAAAGCACATTTTTGCAGGCATGGACGGGTTCCGCGGACGGCCCGTCGCCCGCGCCGCGGCCGCCGCGCAGGCGCGCGCCCACCCCGCGCGACGGGCGCGCGGGCCGACGGACGGAGCGTGCGAACGGGCCGCCGGCGCGATATCCGGGCGGGGAGATGAGGGCGAGGCTGGCTCGACCTACGCACATTAGGCGCGGGCCTGGCTGGCGAACGGCAGTTGTCAGGCCGCGCTTAGCCGGCCATGATGAAACCAATTCTCATTTCAGGCATGGACTGCGTCAAGAAACCCAGGCCGCCGAAGCCCCGCACGGGACCATGCCCTTCGTCCCGCAGCCGCCTCGCCGGCACGCCGCAGCCCGCCGGTCGGGAAGCTCCGACCGGCATCGCAAAGAGGAAGGGCTAAATCCGTCACAATGTGCCACTATCGAACCCATGGCCACGCGTGAACGATTGCCGCCCTGGCACGAACGCCAGCGTCTCCCCAACGGACGCGAGGTGTTGATACGCCCGGTCCGGCCCGAAGATGCCGAGCCCTTGCGGGCCGGCTTCGCCCTGTTGCAGCCCGACGAAGTGCGTCAGCGCTTCTTGTATGCGCTGAAGGAGCTCACGCCGGAAATGGCCGAGCGCTTCACCCGCATCGATCCGCGCACCGAGTTCGCCCTGGTCGCCGCCGAACCCTTCCCGCCCGGCGAAGCCCTGGTCGGCGCGGTCGCGCGGATCGCCATCGACGAGCGCACCCGCGACGCCGAGTTCGCGATCCTGGTCAGCCGCTACATCGCCAACATGGGCCTGGGCCGCTACCTGATGACCCGGCTGGTGAAGTGGGCGCGCGGCAAGAAGGTGCATCGGCTGTACGGCGACGTGTTCGAGCACAACGCGCCGATGCTGTCGCTGGCGCAGTCGCTGGGCTTCGAACGCGAATTCCAGCAGGACTCGCCGGGATTGATCCGGGTGGTGCTGGACCTGCGCGCCAAGCCGCCGTCGCAGGCCGAAGGCCTCGGCGATGCGGAGCTGGGCGACGCGGCCGAGCCCGATCGGGACGAACCGTCGTCCGGCTGAGCGGATCGCTCCGCTGCGGATGCGCGATCGAGCGCTGCATCGAACGCCGCGGCGGCGCGGCGTTCGTCGTCGCGCGCGGGTCAGCGCGCAGCGGCTGAGGCGGCGATGACCGCCGGCGCCGCGCGGCGTGACGCGGTCCCGGGGGAAAGCTAACCTAGCGCCCCCCGCGAAAAACGCTGCCCTGTGCCCTCTCTTCTGCCCAAGACCGGCCAGCAGCGCGCCTGGTGGCGCGCGCCGGCCTCGCCGTCCGCCCTGGCCTGGGCGCTCGCCCGCGCCGCCGCCGAACACGACGCGCCGCTGCTGGCGATCGCCCGCGACAACCACGGCGCGCACCAGCTCGAATCCGACCTGCGCACCCTGCTCGGCGCCGACCCGGCTTTGCCGGTGTTGGCGTTTCCGGACTGGGAAACCCTGCCCTACGACGTCTTCAGCCCGCACCCGGACATCGTCTCGCAGCGTCTGGCGGCGCTGCACCGCCTGCCCGGCCTCAAGCGCGGCATCGTCGTGGTGCCGGTGCAGACCCTGCTGCAACGGCTGGCGCCGCGCCGCCACGTGGTCGGCGGCAGCTTCGACCTGGCCGTCGGCCAGCGCCTGGACCTGGAGGCGGAAAAGCGCCGGCTCGAATCGGCCGGCTACCGGCACGTGCCGCAGGTGCTGGACCCGGGCGACTTCGCCGTGCGCGGCGGCCTGCTCGACGTCTATCCGATGGGCGCGCAATCGCCGTTCCGGGTCGAACTGCTCGACGACGAAATCGAAACCATCCGCGCCTTCGATCCCGAGTCGCAGCGCTCGCTCGACAAGATCGAGGCGGTGCGCATGCTGCCCGGACGCGAAGTGCCGCTGGACGAGGCCTCGCTCAAGCGCGCGCTCGACGCGCTGCGCGAGCGCTTCGACCTCGACACCCGGCGCAGCGCGCTGTACCAGGACCTCAAGGCCGGGCTGGCGCCGTCCGGCATCGAGTACTACCTGCCGCTGTTCTTCGAACAGACCGCGACCCTGTTCGACTATCTCGACGAAGCCGCCCTGCCGGTGCTCGCCGACGGCGCGCTGGAAGCCGCGGACCAGTTCTGGAGCCACACCGGCGAGCGCTACGAACAGCGCCGCCACGACATCGAGCGGCCGCTGCTGCCGCCGGACCAGCTTTACCTGACCCCGGTCGGCCTGCGCGAACGGCTCAACCAGGGCCGGCGCATCGAGCTTTGCGGCGAAGGCCATGCGCAGCGCGAGCGCGCCCTCGCTCTCGGCGACCAACCGGCGCCGGCGCTGCCGGTCGCCGCGCGCGACGCCGCGCCGGCCGAAGCGCTGAAGTCCTTCCTCGGCCATTACCCCGGACGGGTGCTGATCGCCGCCGACAGCGCCGGCCGCCGCGAGGCCTTGCTGGAAGTGCTGCAGGCCGCGCAGCTGCGCCCGCAGGTGGTCGCCGACTGGCGCGCGTTCCGCGACGGCGCCGATCGCTTCGCGATCGCGGTGGCGCCGCTGGAGGACGGCTTCGCCCTCGACGATCCGCCGTTGGCGGTGTTGACCGAACGCCAGCTGTTCCCCGAACGGGCTTCGCAACCGCGCCGGCGCAAGCGCGCCGGCCGCGAGCCCGAAGCGATCATCCGCGACCTGGGCGAATTGTCCGAAGGCGCGCCGATCGTGCACGAGGACCACGGCGTCGGCCGCTACCGCGGCCTGATCGTGCTCGAGGCCGGCGGCCAGCCCGGCGAGTACCTGGAAATCGAATACGCCAAGGGCGACCGCCTGTACGTGCCGGTCGCGCAGTTGCACCTGATCAGCCGCTATTCCGGCGCCTCGGTCGAAACCGCGCCGCTGCATTCGCTGGGCGGCGAGCAGTGGACCCGCGCCAAGCGCAAGGCCGCCGAGAAGGTCCGCGACGTCGCCGCCGAGCTGCTCGAGATCCAGGCCAAGCGCCAGGCCCGCGCCGGCCTGGCGCTGGACGTCGACCGGGCCATGTACGAGCCGTTCGCGGCCGCGTTCCCGTTCGAGGAAACCCCCGACCAGCACGCCTCGATCGAGGCGGTGATCCGCGACCTGTCCAGCAGCCAGCCGATGGACCGGGTGGTTTGCGGCGACGTCGGCTTCGGCAAGACCGAAGTAGCGGTGCGCGCGGCCTTCGTCGCCGCCGCCGCCGGCAAGCAGGTCGCGGTGCTGGTGCCGACCACCCTGCTGGCCGAGCAGCACTACCGCAATTTCCGCGACCGCTTCGCCGACTGGCCGCTCAAGGTCGAAGTGCTGTCGCGCTTCAAGACCGGCAAGGAGATCAAGGCCGAACTGGAGAAGCTGACCGAGGGCAAGATCGACGTCGTGGTCGGCACCCACCGCCTGCTGCAGAGCGACGTGCGCTTCAAGGACCTGGGCCTGGTCATCGTCGACGAGGAACAGCGCTTCGGCGTGCGCCAGAAGGAAGCGCTGAAAGCGCTGCGCGCCAACGTCCACCTGCTGACCCTGACCGCCACGCCGATCCCGCGCACGCTCAACATGGCCATGGCCGGGCTGCGCGACCTCAGCATCATCGCCACCCCGCCGGCGCATCGCCTGGCGGTGCAGACCTTCGTCGTGCCCTGGGACGACATGCAGCTGCGCGAGGCCTTCCAGCGCGAACTCTCGCGCGGCGGCCAGGTGTATTTCCTGCACAACGACGTCGAAAGCATCGGCCGGATGAAGCGCCAGCTGGAAGAGCTGGTGCCGGAAGCGCGGATCGGCATCGCCCACGGCCAGATGGCCGAGCGCGAGCTGGAAAGCGTCATGCTCGATTTCCACAAGCAGCGCTTCAACGTGCTGCTGTGCACGACCATCATCGAGTCGGGCATCGACATCCCGAACGCCAACACCATCATCATGAACCGCGCCGACAAGTTCGGCCTGGCCCAGTTGCACCAGCTGCGCGGCCGGGTCGGCCGTTCGCACCACCGCGCCTACGCCTACCTGGTGATCCCGGACCAGCGCTCGATCACCGCCGACGCACAGAAACGCCTGGAAGCGATCGCCTCGATGGACGAACTCGGCGCCGGCTTCACTCTGGCCACCCACGACCTGGAGATCCGCGGCGCCGGCGAACTGCTCGGCGAGGACCAGAGCGGGCAGATGGCCGAGGTCGGCTTCAGCCTGTACACCGAACTGCTGGAGCGCGCGGTGCGCTCGATCCGCCAGGGCAAGCTGCCCGACGTGGACTCGGCCGAGGCGCGCGGCGCCGAGGTCGAACTGCATATTCCGGCGCTGATCCCGGAAGACTACCTGCCCGACGTGCATACCCGCCTGACCCTGTACAAGCGCATCAGCGGCGCGCGCAACGGCGAAGAACTGCGCGAGCTGCAGGTCGAGATGATCGACCGTTTCGGCCTGCTGCCGGACGCGGCCAAGCATCTGTTCGCGGTGGCCGAACTCAAGCTCGGCGCGACCGCGCTGGGCATCCGCAAGCTCGACCTCGGCGACAAGGGCGGCCGCCTGCAATTCGTCGAACGTCCCAACGTCGACCCGATGTCGATCATCAAGATGATCCAGGGCCAACCCAAGCTCTACCAGATGGACGGCCCGGACAAGCTCAGGATCAAGCTCGACCTGCCCGACCCGCCGGCGCGCCTGGCCGCCGCCAAGGGCCTGCTGACCTTGCTCGACACCAAGCACTGAAGCAAATCCGCCGCGCCCGCCATGCGGCCGCTCGCCCCCTTTGCCAGGGAGCAACGGCAAAAGGGCGCGCGCAGCAACGCCCCGCGTGCCGTCCCCCCTTCGGAAAGGGGGGCCATTGAGGATTTGCTTTGGCTTCGGCTCCGCTCGGAAACAACAGCAACAGCAAATCCCCCGCGCCCGCTACGCGGTCGCTCGCCCCCTTTGTCAAAGGGGGCAACGGCAAAAGCGCGCATGCAACGCCGCGCCACCTATCGCCCCTTGACGCTCGCACCTAGCGATCCCCCCTTGCCGCTCCACCTATCGCCCCCCCCTCTTGCGACCCCACCTATCGATCCCCCTTTGAAAAGGGGGCCAGGGAAGGATTTGCCCTTGCCTTTGCCGCCGCCCTCTTTGCTCTGCCCCGCAAGACCAACAGCACTGCCCTCGCGCCCGCAACGCCGCTACTCTCGCGCCATCTCCCGGTCCGAGTCCGCCATGCCGCGTCTGCCGTCCGTATTGCTCGTTGCCGCCCTCGCTTCCGCCTCCTGGCCGAGTCCGGCGGCGACGCCGCTCAAGCAGCAGCTGAGCCAGCGCACCGTGCTCAACCTCGCCGCGGCGCAGCGCATCGCCCAGGCGGCCGAGGACAAAGCGCGCGCCGACGGCCTGAACGTCGCCATCGCGATCGTCGACGAAGCCGGCCGGCTGCTGCACTTCCAGCGCATGGACGGCACGCCCAATTCCAGCGTCGAGGTCTCGATCGCCAAGGCCGTGCACGCCGCCAACTACCGCCGCGACTCGGTCTTCCACCAGAAGCTGCTCGAAGGCGGCAACGCGGTGGTGCTCGGCCTGCCTAACGCGCTGCCGATCGAAGGCGGCGTGCGCCTGCTGCTCGGCGAGCAGGTGATCGGCGCGATCGGCGTGTCCGGCGCGCAGGCGGCGCAGGACGGAGCCATCGCCCAGGCCGGCGCCGATCTGTTGCGCCCATGACCCGCCAGCGAATCGGGATGCCCCTCATGAACGTTCTGCGCCGCTTTTCGTTCGCCGCCTGCGCGGCGCTGCTGTCGGCTTGCGCCACCGCGCCCAAGCCGGACGCGCCGGCCATGGCGGACACCGCCGCCGGCGCCGCCTATCTGATCGTGCGCCACGCCGAGAAAGCCGACGACGATCCGCGCGACCCCGGCCTGGCCGAAGCCGGCCAGGCGCGCGCGCAGCGCCTGGTCGAGGCGCTCGCGCGCACGCCGCTGCGCGCCGCGTACGCGACCGGCTATCGCCGCACCCAGGACACCGCCGCACCGGCCGCGGCCGCGCACGGCCTGCAGGTCACCCGCTACGACGCCAGGCGGCCGGCCGCCGATTTCGCCGCCGCCCTGCGCCGCGACTGGCCGCAAGGCACGGTGCTGGTGGTGGCGCACAGCAATACCGCGCCCGGCATCGCCGCCGCCCTGTGCGGTTGCGCGGTCGAGCCGATGAGCGAACACGAGTACGACCGGCGCATGTGGGTGTTGGTGGATGCGCAAGGCCGCGCGCAACTGCGCGTAAGCCGCGATGCCGGGCCGGAATCCGCACCCGCCCGGTAACGCGCGCGTCGCCTCCGGAGCCGGCAGCGAGCCGGAACCGAACCGCAGGCGAACCGACTCCGCGCGCCGTGACGGCGTCGGCGCAGCGTCGCGCCGGCAAGGGCTAGACTCCTTGCCGTCCTGCCGCCCGGAGCCGCCGATGAAATCCAGATTCGCCGTCCTCGCGTTCGCCGCCGCCGCGCTGACCGCTTGCGCCCATGCCGGCCCCGGCGGCGCCGCGCCGCGCCAAGCCGTGCCCGGCCAGCCGACCGCCCTGGCGCGCGGCGACAGCCTGGCCCTGCCCGACGGCGCGCGCCTGCGCTTCGCCGCGGTCAGCGCCGACTCGCGCTGCCCGCCGAAGCTGCAATGCGTCTGGGCCGGCGATGCGGTGCTGGCGTTCGAATTCACCGCCGCCGACGGCGCGCGCACGCCGCTGTCGTTCAACACCGTCAGCGATCCGCGCCACAGCGCCGGCGCCTGGACGATCGAAGTGCAGGGCCTGGACTTCGCCGATCCACCGAACGCGACGCTCAAGATCGACGCGAAATGACCGCATCGCCGCAGCCTGACCCGCCGAGGCAGCGGCGCGGGCGCGGCCATCGACTGGCGCCGCGGCATAGCGACCGCCGGCGACGCGGCCTCACCGTCGCAACACGCAGTTGCAGCATCGGTAGCGCGATCGTCGCCGACTCGTGCCACCCTGCGGGCATCGTCCTGCAGGAATCGCGACCATGACCAAGATCATCGCCCCGCGCGTCCACGACCTCGGCGGCTTCCAGGTCCGTCGCGCCGTGCCGTCCATCCAGGCCCGCTCGGTCGGCCCGTTCGTGTTCGTCGACCATATGGGCCCGGCGCTGTTCGAACCCGGCCGCGGCATCGACGTGCGCCCGCATCCGCACATCGGCCTGGCCACGGTGACCTTCCTCTGGGCCGGTTCGATCGGCCACCGCGACAGCCTCGGCAGCGTGCAGGACATCCAGCCCGGCGACGTCAACTGGATGACCGCCGGCCGCGGCATCGCCCATTCCGAGCGCACTCCGCAGGGCCCGCGCGGCGACGGCCACGCGCTGCACGGCATGCAGACCTGGGTCGCGCTGCCGCGCTCGTTCGAGGAAACCGCGCCGGCCTTCCATCACCACCCCGCCGCGACCCTGCCGCAGCAGCGCCGCGACGGCGCCTGGTTGCGCGTCGTCGCCGGCCGCGGTTTCGGCGAGGAGTCGCCGGTGCGGGTGTTCGCCGACACCCTCTACGTCGCCATCGACCTCGATCCCGACGCCCAGCTCGACATCGAGGACAGCCATGCCGAACGCGCGCTGTACCTGCTGGAAGGCGAGGCCCAGCTCGACGGCGCCGATCTGCCGGAGAAACACCTGGTCGTGCTCGAGCCCGGCAGCCGTCCGCGGCTGCGCGCCAAGACCCCGCTCAAGGCGATGTTGCTCGGCGGCGAACCGCTCGACGGCCCGCGCCACCTGTGGTGGAACTTCGTCTCGTCCTCGCGTGAGCGGATCGAGCAGGCCAAGCTCGACTGGGCCGAGGGCCGCTTCGGCCTTATTCCCGGAGAGCATGAGTTCATTCCGTTACCTGAATAGTGCTTTAACGTTTGTCAACCGGTTCGAACTGGACTAAGGTCACAACCTGCAAAGGCTCTCAACACCGTTTGACCTATTCCAGGTTCAGGGGGACGTGTCGTGAAGTCAGGTGGGAAAGGCCAACGCGCTTGGCCATGGTTGGTATTGCTGTTTTTTGCCTGCGCCCAGGCGCAGGAGCCCGCAGGCGACAACGGCGCCTGCCCGCAATTGCCCGACGGCAGCGGCCTGCGTTGGGAATACCGCGCCGGTGCCGATTCGGACTTCTGCCGGGCGATCCGCAACAGCGACGGCAGCGAGGCCTTCGGCCTGTACATCGCCGCCAAGTCGCCGTTCGCGCCGCGCCGCGGCGACCGCGCCGAAGCCGGCTCGATCGACGGCCATTCCATGCACTGGTACCGCGGCGAACTGGCCGGCAAACCCAATGTGCAGGTGCGCGAAACCCTGATCGAGGTCGGCAGCGGCAAGCTCGCCCACATCTGGTTGCAGGCGAACTCGCCGGAACAGCTGAAGGAGGTTCTCGGCCAAGCCGAGGGCCTGCGATTTTCCGCGACCCGACTGAGCAGCAACCGCTGACCTCACCGGCTGTGCACGCGCGGCGCGGCACTCTGCGCCGCGCTTGCGGGGGGATTCGCTCTCGGCACATTTTTGTGACCGATTGCTCAATTTTACGTTATCCGCCAGCATGAGAATCGACCCGGCTGAATGGGGTCGCGACGCGTCGTTCCCCGCCTGAACGGGAACGCCGTCCGATCCCCGGCCGAGGGCACGTCCCATCACTCGGAGGAAACGACATGATCAAGCGACTCGGTGCAGAGCTCATCGGAACGTTCTGGCTGGTGCTCGGCGGTTGCGGCAGCGCCGTGCTCGCCGCGAATTTCGGCGGTCCCGGCAATCCGCTCGGCATCGGCCTGCTCGGCGTGTCGCTGGCCTTCGGCCTGACCGTGCTGACCGGCGCCTACGCGCTCGGCCACATATCCGGCGGCCACTTCAATCCCGCGGTGAGTTTCGGCCTGTGGGCCGGCGGCCGTTTCCCGGCCAAGGATCTGGCGCCCTACATCGTCGCCCAGGTCGTCGGCGCGATCCTGGCCGGCTTCGTCCTGCTGCAGATCGCCGGCGGCGCGGCCGGTTTCTCGATCGACCCGACCGCGGCCGGCACCTTCGCCAGCAACGGCTACGAGGTGATGTCGCCGGGCGGCTACTCGATGCACGCCGCGTTCCTGACCGAGGTGGTGATGACCGCGATGTTCCTGGTGATCATCCTCGGCGCCACCCACCGCAACGCGCCGGCCGGCTTCGCGCCGATCGCGATCGGCCTGGGTCTGACCCTGATCCACCTGATCAGCATCCCGGTCACCAACACCTCGGTGAACCCGGCCCGCTCCACCGGCGTGGCGCTGTTCGCCGGCCCGGCGGCGATCGGCCAGCTGTGGCTGTTCTGGGTCGCGCCGATCCTCGGCGGCCTGCTCGGCGGCGCGATCTATCGCTGGCTCGGCAAGGACTGAACCGTCCCGCGGTGCGACACGAAGAGCCGCGCGCGAGCGCGGCTTTTTCGTTTCCCTCGCCTGTGCATCGCGGTACCGCGCCGGCGCAAGCAGGAATCCATTCCGACCCGCGAACACCGTTCGCCGCATGGCTTGGCCTCTCGCGGCGCAACGGCGCCGGTGGAAAGGCGAGCGGAATGGATTCCGGCTTGCGCCGGACGGCCGCAGGCGCAGGCCGGCGGCGGCAAGCCCGCGCCGGCTCAGGCGCCGACGGCTTGCTGCGCCAGTTGCATCGCGTTGTTCTGCAAGTCGGTCTTCAGCCGGCCGGCGGCCAGGCCGTCGGCGCTTTCCAGCATCTGATACGCCGCCTGCAACTGCTTGATGCCGCGCGGCGGCACCTTCTTCAGCTTGCCGCCGACGATGACGAAGCCGCCCGCACCGGCGGCGACGCCGGCGGAGACGAAGGTGGCGACGATGGTGAACTGCTTGGGATCGAGTCGGGTAGCCATTGGCGATTGCTCCATGCGGGCGCGGCGTGCCGCGCGTCATCGCAACCGCGGCGGCCGACGCCGCCGCGCTGCGCTCCATACTCGATCAACGCGCCGGCCCGCAGCGGTCGGCCATTCGTTTCTGCAACACTCGCGCTCGCCGCTGGGGACCGCAGGCCGGAAAGCGGCGCAGGACCGCGCTCGCGCGCGGCCCTACGGCGTCCGCACTGCGGTACGGCGGCGGGCCGCCGCCGCATCGCGCCTCAGAACTTGCCTTCCTGGAAGTCGACGAAGGCCTGCATCAGTTCCTGCTTGGTGTTCATCACGAACGGGCCGTAGCGCGCCACCGGCTCGCGCAGCGGCCGGCCGGCGACCACGATCAGGCGCGTGTCCGGATGCCGCGCCTGCACCCGCAAGCGGCTGCCGCCGGCCAGCACCGCCAACTCTTGCGCCTGCACCGTGCGCGCGTCCTCGCCCTCGCCGATCGCCGCCTCGCCCTCGTAGACGTAGGCGAAAGCGTTGTGGCCTTCGGGCAGGTCGTATTCCCAATAGGCGCCGTCGTCCAAGGCGAGATCGAGGTAGACCGGGTCGGTCGCCGGCTGCGCGATCGGGCCGCGCGACTCGCCGATGCGGCCGGCGATCAGCTTGATCTGCACGCCCGGCGCCGGCGTCAGTCGGACGATGCGCTCGGGAGCGAATTCCTGGTACTTGGGCTCGCTCATCTTGTCCCGCGCGGGCAGGTTCACCCACAACTGGAAACCGCGCATGCGGCCCTGCTCCTGCTCGGGCATTTCCGAATGCACCAGGCCGCGTCCGGCGGTCATCCACTGCACGCTGCCGGGCACCAGCACGCCTTCGTTGCCGTGGTTGTCGCGATGGCGCATGCGCCCGTCGAGCATGTAGGTGACGGTCTCGAAGCCGCGGTGCGGGTGTTCGGGAAAGCCGGCCAGATAATCCTCGGGACGGTCGGTGCCGAACTCGTCCAGCAGCAGGAACGGGTCCAGGTCGGGCAACTGCGGGCCGCCGATGACCCGGGTCAGGCGCACGCCGGCGCCGTCCGAGGTCGGCTGACCGCGCAGCTTGCGGCCGACGCGGGCATAGGCAATGGGGGTGGCGGTGGCCATGGAACGCTCCAGATTCGACACGCCGGATCGGCGATGGCGGCTAGGATGTCACGGCAAATTCAGAACAATAACAACGATACTGCAATCATCAATTACATAAATGAAACAATATCGTCCGGCGACGGTCGCCGGGGGATGAAGCCTTCAAGGCCGGCTTCGGAGGGGGCGCCGGCGCGCGCCGCCGCGGCTGTCGCGGCTTGTGGCCGGAGCAACTCCCTCGACCCTGCCGGCCCCCGACGCCGCTGCGCTCAGCGCTGCGGCTTGCGGTAGACGTACACCGTCGCCGGCGGCACGTTGCGCAGCACGAATTCGCCGCGATGCACCTGCAGCCCCAGTCCGCGCGCCACCGCTTCGGCGACCGGCGCGCTCGGGCCGTAGGTGAACTGCACGAACACCCCGCCCTCGCGCAGGCAGTCGAAGGCCGCGGCGAGGATGTCGCGCTGCAGCGGATGCGGCATGGTCAGCAGGCCCAGGCCGGACACGATCGCGTCGGCCGGGCCGTCTTCCAGATAGCCCTGCTCGCGCGCCAGGCCCGGCAGCATGCGCGCGTCGCCGAGCAGCACCGGCACGCGCGGGAAGCGCAGTTGCAGGTGCGCGTGCAGTTCCTCGTTGAGCTCCAGCACCAACAGGTCGCGCTCGAGGATGCCGGCCTCCAGCAGGGCGCGGGTGATCGCGCCGGTGCCGCCGCCGAGTTCGATCACCCGCCGCACGTCGTCGGGCAGCTCGGCGATCATCGCCGCGGCCAGTTCGGCGCTGGACGGCGCCACCGCGGCGACCCGCAAGGGGTTCTTCAGCCATTGGCGGAAGAACGTCCAGGCGCCGGGCTTGCGTACGGGTTTCATCGGCCAGACTCCATCGCACCACGGCCGGCGAACGGCAAAAACGAAAACAACGGCATCAACGCGGTTCCAGGCGCCAGCACCGGTGGATCCGGGCGTCGCGGGCGAAATCCGGCGGAACGGTCGCGGCGCTGATCTCTTCGCAGCGGGCGAATTGCGCCACCGCCTCGGCATCGAAGCGGAACCGGCGGAAATTGTTGGAGAAGTACAGCACGCCGTTGTCGGCCAGGCGCGCCACCGCCGCGCGCAGCAGGCGCACGTGTTCGCGCTGGATGTCGAAATCGTCGGCTCGGGCCGAGTTGGAGAAGGTCGGCGGATCGCAGAAGATCAGGTCGTAACGGCCGCGATCGGCCTCCAGCCACTGCATCGCATCGGCCTGGACCAGGCGGTGCTGCTGCCCGGCGATGCCGTTCTCGCGCAGGTTGTCGGCGCACCATTGCAGATAGGTCGCCGACAGATCGACCGTGGTCGTCTCGCTGGCGCCGCCGACCGCGGCATGCACGGTCGCCGCGCCGGTGTAGGCGAACAGATTGAGGAAGCGGCGGCCGCGCGCCTCGGCGGCGATGCGCAGGCGCATCGGCCGGTGATCGAGGAACAGGCCGGTGTCGAGGTAGTCGAAGGGATTCACCCGCAGCCGAGCCGCGCCTTCGCGCACGGTCAGGAACTCGCCGCGGTGGTCGAACTGGCCGTACTTGCTGCCGCCCTTGCCGCGGGCGCGGGTCTTCAGCGCGATCTGCTCGCGCGGCACCGCGAACACTTCGCGCGCCGCCGCCAGCAGTTCGTTCCAGCGCCGGCGCTGGTCGGCTTCGGGAATCGTCGCCGGCGCCGCGTACTCCTGCACGTGCAGATAGGTGCGCGGCTGCGCCTCGTCGCTGGCGTAGACGTCGATCGCCGCGGCGTACTCGGGCAGGTCGGCGTCGTAGGCGCGGTAGCAGGTCACGCCTTCGCGCTCGCGCCAGGACTTGAGCTTGCGCAGGTTCTTGCGCAACCGGTTGGCGACCATCTGCGCGCCCTCGCCGAGCGGCGCCGGCGCGGCGTCCTGCGCCTGCGCGCGCTGCTCGGCGTGGCCGACCCGGGCGATCGGATCGCAGACGATCAGCGCGCATTCGATCGCGCCGTTGAACACCTGGTACTTCTTGCTCGCGCGCAAGCCGGTGGCCTGGGCCAGCTCGGCGTCGCCGCACAGCAGGCTGGCGCGCCAGGACGGCGCCAGGCGCTTGAGCGCGCTGCCGAGCGCGCGGTACAGCGCGGGATCGGCGGCGAGGCGGGCGTCGTAAGGCGGGTTGCAGACCGCCACTCCCGGCGCGGCGCCGGCGTCGATCGGCAAGCCCTGCAATTGCGCGACGTCGGCGACCTGCCAATGGATCAAACCGGTCAGGCCCGCCGCCGCCTCGTTTTCGCGTGCGGCGCGGATCGCGTGCGGGTCCAGGTCGCTGCCGGCGAACGCGGGCCGCAGCGCGGCCAGACCGGCGCTTTCGCGCGCCCTCGCCTCGTCGCACAGGGCGCGCCAGCCGGCGAAGTCGAAGCCGCGCCAGCGCGTGGGCGGCAGCAAGCCGTGGCGCTGCAGGCCCGGGGCGACGTCGGCTGCCATCAGCGCGCCTTCGATCAGCAAGGTGCCGCTGCCGCACATCGGGTCGAACAGCGCGCCGCCCTGGGCGTAGACCTTCGGCCATTGGCCGCGCAGCAGCACCGCCGCGGCCAGGTTTTCCTTCAGCGGCGCCTCGCCCTGCTTCTGCCGCCAGCCGCGCCGATGCAGCGAGCCGCCGCCCAGATCGACCGAGAGGATCGCCCGGCCCTTGCGCACCACCAGGTTCAGGCGCAAGTCCGGGCTTTCGGTATCGACGTCCGGGCGCGCACCGGTGCGCGCGCGCAAGGTGTCGACCACCGCGTCCTTGACCCGCTGCGCGGCGTAGCGCGCATGGGTGATGGCCTCGCCGGACACGTGCGCGTCCACCGCCAGGGTGTGCACGCTTTCCAGGTGTTCGGTCCAGTCGACCGCGGCGACGCCGCGGTACAACGCGTGTTCGTCGGCGCAGTCGAATTCGGCGATCGGCCACAGCACCCGGCTGGCCAGGCGCGACCACAGCACGGCGCGCTGCGCATCGGCGAGCGTGCCTTCGACGTTGACCCCGGCGGTGGCGGCGGTGGCGCGATGGCAGCCCAACGCGACCAGTTCGTCGGCCAACAGGTATTCCAGGCCCTTGCCGCAGCTGGCGTAGAACTTGTTCATGCCGCGCTCCCGCCGATCCGCTCGAGCAGGCGCGCGAAGGCCTCGGCGCTGGCCTCGACGTGCGCCGACAAACGATGGCTGTCGTCGACCAGCAGCAGCCGCGCGCGGCGCGGCTGCGCCCAGGCCACCACCTCGGCGGCCGGAATCAGTTCGTCGTCCCAACCGTGGACGATGCTCAGCGGCACCGGCGCGGCATCCAGCGCCGGCGCCGGGCCCATCGCGGTCGGCGGCGACAGCAGGAACAGACCGACCACCGGCACCTGCAGCGAAACCCGCGCCGAGATGTAGGCGCCCAGGCTCGAGCCGGCCAACAGCAGCGGCCCGCGCGCGGCGGCGGCGCGGGCCAGGTCCAGCAGGCGCTGCTGGCGCGCCATCACGTCGCCGAGCGAGCTGACTTCGCGCTTGGCGTCCAGGTCGGTGTAGTCCGGGCGCTCGTGGGTCCAGCCGCAACGCTGCGCGACTTCGGCCAGGGCGGCGACCTTGGTCGCGTCGGGGCCGCTTTCGAAGCCGTGGGAAAGAATGCAGTGTCCGCTAATGGCCATCGGTCCGATCTGAGTGAAGTAGTTTCGATTCGCCGCGCCGCGGACGCACGGGCCGCAACCGCGGTCCGCGCCGGCGTGCGATCCGCGCGCCGCGGTCAGGCGTCCGGCGCCGGCACCAGCGCGTCGCCGCGGCGGATGCGCCCGCCCTCGACCACCCGCGCGCACACGCCGCCGTGGCCGCGCATGGCGTTGAAGCCGCCCGGGCCCAGCGCCGCTTCCATCATCGAGCACGGATCGCAGGACTCGGTCCATTCCAGCAAGGCTTCGCCGAGGCGGAAGCGGCGGTCCTTCAGCGCGATCAGCGGCAGCCCGGAGACGACGATATTGCGCCGCAGTAGCGCCGGCTCGACCGCGTCGCGGCCGGCCAGGGCGGCGATCGCCGGCAGGTGTTCGGCCTGGATCAGGGTGATCCCGCGCTTGCCGCTGGCGTTCTTGTAACGGTCGCCGTCGAGGCCGGCGCCGGCGGTGGCGACGACTTCGTCCAGGGCCTGCATGATCACACCGCGCGCCGGGCGCACGCCGATCCACTCGACCCGGCCGGGCCGCGGCAGGGTGGCCATCAGTTTGGAGAGCGCGGAGTCGGCGGGCGGCAGGGTCATGGCGGGCTCCGTAGGAAGGCGAATGGTAGCATCCGGGCCCATGCCGCCCCTGAACCTGCCGCCGGACATCCTCGTCCAGCCCCTGCCCTACGAAGCCCGCCTGGAAGCGCGCGACCCCGGCGCGATCGACCTGGCGGTGATCCACTGCACCGAACTGCCGGACCTGGCGACCGCGCGCGAGTACGGCGAGCGCGAGCTGTACCCGGCCTCGGGCACCGGCAACAGCGGCCATTACTACCTCGACCGCGACGGCCGCATCCTGCGCTACGTCGCCGAGGACCGCATCGCCCACCACGTGCGCGGCTACAACCCGCGCTCGGTCGGCATCGAACTGGTCAACACCGGGCGCTATCCGCATTGGCTGGACTCGCGCCATCAGGCGATGGACGAGGACTACCCTGCGGCGCAGATCCAGGCCCTGATCGCCCTGCTCGCCGACCTGCGCGCGCGCCTGCCCGGCCTGCGCTACATCGCCGGCCACGAAGACCTGGACACGGCCCGGGTCGCGGCCAGCGACGACGCTTCGGTCGAAGTCGCGCGCAAACGCGATCCGGGTCCGCGTTTCCCTTG
Organism: Lysobacter sp. Soil_C_15; assembly: GCF_057657315.1. Taxonomy (NCBI): domain Bacteria; kingdom Pseudomonadati; phylum Pseudomonadota; class Gammaproteobacteria; order Lysobacterales; family Lysobacteraceae; genus Lysobacter; species Lysobacter sp. Soil_C_15. Next base: position 99,510 of record NZ_JBDGIR010000004.1, read on the forward strand.
GCCGCAGGTGCTGGCCGCCTGCGGGCTGCAACGCCTGCCCTGAGCGACCGCGCGGCCGGCCTTGCGACCGGACCCCGCTTTGACGCGACGAAACCGCGGTCTCGTTCTCGCTCTGCGATCCGGCCCCGCTCGATACTGGGCCCACGCCGGCAGGAGTGCGCCGGCGCCAGCGCCAGCCTCGGCGGCGCGCATTCTCCGCGCAGGATCAAGGACGCCCTCACCATGACCCGTATTTCCGCTCTCGCCGCCGCGCTCGCGCTGGCGGCCGCTCCGCTCGCCGCGCAACCGCGCCTGCAATTGATCAGCCACGCCTACGACAACCCCAACGCGGCGATCAACGCCTACTACCCCGAACTCAGCGCCGACGGCCAATGGGTGTCGTTCAGCTCCACCGCATCGGGCTTCGTCGCGCCCGGCGTCGACGGCTTTTTCGGCGCCGACGTGTTCGTCTACGACGTGTTCTGCCGCCGCACCGAAATCGCCAGCCTCACCTGGGACGGCAAGCCGCCGAACAACTCCTCCGGCGGCTCGGTCGGCCGCTCGTCGATCAGCGGCGACGGCCGCTACGTCGCCTTCGCCTCGCGCGCCAACAACCTGGTCTACGGCGACAACGACAGCAACGGCCACACCGACGTATTCCTGCTCGACCGCCACCGCCCGGTCGGCGATTCCAAGCGCATCCGCCGGGTCAGCGCCGCGCGCGCCGCCGGCAGCGACGGCCCCAGCGACGAGCCCTCGATCAGCGCCGACGGCCGCTATCTGGCCTTCCAATCGGCCGCCAACAACCTGGTGCCGAACGACACCTCCGGCACCAACGTGTTCGTCTACGACCTGCAGGCCGACAGCATCGCCCTGGTCAGCCGCGACCGCGACGGCAAGCCGGCCGAAGGCCAGTACCCGCGCATCGACGCGCTGGGCCGGCGCCTGGCCTTCCGCAGCGGCGCGCTCAACCTGATCGCCGAAGACATCGTCTGGTCCACCACCCCGCACGTCTATCTGCGCGACCTGGACGCCGGCCGCAACCAGCTCGTCGACCGCCGCAGCGACGGCCTGATCCCCAGCCAGGGCGCCACCGACGTCGACGCGATCAGCGGCGACGGCCGTTACGTGTCGTTCCGCAGCTCCGCGTCCGACCTCACCGGCAGCACGTCGCCGCTGACGCCGCAGATCTTCGTCCGCGACACCGTCGCCGGCACGCTGGAAATGATCACGATCAATCCGGGCAACGCACCGACGCCGTACCAGAGCCGCTGGTCGGCGCTGGACCACGACGGCCGGCATGTGGCGTTCAGCTCGCCGTCGCAAGGACAGTGGAGCCCGGCCGGGCTGTATCGCCGCGACCGCAGCGACGGCGCGACCGTGCTGCTTTCGCCCGGCTACCAGGACGGCTCGCCGCAGGACAGCAGCTACGCCAGCATCAGCGCCGACGGCCTGCGTACCGCCTTCGTCTCCGGCTACGGCCGGCTGATCGCGGGCGTCAACGCCCCGGCGATCTTCCTCGCCGATCTGCGCGCCAGCGTGCCGCCGCGCTACTGCCCGCGCTGAACCGCGCCGCGACGGGCCGGCCCGCCGGCCGGCCCGTCCTTGCCCCTTCGCTATACTGCCGGCCTCGCCCCCTGGCCCCGGCCGCATGACCACCTCGCCCGTCTCCGAACTGATCGAACTGCTGTCGCTGGAGCGGCTGGAAGACAACCTGTTCCGCGGCCAGAGCCGCGACATCGGCACCAAGTACGTGTTCGGCGGCCAGGTCCTCGGCCAGGCCCTGTCGGCGGCGCAGGCGACCCTGCAGACCGCGCGCACCGCGCATTCGCTGCACGCCTATTTCCTCAAGGCCGGCGACATCGAGGCGCCGATCGTCTACCAGGCCGACCGCACCCGCGACGGCGGCAGCTTCTCGGTGCGCCGGGTCACCGCGATCCAGCACGGCCAGCCGATCTTCTTCCTCGCCGCCTCGTTCCAGGAGAACCAGGACGGCGGCGAACACCAGTTATCGATGCCGGAAGTCCCCAAGCCCGAGGACATCGAACCGGCCCCGGCGGTGCCGCCGGAGGTGATGGCCTCGCTGCCGAACAAGGTCCAGCGCTGGCTGTCGCGGCAGGGGCCGTTCGAGTTCCGCCACGTCTATCCGCGCGACGAACTCAATCCGCCCAAGCGCCCGCCGTACCAGCAGGTCTGGTTCCGCCTCAGCGAGCGGGTCGGCGACGCGCCCGAGCTGCACCGCGCCCTGCTCGCCTACGCCTCGGATTTCCACCTGCTCGGCACCGCGACCTTTCCGCACGGGATCAGCTACTACCAGCCGAACGTGCAGATGGCCTCGCTCGATCACGCGTTGTGGTTCCATCGCCCGTTCCGCGCCGACGAATGGCTGCTGTACTCGATCGACAGCCCCAGCGCGCAGGGCGCGCGCGGCCTGGCGCGCGGGCAGATCTACGACCGCGACGGCCGCCTGGTCGCCAGCAGCGCGCAGGAAGGCCTGATCCGCGTGGTCAAGGATGCCGCCAGCGCGAGCCACGTGCCGGCGAAGGAATGACATGAGGCAGGTATTCAGCAGTTCGCGACTGGAAAACGTCGAAGGCGTGGCGCAGTTGCTGCGCGAGGCCGGGATCGAGGTGCGGGTCACCAACGACCGTTCCTACAAGGGCAACCGCCGCTCCAATTTCAGCTACCGCGAGCAGGCGCCCGAGCGGCCGGCGGTGTGGGTGATCCGTTCCGAAGACCAGCTGCGCGCGCGCGATCTGCTGCGCGAAGCCGGACTGATCGACAGCACCCGCGCCGAGGAACCCAGCCACGCGCCGTTCCGCTTCCAGTCGCGGATCGACCAGGCCCGCACCCCGGGGCAGAAGCGCGCGCTGCGGATCAAAGTCGGTTTGCTGGTCTGCATCGCCGTGGTGCTGGGCCTGGCGATGTTCCACAACCTGCGCAACCGGCCGGCGCCGACTCCGGCGAAGGACCCGGCCGAGGTCGCCCTGGCCGCGCATGCCTTCGACGGCAAGACCGCGGCGACGCCGGCGGCGCTGGCGCAGGCGGTGTTCGCTCACCAACTCGCCGAGGCCGACCAGACCACCCAATGCCTGCGCGTCGACCGGCGCGATGCGCCGCGCAAGCTGCTGACCGCCCTGGCCCGGCCGGGCCTGCGCCTGCTGCCGGCCAGCCAGTGCGTCGAAGTCGCCGACGAGGAACGCGGCAGCCGCGCCCTCGACGGCAAGCCGGCCGAGCTGATCGAAGTGCATGCGTTCCGGCCGAGCTCGGCCGATGCCGGCACGATCGAATACAGCGCCTACCACCACCGCCTGGCCGCGGCCTACAAGACCCTGGAGGTCAAGCGGGTCGGCGGGCGCTGGACGGTGGTGCGGGTGGCCAAGACCGTGCGCGCGATGGGCTGAGCCGGCGGCGCCGGCTCGGTTTGCGCCGCCGGGTCCGATCGTTCGATCGGCGGCGCCGGCGATCGGCCGGGTGATCGGCCGCATGGACAGCCGTGCGGCCGGCGTGGTCACATTTCCGCAGGGGCGACGTCTGGGGAGACAGGCATCGCGCGATGCCGCCGCCCGGAGACCGACCCGATGTCCTGCCCGCACCCGTTCCGCCCCTTGCTCGCACCGGCCCTGCCGGCGTCCCCGGCCGTCGCCGCGGAGGCCGCGCGATGAACGCCGAGGCGCTCAACTCGCTGATCGGCGGCGACCTGCCGGCGGCATCCAACGGCGACGCCGCCGCCTACTCGCGCATCGTCTCCGCCTGCCAGAACTCGATCACCGCGATCGCCCTGGCGATGGTCCGCGACGTATCCGCCAGCGAGGACATCGCCCAGGAGGCCTTCCTCAGCGGTTGGCAGAACATCCGCAAGCTGCACAACCCGAGCAGCTTCCTGCCCTGGCTGCGGCAGATCACCCGCAACCTCGCCCACGACCATCTGCGCGCACGCTCGCGCCAGCCGCGCGAGGCCGACGATTTCGAAGCGGCGATCGCCGCCGCGGCCGATCCGGAGCCCAGCACGGTCGAGCGCCTGATCCAGCTCGAGCGCGCGCAGGCCGCCGCCGAGCTGATCTCGGCCCTGCCCGACGAGAGCCGCGAAGTGCTGTTGCTGTATTACCGCGAAGGCCAGAGCTCGCAACAGGTCGCGGCCCTGCTCGGGCTCAGCGACGCGGCGGTGCGCAAGCGCCTGTCGCGCGCGCGCAGCACGGTGCGCGCCGAACTGCTGGAACGCTTCGCCGCGTTCGCCCAGGCCAGCGCGCCCTCGGTGGGCTTCACTACCCTGGTCGCCAGCGCGCTCGGCGTAATCGGCCCGGGCGGCACGACCACGGCGGCGGTCGCGGCCGGTACGCTGGGTTCGGGGCTGGCGAGCAAGTTCGGCGCCAGCGGCGCCGTCGGCGCCATGGGCGGCGTCAGCGGCAGCGTGCTCATGTTCGTACTCGAACGGGTGGTTTCCCCGGTGACCGAGGCGGTGACCGGCGCCCCGCTCGACGCGGCCGCGCTGTCGTTGCGCTACGCCGTATGGATCGAAGCGTCGATGGGTCCGCTGATCGGCGGCTTCATCGGCGGCGCGACCATGACGGTGCTGATCTCCCGTTACCTGCTCTCGTTCGCCGGCACCCCGCAGGAGCGCCGGCTGATCGTGCGCCTGATCTGGGAGATCTCGGTAGTGGGCACTGCCGCAGCGCTGATGGTGCTGGCGGCGTTGGAATTCAGCCGTGGCTGGGTCGTGCCGATCGCGCTGTTGGCTGTGGCGCAGGCGATTTCCTTGTGGCAATACCTGTACTCGATGCCGCGCCTGATGGCGCCGAGCATGGCGCGCATCCAACGCGAAACCGGGCGCGATCCGCGCCAGGATCGCATGTACCGCTGGGTGCTCGGGCCGAAGGCGATCGCTTGGAGTTCGTTGTTGCTGACCGGCATCGTGGTGTACGTGCTCTATCACACCGGCCGCTTCGGCTGAGCCGGATCGGCGCGCCGGCAACGGCGCGCTCCGCACGCGCCGCCCAAAAAGGGCGTAGTACGCACGCTACATCCCCCAAAAACGGGCGCGCTCCGCACGCGACATCCCCCCAAAAAAACGGGCGTGCTCCGCACGCGACATCCCCCTAAAAAACGGGCGTGCTCCGCACGCGACATCCCCCTAAAAAAACGGGCGTGCTCCGCACGCGACATCCCCCTAAAAAAACGGGCGTGCTCCGCACGCCCAAGGGGAAGCATGCCCGGTCGTCCTGGGCATGCCGGCGTCGCGGCGGTCGGCCGCGACGGATCCGGGCCGTCGCCGGGGTTCAGCGATGCGGCGTCGGCTTCAGGTCGGCCTTGGTCAGGAAACCGTCGCGGTCTTCGTCGTAGAAGGCGAAGCTGCGCGCCAACCGCGGCATCTTTTCCTCGACCTCGATCTTGCTCAGCTTGCCGTCGCGGTTGAGGTCGGCGGCGGCGAAGTGCTCGTCGAAACGCTTGGCGCGCTCGGCGTCGCGCTTGGGACGCTCGGCCTCGTGGTGGGCGCGCAGTTCGCTGCGCACCAGATAGCCGTCGCGGTTGCGGTCGATGCGTTCGAAGGACTCGCCCAGGCGCGGCGACTTGCCCGCCTCGGCGCGGCTGATCCGGCCGTCGCCGTCGGCGTCGAGCGCGCCGATGCCGCCGTGGCCGCCAGGACCGCCATGGCGGCCGCCGTGCTCGCGTCCGCCGCGGCGCTGCGGTCGCTCGCTCGCATCCAGCTTGCCGTCGCGATTCTTGTCCAGGCTGTCGAACTTCTCCGCCAGGCGCGGCATCTTGGCCGCTTCCTCACGGCTGATCACGCCGTCCTGGTTGGCGTCGAGCTGGATCCGCGGGCGCTGCGCGGCGCCGTCGGCGGGAGGCACGGCCGCGGCCGCACCGGCGAACACCAGCGCCGCCAGGGCGGCGACGTAAAGGGGGGAACGGTTCATGCGTTGACTCCTCGACGGGCGCCACCGCGGCGCCGATAGACGGTCAACGCCCGCGCCGCGAGCCGGTTGACATCGGTCCGGCCGGGTTCAGTCGCAAGACAGCGACGCAGGCCATGCGCGGCGCGCGCGGGCGGCGCTATGCTGCCCGCATGGGCACGCAACCGCAGCCGGACAGCGACGACCTCCGCCTGTTCCACACCGGCGAGCACGCCTGCGGCTACTGGCCCGAGCGCACCGCCCGCGACCTGGTGCTGGACCCGCGCGACCCGCGCCTGCGCGACTGGTACCCGCATGCGCTGGGCTGGGGTTTCCGCCGCTCCGGCGACATCGTCTACCGCCCCCACTGCGCCGCCTGCCGCGCCTGCGTCGCGGTGCGCATCCCGGTCGAGCGCTTCGTCCCCGACCGCAGCCAGCGCCGCTGCCTGGCCCGCAACGCCGCGGTCGAGATGCGCGTGCACGCCGCCGAGCGCACCGCCGAGCAACTGAACCTGTACAAGCGCTACCTGGCCTCGCGCCACGCCGGCGGCGGCATGGACGGTCACGGCGCGGTCGAGTTCGACCAGTTCCTGATCGGCAGCTGGAGCGAGAACCGCTTCCTGGAACTGCGCGAGCCCGGCCACGGCCGCCTGCTCGCGGTCGCGGTCACCGACGTGGTCGAGCACGCCCTATCGGCGGTCTACACCTTCTACGACCCCGAGTACGCCGACCGCGGCCTGGGCACGCTGGCGATCCTGCGCCAGATCGAATGGGCCCGGCGCGAGCGCCGCAGCCACCTGTACCTCGGCTATTGGATCGCCGGCCATCCGAAAATGGACTACAAGCGCCGCTTCCGTCCGCTCGAGGCCTTCGACGGACGAGATTGGCGCGTTTTTACACATTTGTAACACTCATCTCGTTCAGGTCGTGTATCACGTTGCCCGGTCGTGACCTTAGTCCCACGACACGCGGGAAGGCGCCGCCCAGGCATGGCAATGGAGCCGCCACCCGATTCAATCACCGCCACATGGAGTCCGCGATGAAGTTCAACACCCTGTTCCTGGCCGCTGCCATCACTCTGGCGCTGGCCGCCTGCAACAAGCCGGCCGACAAGCCGGCCGACGCCGCCCCGGCCGCCGACGCCGCTGCGGCTCCGGCCGCCGATGCCGCCGCCGCTCCGGCCGCCGACGCCTCGGCTCCGGCCGCTACCCCGGCCGCGACCGATCCGGCCGCCGCCGCCGCCCCGGCCGCCGACAGCGTCGGCGTCGCCGAGTGCGACGACTACCTCAACAAGATCGCCTCCTGCCTGGCCGACAAGGTGCCGGAAGCCCAGCGCGCCGCGTTCCAGACCGGCATCGACTCCAGCCGCAACGCCTGGAAGCAGGCCGCTTCGACGCCGGAAGGCAAGGCCGGCCTGGCCCAGGCCTGCAAGATGGCCCTGGACCAGAGCAAGGCCCAGTACGCCGCGTTCGGCTGCACCCTGTAATCCGGCGGCGACGGTTCCGACCGTTGCCACCCGCGACGCCCCGGCCCGCCGGGGCGTCGTCGTTTGCGGCGCCGCGCGGCGCCGAGCCGCCCGGCCCTGACATCAACCGCGCCGAAGGACCGTGCCATCATGCGCGCATGTCACGACTCCCCCTTTTCTGCGCCGCCCTCGCCGCGGCAATGCTCGGCGCCTGCACCCAAGTGAACATCCACGGCGATCCGCAAGGCTGGCTGCGTTCGCAGACCGATGCCGCCACGACGCTGCGGGTGGCGACCTATAACACCTCGCTGTACGACGAGACCGCCGGCGGCCTGATCCGCCGCCTCGAAGCCGGCGACGGCAATGCGCGCAAGATCGCCGCGGTGCTGCAGCGCGTGCGCCCCGACCTGGTGCTGCTCAACGAGTTCGATTACGACCCGCAGCAGCGCGCCGCCGACCTGTTCCAGCGCGATTACCTCGAAGTCGCCCAGCCCGGCGGCGGCGAAGCGCTGCATTACCCTTACCGCTACCTGGCCCCGGTCAACACCGGCGTGCCCAGCGGCCTGGACCTGGACGGCGACGGCCAGTCCGGCACCGCCGCGCGCAGCGACCGCGCGCGCGGCAACGACGCCTGGGGCTACGGCCTGCACCCGGGCCAGTACGGCATGCTGGTGCTGTCGAAGTACCCGATCGACGCCGCCGCGGTGCGCAGCTTTCAGACCTTCAAGTGGGCGAACCTGCCGAACGCGCGCCAGCCGCGCGACCCGGCCAGCGGCAAGTCCTGGTACGCGCCGGCGGTGTGGCCGCAGATGCGGCTGTCGTCGAAATCGCACTGGGACGTGCCGGTGAAGACCCCGCTGGGCGTGCTGCACTTCCTCGCCGCGCACCCGACCCCGCCGGTGTTCGACGGCCCCGAGGACCGCAACGGCGCGCGCAACTACGACGAGATCGGCCTATGGGCGCGCTACCTCGACGGCGGCGCGCCGGCCTGGCTGTGCGACGACCAGGGCCGCTGCGGCGGGCTCGCCGACGATGCGCGCTTCGTCATCGTCGGCGATATGAACGCCGACCCGTCCGACGGCGACGGCATGCCCGGCGCGATCAAGCAATTGCTCGACCACCCGCGCGTCGCCGCCGGTCCGGCGCCGCGCAGCGAAGGCGCGGCCGAACGCGCCGCCGCCTACGGCTTCGCCCGCAAAGGCGACACCGCCGAACACACCGGCGACTTCGGCCCCAAGGCCGGCACCCTGCGCCTGGACTACGTCCTGCCCTCGCGCGGCTGGAGCGTGCGCGAGCGCGGCGTGTTCTGGCCCAAGGCCGACAGCGAAGCGGCGAAGATCGCCGACGCCAGCGATCATCATCTGGTGTGGGTGGATCTGGCGGATTGAGTTCGACAATGCGCGTACGCAGACAAGCCGCGGTCTGGTTACGCGATTGGAACCGCTAACGCAGCAGCCCAGTGTCGCGCAGCGCCTTGAGCAGCGTCTGCGGCGGTCCCGAGCGGCTCCAGCCAACGCTTTTGTCTACCAATCGCCCATTCTTGAAGAAGAAGAACGCCGGCTGCCTGGAAAAATCCACTTCCTTCCACGCAACATGATTGAAAGCAATCCGGATGGGGCTATCGGGAAACTCCGAGTTCCATTGCCTGATTTCGGCAGGATCGAACGACCTGTCTGCCGGCGTCAACCACAATGCATCCCCCCGCCGGAATGCCTGGCGCAGAGAATCATCGCCCGCAATGCCACGCGCAGCGTCCCGAGCGGCATGGCAGCCTGAAACGACGACGATGCGCACATCGCTGCCCAACGGATCGGCATTGCGCAGCACGAACCGTCCACTGGCGCCTGAAAGGTCGAAGTAGCCTGGCCGTACAGGCCTGAACCCTTCGGCCACATCGAACGCCAATGGAGCCAGAGGCTGCAGACTCGCACTCGTTCGCGCGAGTTCGTTAGCCTCATCGAATCGCCGCGCCGCGATCAAGGCGCCATACAGGTCCCGATCGTTCCGCGCGGAATCGCTGCCGAGATCCACGAGCGATTCACGCGCATGAATCATGCCGCGAACGTATTTTGAGTTCTCGCCGACTCTGAAGTACATCGTGTAGCTGGCCAACATGTTCGATGCATCGAACAGCGCTTGAAGATCGTCGGGCGGCACCCCTTTCCGCCGGCTCACCCCATCAAAATGCAAGGCATATGCCCGGCTCAATTTGTCGGTCTTATCGGCGATCGACAGCTTCGAATTCCGACTGAGCGCCAACATGACGGACTGATAGTCTTCGCGCGGCCCAGCCGATGTATGGACGGCGATGGCCATCAGCGCCATCGCCATACCCGCAATCCTTACCCACGGCATCAATCGCCCCCCGATCAAACAGCGCCAGATCGAATGTCTGGCGCCTACCGAAGTCGACGGGAAGTCACTTTCCGCAACTGCTCGCACAGATATCGCCGAAGCTGAAGTTGCAGCTGTACTCGGTACCCCAGTCAATGGAGCAAACATAGTCCGTCTTGGCCTTGCCGCCGTTGACCTGGCACATCGGCGAGTTGGGGTCTTCGCAGACGTCGCTCATCGGGTGGACCAGCAAGGCTTCGGCTGGAGAAGCAATCCTCAGGGTCGGAATGCTCGCGATGGTGTGCTGGGCGCCGACAAGAGAGAGCACCTGGTAAATCTCTGCCGCACTAAGATACGAAGAAAGTCCCAGATACGAATAGGAGCCGACGCCCTTGGGCGTGAACACGAGGCTGTCAACGAAATTCTGCAGCACAATGGGCGGAAGCTTGCGCAACGGAGAATCGCTGTCGTTGGACATGTACTGGATCAGTGCAACTTTCGACCTGATCGGCGCCGTAGCGGCATAGAGGCTGGCATGAGCGCCTCCTCGCCGGAGCGCCCTGGAATCCGTGTGAGCAGCCGACGCCGAGGAGGTCGACGCCATCAGAAAAAAACAAGCAGATGCGAGCAGCCCCGTTCTCATGATCAGTCCTTGAACAAGTTCGCGAGCGGTCAGTGTTGACTTGCTGCTTCAGCGAAGCGGCAACTCAAGCTTCGACCGTTACGACAGAACCTGTAAAGCCCCCGAGCATCTTTTCGCCAACTTGATCCCGCGGTAAGCACATTCAATTACTGCGGCAGCAGCGCTAAGCAATCGACATCCACTGCACACTAGTCGGCGCGTGGCGCACACGAAGGACGCGCGCCCGCGAATGAAGGCCAAAGCAATCGAGTTCAACACTTTCATTGGGTCGGATTTCCAAGCCCACTGCATCGAGAAAATCCTAGCCGCGGCAATCCGGGATTCGCCGCGGCGTGCCGATCTTTCGGTGTTGGCCCGGCGCCGGCGCCGGAACCCGGAGCCGCCCCTACTCGACCGACCGAAACTCCGCGACCACCTCGATCGCTCCGACGATATGGTCGTTGAGCTGCTCCAGTTCCTCCGCCGGCACCCACCACTCGGTATGGTGCGCACCGCCGACCTTCTGCAGCAGGTAACGGGCCATGAAGGCGGCGTCGACCTCGAACCGGGTGACCGCGCCGTAGCCGCTGTCCTTGACGTTCCAGCGTTCGGCGATCTCGGCCGCGTAGCGCTCGTTGGTGACGGGATAGAAGACCGGCTGTTCCGGCAGGCGCGGCGGCCAGCGTTTGAAGCCGCTGTCGCGCAACAGGGCCAGTTCTTCCGGGCCGACCGGGCGATACAGGGTGACGGTGGGGGCGGTACTCATCCTGAGACCTCGTCGGCGCCGGACAGCTGCGCTTCCTTGGCGCAACACCGGTCGCGCCCGGATACAGCGTAGCGGCTGGGCACAAGCCGCCGCCATCGCGACGTCAGCCGGCGAAGGCCGCACGCGAAACCCGCACGACGGCCCAGCTCGCTCAACCCTCGGGTTCTTCCTGCCCGGCCGCGCTCGGAGTCGCTGGCGCATCCGGCGTCGCCGGCACGGCAGCGGCGCCGCCCGATGGCGGCGCGCCGGCTTGCGCCGCGCCCGGCGCCGTCGGCGCGGCCCCGCGCAAGCGCGAGCCGAAACCGAACGAGCCCTCGCCGTGCGCGGACACGATCATCCGCACCATGCTGCCGGGCACCATCAGCTCCAGCGACACCACGCGGCCGTCGGGGTCGCGGCCTTCCAGGGTCATTTCGGTGAACGCACCGCCGGTGTCGATCTCGCGGCACAGCAGGTGCGGCCCGACCGGCCCCTCGAGCAGATACGGCCGGATCGCATCGCCCAGCACTTCCAGCGCCTGCGGGAAGAAGAACACCACATAGCCTCGAGTCTCGTTCATTGTCGCTCCGGTGAGGGTGGAAAGGGAGGCGGCCGCGCGCTCAGCGCAGCTCGACCCGCAGCTGCGCCGCGGCTTCGCGCGCCTTGGCCCGCGCCGTGTCGATGTCCTCGCCCAGGGCCAGGGTCACCGCGACCCGGCGTTGGCCTTCCACCCTCGGCTTGCCGAACAGGCGCAACTGGGTGTCGACCTGGCCCAGCGCGGCGTCGACGCCGGAGAACACCGGCACGCCGTGGCCCTGCGCCAGCACCGCGCACGACGCCGACGGGCCGTGCTCGCGGATGGTCGGGATCGGCAGGCCGAGGATCGCCCGCGCGTGCAGGGCGAACTCGCTGAGGTCCTGCGAGATCAGGGTCACCAGGCCGGTGTCGTGCGGGCGCGGCGAGACCTCGCTGAACCAGACCTCGTCGCCCTTGACGAACAGTTCGACGCCGAACACGCCGCAACCGCCGAGATCGTCGGTGATGGCGCGGGCGATTTCCTGCGCGCGCGCCAGCGCGACCGGATTCATCGGCTGCGGCTGCCAGCTTTCGCGATAGTCGCCGTCGCGCTGCAGGTGGCCGATCGGCGCGCAGAAAGTGACGCCGCCGGCGTGGCGCACGGTCAGCAGGGTGATTTCGTAATCGAAGTCGATGAAGCCCTCGACGATGACCCGGCCGGCGCCGGCGCGGCCGCCGGTCTGGGCGTAATCCCAGGCCGCGTCGATGTCGGCCTCGCTGCGCACCAGGCTCTGGCCCTTGCCGGAGGACGACATCACCGGCTTGACCACGCACGGCAGGCCGAGCGCGGCGACCGCGGCGCGGTAGTCCTCGGCGGTGTCGACGAAACGGTAGGGCGAGGTCGCCAGGCCCAGGGTCTCGGCGGCCAGGCGGCGGATGCCTTCGCGGTCCATGGTCAGGCGCGCGGCGCGGGCGGTCGGGATCACCCGGGTGTCGCTGCCGCGCTCGGCGAACTCGCGCTCCAGCTCGACCAGGGTCTGGGTGTGGATGGCCTCGATCTCGGGCACGATCAGGTTCGGCCGTTCGGCCGCGATCAGGGCGCGGATGGCCTGGCCGTCGAGCATGTCGAGCACGTGGCTGCGGTGCGCGACCTGCATCGCCGGGGCGTCGGCGTAGCGGTCGGCGGCGATCACTTCGACCCCGAAGCGCTGCAGTTCGATCGCCACTTCCTTGCCCAGTTCGCCCGAACCGAGCAGGAGCACGCGGAAAGCGTACGGGGACAGCGGCGTGCCGAGCGTGGTCATGCGGATTCCTTCGTGTAGCGGGCGGGACGATGGGACGGCTAGTCTAGCGCCCGTGCCCTAATCGCGGGCCGCAGGCCGCGGACTTCGGCCCGACGGGCTATGGCGCCGCGCGCCGCGCATGCGATCCTGTGGCCATGCGATTCCCCCGCCCTCGGCCCGCCGCGCGCGCCGTCGCCTCCGCTCCGCCGGCCGCCCGCGCCCGCCGCGCGCTGTCGCTGTGCGCGGCGCTGCTGCTGGCCGCGTGCGCGGCCGAATCGCCGCCGCCGGCGCACGGCAGCAGCCAATTGGCCGGGATGATGCTGGACCCGCAACTGTCCGAAATCAGCGGCCTGGCCGCCTCGCGCCGCCATCCCGACGTGCTGTGGATGCACGACGACGGCGGCAATCCCGAGCGCCTGTTCGCGGTCTCGGCCAACGGCGACCGGCTGGCGACGCTGCGCATCGACGGCGTCACCAAGACCGACTGGGAAGACATCGCCGGGTTCGAACTCGACGGCCGCGCCTACCTGCTGATCGCCGACACCGGCGACAACGGCGGCCTGCGCCGCAGCCTGCAGCTGCACGTGATCGAGGAGCCGGCCAAGCTCGAAAACGCCCGTCTCAAGCCGGCCTGGTCGATCGCCTTCCGCTGGCCCGACGGGGCGCGCGACTGCGAGGCGGTCGCGGTCGACATCCAGCGCAAGCAGGTGCTGCTGATTTCGAAGAAGCGCCGGCCGCCGGAGCTGTTCGCGGTGCCGCTGATGCCGGCCGGCAACGCGCTGCAGACCGCGACCCGGCTCGGCGCCCTGGCCGGCATCCCCGAACCGGACGAGCAGACCCGGCGCAACAGCCCGGCGCGGGCCAAGCTGCAGGGCCAGGTCACCGCCGCCGACGTCTCGCCCGACGGCCGCACCCTGGCGGTCATGACCTACCGCTACCTGCTGCAGTACCCGCGCGCGCCGCGCCAGACCTGGGCCGAGGCGGTCGCGGCCAAGCCGCGGGTCAGCGACCTGCCCTGGCTGCCGCAGGCCGAGGCCCTGGGCTGGTCGGCCGACGGCCGCAGCCTGTACGCCACCGGCGAGTTCATTCCGGCGCCGCTGTACCGGATCGTGCCCTGAGCGCTCCGCGCCGCGTTGCGGCCGGACGGCGCGGCATTGCCCGCTTCCAGGCCGAACCGGCTGCGGGCGTCCGCGTGCCGGGGCGGGGCCGCGCTTTCCGATGAGCGGCCCTGGGCAACCTGATATCAATTTGATATCAATAATCCAGACCAACGGACGAGACGCCGCCATGAAGGAAAACCCCACCCAATCCCTGCCCGGCATCCCGACCCTGCTGGGCCTGCTCGTCGTACTGCTGGTGGCCGCCTACGGCTTCCTGGCCGGCGCCCACAACGGCCAGCCCGTGCTGCTGGTCGTCGCGGCCCTGATCGGCCTGGCGGCGGTGTTCGGCCTGACCGGCCTGTACATGGTCGAACCCAACCAGGCCGCGGTGCTGAGCCTGTTCGGCAAGTACGTCGGCACGGTCAAGGACAACGGCCTGCGCTGGAACAACCCGCTGTACTCCAAGCGCAAGGTCAGCCAGCGCGTGCGCAACTTCGAGAGCGGCAAACTCAAGGTCAACGAACTCGACGGCAGCCCGATCGAGATCGCCTCGGTGATCGTCTGGCAAGTGGTCGATTCGGCCGAAGCGGTCTACAACGTCGACGACTACGAAACCTTCGTCCACATCCAGTCCGAGTCGGCGCTGCGGGCGATGGCCACCAGCTATCCCTACGACCAGCACGAGGACGGCCAGTTGTCGCTGCGCAGCCACGCCGCCGAGATTTCCCAGCACCTCAAGCAGGAACTGCAGGAACGCCTGGCCGACGCCGGCGTCAACGTGATCGACGCGCGCATCAGCCACCTCGCCTACGCGCCGGAAATCGCCCACGCCATGCTGCAGCGCCAGCAGGCCAACGCGGTGATCGCGGCGCGCACCCGAATCGTCGCCGGCGCGGTCGGCATGGTCGAGATGGCCCTGGCCGAACTGCAGAAGAACGGCGTGGTGCACCTGGACGAAGAGCGCAAGGCGCAGATGGTCAGCAACCTGCTGGTGGTGCTGTGCGGCGACCGCAGCACCCAGCCGATCGTCAACGCAGGCACCTTGTACTGAGGGCCCGGCGATGGATCTGGACGACTTCATCCTGCCCGCGGCGATGGTGATCACCTCGATGCCGATCCTGGTCTGCGCCGTGCTGGTCGCGCGCGGCAATCTGCATCTGGTCAACGGCCTGGATGCGCAGCGGCTGCGCGACCCCGACGCGGTCGCGGCGCGGATCGCGCGCCTGCTGGCGCTGACCGCGATGGCGATGCTGTTCGCGGCGCTGGGCTACTACTGGGCGAACGGCGACCAAGGCCGCGTCACCGGCGTCACCCTCGCCCTGCTGGTCGCGGTCAACGGCCTGGCCGTGCTGCTGATCCGCGCGGTCGCGGCGGCGCGGCGCAGCTACCGCGCCCCCGACGACGGCCAACGGAAGCGGCCGCGGTGAGCGACAAGAAGGCCTATCCGCTGCGGATCAGCGCCGACGTGCTCGCCGCGGCGCAGCGCTGGGCCGACGACGAGTTGCGTTCGCTCAACGCTCAGATCGAATATGTCCTGCGCGACGCCCTGCGTCGCAACGGACGGCTGCCGCGGCAGCCGGAGCCCCCGCCCGCCGAGAACGAGCCATGACCGCCCCGAAGTGGACCCACCACGTCACCGAGATCACCTACCAGTTGTTCGAAGCGCCGACCCGCCAACGCATCCAGGACGAGCTCGACGCTCGCGGCGCGCAAGGCTGGGAACTGGTCGCGGTCGAGCACGACCCCGCCATTCTCGGCACCCGCCTGTACTTCAAGCGTCCGGCCTGAGCGATGCGCCGCGTCGCGCATCTCCGCCGCATCTACCGCGATGGCGCCGCCGCGGCGCGCGGGCTAACCTGAGCCGATGCGCGGCCACGCCCACCTGCTGATCAATACGCCGGAGATCGAACTCTGGCCGGGCGGTCTGCTGCGCGCGCGCAGCAACCACGACGCCCGCGCCCTGGCGCGCGCGCGGCACCTGCTGCGGCGCAAGCGCGACGGCCGCTTCCTCGCCGCCGACCTCGCCGAAGGCCTGCTGCCGCTGGTACCGCGGCTGAACCGCGAGCCCGGCCTGGACGCCGCCCTGGATGCGCTGGAACGCGCCACCGAATACCGCCGCGAAGGCCTGCTGCGGGTCCGCGACCTGCCGCTGGACCGGATCGAACACCGGCTCGAGGCGCTGGGCCTGGACTGCGACGGCTACCAGGCCCGCACCGGCCTGGACCTGGTCGCCGAGCCCGACCGCCTCGGTTACGCCGGCCGCGACCGCTTCGGCCGCCCGCTGTGGCTGCACCCGGCCGCCGCGCGCGCCTGGACCCACCTGCGCGCCGCCGCCCTGGGCGACGGCATCGTGCTCGACGCGATCTCCGGCTACCGCAGCCACGACTACCAACTCGGCATCTTCGAACGCAAACTCGCCCGCGGCCAGAGCGTCGAGCAGATCCTCAGCGTCAACGCCGCCCCCGGCTACAGCGAGCACCACAGCGGCCTGGCCCTGGACATCGGCACCCCCGGCGAAGCGCCGGCCGAAGAATCCTTCGAAACCACCCCTGCCTTCGCCTGGCTGCGCGAACACGCCGGCGGCTACGGCTACCTCATGAGCTACCCGCGCGACAACCCGCACGGGATCGTGTACGAGCCTTGGCATTGGCGCTGCGCGCCGGGTTGAGGATACGCGTCCGAGCCACCGCTACGCGCCGTCGAGCCAGTATTAGCGGGCGGGCTTTGTAATGTTTTTCGCCGGTTTAGCTGCATGGACGTATTGTCGCGATCGACGACCAATGATCGCCTCCGTATCTGTTAAAGGACGAGCATGGACGCAAGCAGCCCTTCGCCTTCCCGGCGCCACGACACCTGCGCCGACCCTGGACGCCGCCGCATGCTTCGGACGGCAGCGGCGATTGCGGCCGCCAGCATCGCAGGCTGCCGGCGCGACGGCGGAATCGACGCCGACCCGCGCTGGCTGCGCGACATCTCCGGAATCGACCACGTCCGCGCCGGACAAGTATCGCGCCCCGTCAGCGTCGCCCAGGTCGCGGCCGCCCTGAGGTCGAGTCGCGGTGCAGTCTCCGTCGGCGGCGCGCGTTGCAGCATGGGCGGACAAATCGCCTGCGACGGTTCGCTGCATTTGGACATGCGCGGCATGAATCGGCCGGTCGCTATCGACGTCGAACGCCGCACCGCACGCGTGCAGGCCGGCATGCTCTGGCGCGACCTGCAAGACTTGATCGACCCGCTCGGCCTATCGGTATCGATCATGCAAAGCTACGCCAGCTTCAGCATCGGCGGCTCGCTTTCGGTCAATTGCCATGGCCGCTACGTCGGCAAGGGTGCGCTGATCCATAGCCTGAGGGCGTTACAACTGGTCGACGCCGAAGGCCGCGTGCGCGAACTCGACCGTCATCGCGAGCCGGAACTGCTGCGCGCGGCGATTGGCGGTTATGGCGGGCTGGGAGTGATAACAGAAGCGGAGTTCGACCTGACCGACAACGTACGCCTGGAACGTCGGGTCGAACGGGTACCGCTGGAAGAGTATCCCCAATGGTTCGCACAGCGAGTGCTGGCCGATCCGGCAAGCGTGCTGCACAACGCGGACTTGCTGCCGCCGCGCTTCGATGCGCCGGTGGCGGTAACCTGGAATCGCACCGACGAGGCACCGACGCTCGCCGAACGACTCACGCCTCGCGCCGCGGACTACCGCCGCGAACGCAAGTTGATCTGGAGCGTGTCCGAAATGCCGTTCGGGCCGTGGTTGCGCGATCGCTACTCGGTCGAAGCCATGCTGCACCAGCGCGAGGTGCTATGGCGCAATCGCGAGGCAAGCCTGGACATCGCCGAGCTCGAGCCGGCCACTCGACGACTTTCGACCTACCTGCTGCAAGAGTACTTCGTGCCGGCGCCGGCTTTCGTCGATTTCTCCCGGGCCATGGCCAAGATTCTGCGCGACAACGAAGTGCATGCGCTCAACGTTTCTATCCGGCATGCTCCAGCCGATCGCGAATCGCTTCTGAGCTGGTCGCCGCAACCGGTGTTCTCTTTCGTTCTGTATCACAAGCAACGCAGCGGCGGACGCGCCGACGCGGTCGCCGGGCAATGGACTCGACGCCTTATCGACCTGGCTCTCGATCACGGCGGCCGCCACTACCTTCCCTATCGGCTGCACGCCACTCGACAGCAGTTCAGGCGCGGATATCCCGGCGCGGAGCGATTCGCCGAGCTGAAGCAAGGAATCGATCCGCAACGGCGATTCCGCAACCGGCTGTGGGACAAGTATCTGCCCGAGTAGTTCCGGACTGGCCGCACAGACAGCCTCTCGACGAACCGCAGGGCCTGCGCAGGATGGATACCTCAGGGGATGCGGCTGCTCCAAGAACGGGCGATGGCGCTTCGTCTTCGATCAATGTCGGCGACCTTTCCTTCTGTGCGCGTTCGCTTGCGGATTTTGGCCGGAACGCACATGCCCCAGCCACTCCACAACGATCGAGCCGTGACCCCATTGCCGATGTAGGAGCGACGTCCCACAGGGATTTCCTACGGTCACAAGTCGCGACATCGAGCCTGCCCGCAGCCGCGCAACGACCTGCAGTCCCGCGGTCGCGGGTTTATGACCTGAAGAAATCCCCGTCGGACGCCGCTCCTACAGGGAAACGGCGGGCTGGAACGGACCGCTCAATCCTGCGAACGGTTGGTCGCCGGCCGGGCCGCGCCGTCGGCGAAGTCGGCGATGCGCCACAGGTACAGGCTGGCGTAGCTGCGGTACGGGCCCCAGCGTTCGCCGAGTTCGGCCAGGGCCTTGGGCGCCGGCATGGCGTCCAGGCCGTGCACGCGCTGGGCGCCCTTGCGCACGCCCAGGTCGTCGACCGGCAGCACGTCGGCGCGGCCCAGGCGGAAGATCAGCATCATCTCCACGGTCCAGCGGCCGATGCCGCGGATCGGCACCAAGGCCTCGACCAGGGCGTCGTCGCTCATCGCCGCCATGCGCCGCAAATCGGGAATCTCGCCGCGCGCCTCGCGTGCGGCCAGGTCGCGCAGCGCCAGCAGTTTGTTCGCCGACACGCCGCAGGCGCGCAGCGCCGCGTCGTCGCAGCGGCCGAGGGTGTCGTAGTGCAGGCGGTCGCTGCCGATCGCGGTTTCGACCCGGCCGACGATCGTCGAGGCGGCCTTGCCGCTGAGCTGCTGGAACAAGATCGCGCGCGCCAGCGCGTCGACCGGGTCGAAACGCTGGCGCCAGCGCGGGTCGGCCGGCATCGGCCCTGGACGCTGGCGGTCGAGCTTACGCATCCAGGCGCCGAGCTTGCGGTCGCGCTTGCTCAGCCAGGCGTGCGCCGCTTCGGTGTCGTAACCGCGGGTCTGGCGCGGCATCAGCGCCGCACCGCTTCGGCGGCGTAGGCCAGCCACGCCAGGATCATCAGGCTGCCGCCGTAAGGCAGCAGGCGGGTCGAGGTGCCGGCGAAGTACGCCATCGCCAGGCCGCCGGCGAACATCAGCACGCCGAGCAGCAGGCCGGCCAGCGCGCATTGTCCGAGCCGGCGTCGCGCGCGCGGCGCCAGCGCGGCCAGGGCGACGCCGTGGCCGAAGGCGAACACCGCCGCCATCTGCAGGCGCGACTGCGCGGCCGGATCGGCGACATGCGCGGCATAGGCGGACAAGGCCACCGCCAGCGCGGCGAGCACGGCGCCGGCGGCGGCCAGCGTACGCGCGCGCAGCGGCAGGGCGAGCGATTCGGGCGGAACGGCGGAAGCGTTCATGCGTTCGGGCTGCGCGGGTCGTCGGACGGTCACGATAACAGCCGCTGCTGTGCGCATGTTGTGGTTCGTGTAGCGACGTCCATCGCTCGTGCGGGAGCGGCGTCCTGCAAACTCCAGCCATAAGCCGCGACAGCCGAAGCGGCTCGCATGCGGCACCCGAAGCACTCGGGCTCCCTGGCGTCGATGCGTCTGGTTGGCCGGTTGAACCGGCTTCGGTGGCTGCGCTTGCGTCCACCGCCTCGGTGGTCGCGGCTCATGACCGACGGAAATCCCTGTGGGACGCCGCTCCTGCAGGCGGGCATCGGGCGCGCTCAGGCAAAAGAAAACGCGCCGCTCGCGCGGCGCGTTCTCGGGTGTCGCGCGCGGCCCGCGCGCCAGGCGCGGGCCGGGTCGGCTTACTTCACCGGCCAGTAAACGTCGAACTGGCCCAGGGCCGGGTCGAAGCTGGCGTCGATGCCGGCCTTCCAGGCTTCGTACGGACGCTCGGTGGTGGTGTAGCCGCGGGTCAGCGCCCAGGCGCGGACGGCGTCGCGCACCGGCGGCAGGCCGGCGATGTTGTGGCCGCCGCTGGTGGCGACGACGACCTTGGTCGCCGGCCAGTACTCGGCCTTCACCGGGTTGCCGGCGCCGTCGACCTTGACGTCGAGCTTGGCCGCTTCCGGGCTGGTGTCGCCGATCTTGCGCACGACCTGGGCCACGTCGAAGGAGTAGGTCTCGGTGCCGAACTCGTTGGTCACGATGCGGACCGGGCCGACCGCTTCCAGGCCGTTGGCGGCGATGACCTTCTTGATCCACTCCATGTTGCCCTGGATCTGGGCCTTGATCTTGTCGTTGTTGCGCTCGACCGCAGCGGTCACGGTCAGCACGTTCTCGGCCGGGCGGTCGACGACCTTCGGCGCGTTGTTCGGGTCGGTTTCCGACAGCTTGGCGTAGTCGTAGTTGGGCACGGTCGCGAGCAGGTTGCTCAGGCGGGCCAGGCCCATCTTCATGTCTTCGCCGACGTTGCTGCTGACGTACAGGCCGGAGTAGCGGCCGAGCAGGTTCCAGCCGTAGTCGACGTCGTAGGTCTGGGTGATCTCGACGTTGCGGTTGTTCTTGCCGGTCGGACGCAGGCTGAACTGCGTGCGCTTGTTCTCGCCCGGTTCCGGATTGCTGATCTTGAACCCGACCAGCTTGCCTGCCTCGCTCTTGACGATTTCCCAGCTGCCCTTGCCCAGGCCGCGCTCCTTGGACGAGTACTCCAGGCGGGCGCCCACGCCCTCATCCTTGCCGACCAGCTTCACTTCCATGTTGGGATCGCGCAGCACCAGCGGGTTCCAATCCTTGAAACGGCGCATGCTGTTCAAGGTGTCGAAGACGATGGTGAGCTTGCGGTTGGTCTCAACCGAGTGCGACAGGTGACGGCTCGACGGCAGAACCACGCCGACTACCAGGAACAGCACGGCGACGATCGCCAGCGAAATCAGAATCTCGATAAGACGGGTCATTCAGGTTCTCCAGGGCCGGGCCCGGGTCGGGCCGGGGCGCAGACCCACAATCGTAGCAAGATAAATCCCGGCAGGGGCAGCCGTCACAAGCAAGAATCTCCGCCCCTGCCCGAGCGAGCGCCCCGCATACCGCGGCGACGAAGAAAAACCCTTGAAAACCCGAGGTTTTTGCGGCTACTGAGGCACATTCGCCGAGGTATGCCGCAAGGCCGGCGGCACCGATGCACAAATCCGGACAAGTCCGCAAGGCGGCGATGGTCGGTACCCGATCCGGGCGCCGCAGTCGCAGCGGCCGGCGAAACGCGCCGATGTCCGGCGCGGGGCCTGCAGCCGCCCGTTCCGGCCCCGCCGGCGCCGAGGCCGCCGGCCCCGCCGGCGCGCCACGGGCGCGGAACCCGGCGACAGACGCCGCCCACCGCGCGGCGGCGCGAGTCCGGCGCGCTGCGCCGGATCGCGCCGGGCCGGGCCGGGTTCAGACCAACTGCAGCTCGAAGGCCTTGAGCACCGCCCGGGTGCGGTCGCGCACGCCGAGCTTGGACAGGATGTTGGACACGTGGTTCTTGATCGTGCCCTCGGCCACACCCAGCGAATTGGCGATTTCCTTGTTGGAAAAGCCGCCGGCCATCAGGCGCAGGATCTCGGTCTCGCGCTCGGTCAGCGGGTCCGGCCGGTCCAGGCTGACGAAATCGTTGCGCATGTGCTCCAGGCCCGACAGCAGGCGCTGGGTCACCGCCGGCTGGACCAGCGAACCGCCCTCGGCCACGGTCTGGATCGCCCCGACCAGTTGCTCCAGCGAGACGTCCTTGAGCAGATAGCCCTTGGCCCCGGCCTTGAGCCCGGCCAGCACCAGCTGGTCGTCGTCGAAGGTGGTCAGGATGATGGTCGGCGGCAGGTAGCCCGAGCGCGCCAGCGCCTGCAGCGCCTCCAGGCCGGACATCACCGGCATGCGCATGTCCATCAGGACCACGTCCGGACGCAGCGTGGGGATCATCTCGACCGCCTGGCGGCCGTCGCCGGCCTCGGCCACGACCTCGATGCCGTCGGCCAGGGCGAGCAGCGAGCGCACGCCCTGCCGGACCAGGGTCTGGTCGTCGACGAGCAACACGCGGATGGGGTTGGGGATCATGTCAAAGCTCCTTCGCGGGCCATGGCGGCCGCGGTGGCGGGCAGCGTCAGTTGCAGGCAGAAGCCGGCTTCGGCGCGGGTTTCGATGCTGAGCCGGCCGCCGTATTGCTGCAGACGCTCGCGCATCCCGCGCAAGCCGTTGCCGGCGACCAGATGATCGGCGCCGCGACCGTCGTCGCGCGCGCTCATGACGATATGGCCGTCGTTGCGGCGCACGTCGATCCACAGATGCTCGGCGCCGGCGTGGCGCACGGCGTTGGTGATGATCTCCTGGGTGCAGCGCAGCAGCACGTGGGCGCGCTCGGGGTCGTCCAGGGTCAGCGGCTCGTCGATGTCCATGCGGATGTCGAGCGCGGGCACGTTCTCGGCCAGCGGCCGCAGCGCCAGGGCCAGGTCGATGGCGCCGTTCTCGCGCAACTGGCTGACCGCCTCGCGCACGTCGGTCAGCAGCAACCGGGCCAGGGTGTGGGCCTGCTGCACATGCTCCTTGGCCCGGCCTTCGGACAAGTGTCCGGCGACTTCCAGGTTCAGGCTCAGTGCGGTCAGGTGGTGGCCGAGCAGATCGTGCAGCTCGCGCGAGATCCGGGTGCGCTCGTTGATGCGCGCGCTTTCGGCCAGCAGGGCCCGGGTCGCGCGCAGTTCGGCGTTGAGCCGGCGCTGGTCCTCGCGCGCCTGGGTCTGCTGCTTGGCGACCAGCGCGGTCAGGAACACGAAACCGGAAAAGCCGGTATACAGCAGCGATTGCAGCACCGCGACCAAGGGCGGCATCTGCAGCGCCTCGATGAACACCGGGATGATCACCAGGTTGAGCACCATCAGCCCGGCCACGCCGATCCGCAGCGGCACCATCCACGGCAGCAGCCCGGCCAGGACCATCAGCAGGACGCTGCCCAGGCCGCTGTTGGAGTAATAGCTGATCCCGATCGCGCAGCCGCCCAGCACCAGCAACTGCAGGTAGTCCAGCAGGCCGATGCGGCGCTCGCCCAAGGAGCGGGTGATCCACCAGTAGACCGCGCCGAAGGTCATGTAAACCGCGACCCAGCGCAGGATCCGCAAATACAGCCCGGACGCCGGCTCGCCGTGGCTGGGCTGGAAGAAATCCGGGTCCAGCCAGATCGACAGCAGCCAGGAGCCGACCAGGCCCCAGGTAAACAGGCCGGCGTAGCGCAGCAATCGGGTATGGGTCAGGCGAGCCAGCATGAACGCATGCTAACGGTACGCGGGGCCTAACACAGCCATCCGAAAGTCATGCATTTGGCGTTCGCCGCGGGGCCGGGGCCATGCGATAATCGGGCGCGCCGGCACGGAACGCGTTGCCGGTTTTCGAATACCTGGAGCCTGGAATGTCGATCGTCGTCCGCGACGTGCGCGAGCACGAGCTGGATTCCGTCCTTGCCCTCAACAATGCCGCCGGACCCGCGATCCTGCCGCTGGATGCGGCCCGTCTGCGTCACTTTTTCGATACCGCCGAATATTTCCGCGTCGCCGAGCGCGACGGCAGCCTGGCCGGCTTCCTGATCGGCATGGGCGCCGACAGCGCCCACGACAGCAGCAATTTCCGCTGGTTCCACCAGCGCTACCCGGATTTCTTCTATATCGACCGCATCGTGGTCGCCAGCCGCCGCCGCGGCGGCGGCGTCGGCCGCGCGTTCTACGCCGATGCGCAGAGCTATGCCGAAATGCGTTATCCGCAATTGGCCTGCGAAGTGTTCCTGGAGGGCGGCAACGACCCGGCCCTGCTGTTCCACGGCAGCTTCGGCTTCCGCGAGGTCGGCCAGCACGTGATGGAGGAGGCCGGCGTGCGCGCGGCGATGCTGATGAAGCCGCTGTGCAGCTATCCCTGGGTGCGCGAAACCTACGGCGACGCCCTGCCCCAGGTCGACTGGCTGACCCGGCCGCGGGTGCCGGCGGCGCGCGCCGTCCAGGCCGAGGCGGCCCTCGCCCCGCGCCCCACCGGTACCTGCCCGTGAGCGTGGCCGTGGATTACGAACAGGCCGGCGAACTCAAAATCGGCCAGGTCGGCATCGCCAACCTGCGCATCCGCACCCTCGACGTCGACCGCCTGGTCGCGGAAATGCGTTCCCGGGTCCAGCGCGCGCCGAACATGTTCGGCCGCGCCGCGGTGGTGATCGACTTCGGCGGCCTCAGCCAGACCCCGGATGCGGCCACCGCCCAGGCCCTGATCGACGGCCTGCGCGAGGCCGGCGTGCTGCCGGTCGCCCTGGCCTACGGCACCAGCGAGACCGATCGCCTGTCGCAGGCCCTGGGCCTGCCCCTGCTGGCCAAGTTCCGCGCTTCGTACGAACGGGCGGACGGCGCGGCCGAGGCGGCGCCGGCGCGGGCGGCGGAACCCGCGCGGCCAGCCGAGCCGGAGCGGGCTCGGCCGGTGGCCGCGGAACCGGTGCGGGGCGGCGCTGGCGGGCCGGACGGCGCGTCGCGCAACCACAACGCAGGGCCGGACAGCGCGTCGCGCTCGGGTAGCGGAGCGGCGGTTGGGGTTCAGTCCTCTTCGGTTGGCCTGATCCAGTCCGCCCCGGTACGCTCGGGGCAACAGATTTACGCCGACGGCCGCGACCTGACCGTGCTGACCACGGTCGGCGCCGGCGCCGAGGTCATCGCCGACGGCTCGGTCCACATCTACGGCCCCCTGCGCGGACGCGCGCTGGCGGGCGCCCAGGGCAACAACAAGGCGCGCATCTTCTGCCGCGAGTTCTACGCCGAACTCGTCGCGATCGCGGGCCATTACAAGGTGCTTGAAGACATCCCGAAGGAGTTGCGCGGCAAGGCCGTGCAGGTCTGGCTGGAAGACGAGCAAATCAGAATTGCGGCGCTCGATTGACGCCGCACCATTGGAGGAACGTGTTTTGACCGAGATCATCGTAGTCACTTCGGGCAAGGGCGGCGTCGGCAAGACCACGACCAGCGCCAGCCTTTCCTGCGGGCTCGCCCGTCGCGGCCACAAGGTCGCCGTGATCGACTTCGACGTCGGTTTGCGCAACCTCGACCTGATCATGGGCTGCGAACGCCGGGTCGTGTACGACTTCGTCAACGTCGTCAACGGCGAAGCCAGCCTCAAGCAGGCCCTGATCAAGGACAAGCGCTTCGAGAACCTGTTCATCCTGGCCGCCTCGCAGACCCGCGACAAAGACGCGCTGACCAAGGAAGGCGTGCAGAAAGTGCTCGACGACCTGGTCGCCGACGGCTTCGACTACATCGTCTGCGATTCGCCCGCCGGCATCGAAAAGGGCGCGTTCCTGGCCATGTACTTCGCCGACCAGGCGGTGGTGGTGGTCAATCCGGAAGTCTCCTCGGTGCGCGACTCCGACCGCATCCTCGGCCTGCTCTCGTCCAAGACCCGCCGCGCCGAGAACGGCGAACGGGTCAAGGAGCACCTGCTGCTGACCCGCTACAGCCCGAAACGGGTGGAAACCGGCGAGATGCTCAGCATCGGCGACGTCGAGGAAATCCTCGGCCTGAAGACGGTCGGCGTGATCCCCGAGTCCGGCGACGTGCTCAACGCCTCCAACAAGGGCGAGCCGGTGATCCTGGAAACCGAATCCGACGCCGCCCAGGCCTACGACGACGCGGTCGCCCGCCTGCTCGGCGACACCCGCCCGATGCGCTTCACCCAGGTGGAAAAGAAGGGCTTCTTCAGCAAGATCTTCGGAGGTTGAGCTCATGGGTCTGTTCGACTTCCTGCTGGCCAAGAAGCAGACCGCCGCGGTCGCCAAGGACCGCCTGCGGATCATCGTCGCCCACGAACGCGCCGGCCGCGGCGACCCGGGCGGCCCCGACTATCTGCCGATGCTGCAGCGCGAACTGCTCGAAGTGATCCGCAAGTACGTCAACGTCGATACCGAGTCGGTCAAGGTCGACCTGATCGGCGAAGGCGACAACAAGGTCCTCGACATCTCGGTGGCCCTTCCGGAAAACCCGGGCACGCCGGCTCAGGCCTGAGCCCGCGCCGCCAAGGGACGCAGGGGGTTAAGCGCGCTTAGCCCCCTCCTCCCTGTCCGTCCCTACTCCGCTATCGCGGCGCCGTCGCGCCGCCGCTCGCCGCTCATGCTCACTCTCGCTGATATCGCCTTCGACGACGTCGCCGCCTTGCTGGCGCGCTACGACCTGCGCCTGGAGCGCGTCGCCGACGGCGAGGCCATCCCCGGCAGCTTCTGGGGCGACAGCGAGGCCGGCCTGATCGGCAGCACCGTTTACGCGCGCGACGACACCCCGGTGCACTCTCTGCTGCACGAGGCCGGCCATCTGATCGTGTTGCCGCCGGAGCGGCGCGCCGCGGTGCATACCGACGCCACCGACTCGATCGCCGAAGAAGACGCGGTATGCGTGCTGCAGACCCTGCTCGGCGACGCCATTCCCGGCGCCGGACGCGAGCGCATCCTCGCCGACATGGACGCCTGGGGTTACAGCTTCCGGCTCGGTTCGGCGCGCGCTTATGTGGAACAGGACGCGGAAAGCGCCTGGCAATGGCTGGCCGAGCACGGCCTGGTGCGGATGCCGGAGCGCACCCTGGTCTTGTGAGCGGTGCCGGCGCGGCCGGCCGCTTTCATCCGGGGGCTGTGCGCGACAGCGCGCGATCGCGTCCGCCGTGCGGGTCGGGGGCGAAGGCAGGCGCCGCCGCGCGATCCGCGCCAGCGGTCACCGACGCCCTCCGTGGCGTCGACGCCATTCGAACTTTGCGTGCCCGGCTATCCCCATAACCGGCGTCGCTTCTTGCCGCTTCCCTTCCCCTGACGGCGCCCCTCCGGGCGCTACCCCCACCGAGTTCCATATCGCGTCCGCGCCGCCGCGGCGGCGCTCAGCGCGCGCCGCGAACCGCAGCGGCCGCCGGTTCGGCATCGACCACCGGCGCCGGCAGCGCGGACGAGCTGCGCCGCACCGGGCCGGCATCGGCCGGGCCGTTCATCATCACGATGCCCACCACCGCCAGGGCCAGCAGCGCAGTGAACAGCGCCCGCCCCAGATCGGCGGTGCGGCGCGAGGACACGGCCACCGGTTCGTCGCCGTGCCATTGCAGGTCCTGACGGAACAGGCTCTCGCCGCCATCGCGATCGCGCCCCCATGCGGTCGGGCCTCGCTCGTGCGTTGCCCCGGTCGTTTGATTCATATCGTTCCCACTTGAGCCTGGATCGGCCGCCGGCCTTTCCCCGCCGACGGCACAGCTGCCTCGCAGCTGTCGCTGGACGTCACTTTTTCCAATTTCGCGTCACGGGTCAAATGGATTTGTGTGACAGCGTTCGATTCGGGAGCGCGACCGGCGTTTCGAAAGCTGAACAACACTGCGACTTCGGGCACATCGTTGCGCCCACGGTGGGCATATTTCCAAAAAATTAACGAATAGAAGCGCCCAAATAACAAAAAAATAACCATTCCGCCGTCGCAGCACTTTCGACGACTCGCCCGACTCGGCCAACAGCCGCCGTCCGCAGCGACGCCGGTAACCGTTTCCAGGCGCCGCTGCTTGCCGACTTTGCGCGAAACCGCCCCCCGCGATCGCCACCCCAGCCGCGGACCCGAAGCGTCTCGCACATCTGCGCGACACGGCTTGCGTCCGGCCGACCCGGCCTCTAGCCTTCTGCCCACGCGCGAACAGCGCGGCACATCCCTGGAGAGAGCACCCATGAAACATGTTCGCGCCTTGCTGGCGCTCGGCATCGCTGCGGCCGTGATCGGCCTGAGCGCCTGCAAGAAGGAACCCGTCCCCTCCTCCAGCGACGCCAAGCCGGCCGCCCCCGAAGGCGAGACCGCGGACCAGTTCATCGCCCGGGTCAACGACGAGTACAAGAAGATGTACCCGGAGATGACCGCGGCGCAGTGGTTGTCCTCGAC
Organism: Lysobacter sp. Soil_C_15; assembly: GCF_057657315.1. Classification (NCBI taxonomy): domain Bacteria; kingdom Pseudomonadati; phylum Pseudomonadota; class Gammaproteobacteria; order Lysobacterales; family Lysobacteraceae; genus Lysobacter; species Lysobacter sp. Soil_C_15. The sequence goes on from NZ_JBDGIR010000004.1 coordinate 127,648, forward strand.
CTACATCAACGACGACAGCCAGTTGCTCTCGGCCAAGGCCAACGAGCGCTACCTGAGCCAGCTCAACAGCTGGATCGAGCAATCCAAGAAGTTCGAAGGCCAGCCGATGTCGCCGGCCACCGCGCGCGCGATCCAGTTGCTGAAGATCGGCACCGCGATGCCGGCGCCGAAGGATCCGGCCCGGCTCGCCGAACTGACCCAGATCGCGACCCGAATGGAAGGCATGTACGGCTCGGGCACTTATTGCACCGGCCCGAACGACAGCGAATGCCGCCAGCTCGGCGAACTCGAGGACGTGCTGCGCAGCACCACCCGCGACTACGACGCCCAGCTCGACGCCTGGAAGGGCTGGCACAGCATCTCCAAGCCGATGCGCAAGGACTACACCCGCTTCGTCGAACTGGTCAACGAAGGCGCGCAGAACCTGGGCTACGCCGACACCGGCGAGCTGTGGCGCTCGGGCTACGACATGAGCCCGGCCGAGCTGGCCGCCGAAACCGACCGTTTGTGGGGCCAGGTCAAGCCGCTGTACGAGCAGTTGCACTGCTATACCCGCACGCGCCTGGAAACCAAGTACGGCGCCGACAAGGGCCAGGTCTCCGGCGGCATGCTGCCGGCGCATCTGCTCGGCAACATGTGGCAGCAGGACTGGGGCAATCTGTGGGACATCCTCGCCCCTTACAGCGAACAGCAGGCCGGCAGCCTCGACATCAACGGCGCCCTGGCGGCCCAGTATCAAAAGCACCTCGACGCCCAGCGCGCCAAAGCCGGCGATGAACTGAGCCCGGGCGCCGAGGCGCAGGTCGACGTCGACGCCGCGCAGGCCAACGCCAAGCAGATGACCGAGCGCGCGCAGGACTTCTACGTCTCGCTCGGCATGCCCAAGCTGCCCGACAGCTATTGGAACAAGACCCAGTTCATCAAGCCGCGCGATCGCGACGTGGTCTGCCACGCCAGCGCCTGGGACATGAACATGTCCGGCGACGTGCGCACCAAGATGTGCATCAAGCCGAACGAGGAAGACTTCACCACCATCTACCACGAACTCGGCCACGTCTATTACTACCTGGCCTACAACAACCAGCCGCCGCTGTTCCAGACCGGCGCCCACGACGGCTTCCACGAAGCCATCGGCGACACCATCGTGCTGGCGATGACGCCGAAGTACCTGCAGTCGATCGGCCTGGTCGGCGCTCAGCAGCAGAGCAACGAATCCCTGATCAACGCGCAGATGCGCATGGCCCTGGCCAAGGTCTCGTTCCTGCCGTTCGGCCTGATGATCGACCGCTGGCGCTGGGGCGTGTTCGACGGTTCGATCAAGCCGGGCGAGTACAACAAGGCCTGGTGGGAGCTGAAGGCCAAGTACCAGGGCGTGGCCCCGGTCGAGGCGCGCGGCGAGGAGTTCTTCGACGCCGGCGCCAAGTACCACGTGCCGGGCAATACGCCGTACACGCGCTACTTCCTCTCGCACGTGCTGCAGTTCCAGTTCTACAAGTCGCTGTGCGACGCGGCCGGCTACAAGGGTCCGCTGTACGAATGCAGCTTCTACGGCAACAAGGCCGCCGGCGCGAAGTTCCAGGCGATGTTGAGCAAGGGCGCCAGCCAGCCTTGGCAGCAGACCATGAAGGAACTGACCGGCGGCGAGAAGATGGACGCCTCGGCGGTGCTGGAGTACTTCGCCCCGCTGCAGACCTGGCTGAAGCAGCAGAACGAAGGCAAGAGCTGCGGCTGGCAGGCCTCGGCGGCCGGCGCCGCCGCGCCGGCCAAGCCAGCGGCGGCAGCCAAGCCGGCCAAGGGCTGAAGCAAGGCGGCTGCGGCCGCGCGAGGCAAACGGAAAAACCGGCTTCGGCCGGTTTTTCTTTTGGGGCGGGGATTAGGGATTAGAAGGCCATCGCCCCCACACCGGTAGGAGCGACGCAAGTCGCGACATCGAACCCGTCCATGGCCGCGACGACCTGCAACCCACGGTCGCGGCTTGCGCCGCCCCTACCCGCAAGCCAGCGCCGGCTTCTGTAGCAGCGGCGTCAGCCGCGACCGGAACGGGCAGAAACCACAACCGCCGCGCCGACGATCGAAACCGACTTCCCGATCATCGCGGCGGACGTCAGGCGTCGACCGCGTCCTCGGCCAGCTCCTGTTCGCCCGCAGGCGCTTCGCTCGCGCTCGCTCGCCGCTGCGCGCGCAAGGCCCGGTATTGCGCGAGCAGGTCTTGCAGCCGCTGGTTCAGGTGCGCATCGAGCATCGCCGAATACGGCTGATCCGGCGCGCACATGGCTTTGAGCGACGCCAGGTTTTCGTCGAACCGCAGCAGGCTCTGCTGCAGGCCGGCGCCGGACAGCACGCTGGCTGCGGTCAGCGCGAACTCGGCATTGGCCAGCAAGACCCGCGCAATGCCCAGATAGCGGCCGCGTTCCTCGACCAGGTCCTGGCGGTTCAAGCCTAGGATATCGATCGTGGCGCGGCCGTAGGGGTCGGGCTCGCGGCCGTCGAAACGCGGCGCCACCAACGACAGCTTGTCCTGCGGCCACTCCAGATGGCGGGCGGGGTCGCACCGGGTCGGATCGATCAGCAGCGGATCCTCGGCCTCGCAGTCGCCGCGCGGCCCGCTCGCGCGCCGGCCGCGGATCGGAAACAGATTGCCCTTGCCGACCGTCACCGGCGCCAACGCCGATATCTCCGCGCGTCCCATCCCCGGCTGGGCGATGCGCAGGCCGTTGCGGCGATTGCACAACACGCAACTCGGCAGCAGGTTCGACCAGTCGGCCGCCAGCCACCAGTAGCCCCGATGCGCGGCGTCGCCCTCGACGCCCGCCTTGGGCCGGTAGTGCTCGACGTCGGTCGGCGAACTGGCGCTGTGGAAGGACTCGCAATAGGCGCACTTGCCGGCGAACAGGCTGCGCATGGCCTCGGCCACGTCGGCGCCCTTGTACGCGGCGAAGGCGAAGCTGCCGGCGCTCTTGTCGCGATAGTGGCCGCGGGCGCGCTTGAGCTCCCTGGCGCCGGCGCCGTCGCTGCGGGTCAGCGACGCCGGCGGCGCGACGCCGCGGCGGTCGACGTACCTCATCCGTCCGCCTCCACGCCCAGATGCCGCTCCAGCCGGCGCACGATCTCGTCCAGCGCGTCCTCGCGCATCGCCCCGCGCTCGATCACCGAGCCGCGCCGGCGGCCTTCGATGTAGCGTTCGGTGGCTTCGCCGATCAGCTGTTCGGCCGGGGTGTCGCCGCGCGGCAGCGCCTGCAGCGCGGCGCCCAGGCGCCGGCGCTCCAGCGCTTCCTCCGCGCGCGGCTCGGGCAGGCCGAGCAGATAGGCGTAGCGGTTCAGCGCCGCCTCGGTTTCCGGCCGCGCGGTGCTGGCCAGGCCGAAGATGTCCGAGGTCAGCAACTGGTCGGTGCGCAGCAGTTCGATATTGGGCAGGTCCTCGCGCGCCCGGATGCGGTCGTCCTCGTCGCGGTACAGCACGTGCACCTCGCCGTCGCGCATGCCGCGCAGGCACAGGGCGTCGTGCGCGCTGACCACGAACTGCACCCGCGGCATGGCCCGGCGCAGCGCCGACATGACTTCGATCTTCCAGCGCGGGTGCAGATGCACGTCGATTTCGTCGATCAGCACCGTGCCCTGCGCGTACTCGAGGTTGCCCCAGGCCTCGACCATCCGCCGCATGATGTCGACCGCCATCGCGAACAGGGCGCGGTAGCCGTCGCTCATGCGCTCGATCGGAGTGACCCGGCCGTGGGCCCGCACCAGCACGTGGCCGCTGTGGTTGCGGAAGATGTCGTCGTCGCCGTGCAGGGCGAAGATCTCGCGCATCGCCCGGGCGACCGCGTCGAAGGCCGCGCGCGGCGCCTCGGTCAGCCAGGTCGAGGGGTCCTCCAGGACCGCGAAGGGATCGAACAGGCTGCGGTGGATGCCGTGCGCCGGGACCCGGCCGTGAGCGCGGAAAAACCGCCGCGCGCCGTAGGCCAGCACCATCGACGGCGGACCGCCGGCGTGGGTCTGGAAGCGCCCCAGCGAATCGATCTCGACCCGCCGGCTCTCGCCCGAGGACAGCAAGACCTCGACATAAGGCCGTTGGATCGACACGTCCCAGGAGTCGCGCTGGCGCGGCAGGAACTCCAGCCCCTGGGCGCGGCTGCCGTTGCGCTGGCGCTCGTCCATCAGGGCCAGGGCCAGCGCCTGCAGCACGGTACTCTTGCCGGCGGCGTTCTCGCCCAGCAGCATCGCCCCCGGCGCGCCGGGCTCGCCGCCCGTGCCGGCGCCGAGGTTCAACTCGACCTGTTCGATGCCCTTGAAATGGAAGATCCGCACTCGCTCGACATGGGACGGGTCCCAGCGCGGTTCCGGCGCGCGGGCCGCGCGCGGCGGCGGATCGAAGTCGAACTCCTCCGGCGCCTCGTCCGGACGATCCTCCAGGTAAGCGTGGGCGGCCGATTCCCACTCCTGCTCATGGCCGAGCAGACGCGGCAGATCGCGGGCGAAGCGGAAGTCGCGCTCCGCCCGCAGCCCCAGCCGGCGCGCGAACGCCCCATAGACCGTGAGCAGCGCATGGTCGACCGCCGCGGTGTGGGCGAAGCGGCGCAGCGTGTCCAGCTCGGACACGGCGAAACCCTCGTCCAGGCGATACGGCTGGGCGACGATCGCCGCCAGCATGCGCTCCATCGCCGCGCGCCGCGCCGCGATCAGCCCCGGCCGGTTCAAGCTCAGCGTCTGGATGGTCGCGGCGCCGCGCTCGCTCGCCGCGACCAGCTCGCCGTGCGGGCTGAACCCCAGGTGCCGCTTCGGGTCGTCGCGACAGGGGTCGAGCAGCAACGCGCCTTCGCTGGCCACCGCCGAGCGCCACGGCGTCATCGGCAGGGCGCGCGGCGTGTCGACCGGAAAGCGGTTGCGCTTGGCGGCCGCGCATTCGCGGCAGGCCAGCATCTGGTTGCGCCACTCGAACGCAAGCCAGCCGTAATGATCCGGGCTCTCCGCGCCGCCGTCGGCATCGGCGGCGGCGAACACCGGCCGGAATTGCTCGATCGCGCCGTCGCTCAGCAGGCGCGCTTCGCAATAGGCGCATTTGTGCTCGAACTGGGCCTCAAGCGCGCTGCGCACGTCGCCGGCCAGGAACAGCCGCGCGTACTGCTCGAACGGCACGCGCTGGCGCTGGCGTTCGTCGGCCGGACGGCTGTAGAACTCGGTCAGCGCCTGCGCCCAGTCCAGCAGTTCGGGCCGGCGCAGCGACGGCGGCGTGGCGATCCGTTTGACTTTCCTCATCCCGCCCCTCCGCTGGGCGTTGGCGACCGTTGGCCGCGGCGTGAACGGCATTATGAAGTGGCCGGGTCTGGCGGAATAAGACAGGGTTGGCGTTCGCGGCGACTCGCGGCCGCGGGGCTGGGGCAGAATGGATCCGCCCGCCGCGCGCATCGCATCCGCTTTCGGCCGTCGCGGCGGCGGCCGCCGTTCCGGAGTTCCCGCATGTTCCGACCGACCCGCCTTTCCGCCGCCGTCCTGCTGGCCTGCGCCTTCGCCGCCGATGCGGCCGCGGCCGAACCCGTCGACCTGCTGATCCGCCACGCCGCGGTGGTCGACGTGATCGCCGGCAAGCTGCGCCGCGACCAGGCCATCGCCGTGCGCGGCGACCGCATCGCCGCCATCGTCGACGACGCCCGCGCCGGCGACTACGCCGCCGAGCGCAGCCTGGACGCCACGGGCCGCTACGCGATCCCGGCGCTGTGGGACATGCACGTGCATTTCGGCGGCGGCGAGGCGCTGATCGAAGAAAACAAGAACCTGCTGCCGCTGTACCTGGCCCACGGCATCGCCGCGGTGCGCGACGCCGCCGGCGACCTCAGCCCCAGCGTGTTCGAATGGCGCGACGCGGTCGCCGCGGGCCGGCTGGAAGGCCCGACCATCTTCACCTCCGGGCCCAAGCTGGAAGGCTACAAGTCGATCTGGCCCGGCGACATCGAAGTCGGCAGCCACCAGGAGATCGCCGCCGCGCTCGACCGCCTGCAGGATTGGAAGGTCGACTTCGTCAAGATCACCGACAACACGCTCAGCCCGGAACTGTTCGTGGATGCGCTGAAACAGGCCCATGCGCGCGGCCTGAAAGTGTCGGCGCACCTGCCGTTCGTACTGACCGTCGACGAGGTCAGCGCCGCCGGCCTGAGCTCGATCGAGCACATCGAGTACGCCTACAAGGCCGGCTCGTCGAAGGAAGCCGAGATCAGCGCGATGGTCCGCCGCGGCGAAATCGACAGCAAGGAAGGCTGGAACCGGATCCAGGCCAGCTTCGACCGCCGCACCGCCCTGGCCGCCTACCGGCGCCTGGCCCAGCGCGGCACCGCGATCACCCCGACCCTCAACGGCAGCTACGTCACCACCTACCTCGACCGCGACGATCACCGCGGCGACGCCTACCTGCAGTACATCGGCCCGGGGCTGGAAGCGACCTACGCCTGGCGGGTGGAGCGCGCCGCCAAGGACGACGCCGCCGCGGTGGAACGCCGCCATCAGCGCTACCAGCGCAACGCGGCGATCCTGCCGCTGCTGCAGCGCTCCGGAGTGCGGATCCTGGCCGGCACCGACGCGGGCTTCCTCAACTCCTACAACTATCCCGGCGTCGGCCTGCACGACGAGATGCAGCGCTTCGTCGAAAGCGGCCTGAGCCCTTGGCAGACCCTGCAGGCGGCGACCATCAACGGCGCGCGCTTCCTCGGCCGCGACGACCGCTACGGCTCGCTGGAGGCCGGCAAGGCCGCCGACATCGTCCTGCTCAAGGCCGATCCGCTGCGCGACATCGCCGCGACCCGGCGCATCGACGTCTTCGTCCTGCGCGGCAAGGTCTACGATCGCGCGGCGCTGGACGGCCTGCTCGACGGGGTCAGGCGCAAGGTCGCCGAGCAACGCGCGGCGGAGAAGGCGGCCCAGGACGCGGCGAAGACCGACGAACGCTGAAGCCGGCCTCCTACCGCCCCGCCCCCTGGCGGAACTTCTGCGGCGTGGCGCCGCTGAGCTCGGCGAACATGGCGATGAACGCCGACGCGCTGGCATAGCCCATGTCGGCGGCGACCTGCTGCACGCTGCGGCCCTGCTCCAGCAGCGGAATCGACTGCTGGAAACGCAGCCGCTGACGCCACTGGCTGAACGACATGCCCAACTCGTCGCGGCAGCGCCGGCTCAGGGTGCGCTCGGTGGTGTGCACGCGCTGCGCCCATTGCGCCAGGGTGGTGTTGTCGCCGGGGCGGTGCTGCAGCGCGTCCAGGATCGGCGCCAGCAGGCGGTCCTCGCTCTGCGGCACGAAGCGCGACAGCATCGGCGTGGCCAGCAGCTTGTCGATCAGCACCCGCGCCAGGCGCCGGTCGGCCGGCGTGTCGGGAATTTCCACCCCGCGCGCGAACAGGTCCTCGACCCCGGCGACGAACAAGGGATGCAGGCGGACGATGCCCGGCGCCACCGGCAGCAGCGTCGTGTAGCGCTCGGCGATGTTGATCAGCCGGCAATGCACTTCGCGCCGGTTGTGCGAGCTGTGGTCCATGCGCGGCGGAATCCACACCGCATAGCCCGGCGGAGCGAAGAACGGCTGGCCCTCGACCAGGAAGGCCATGCTGCCGGATTCGACGAACGCCAGTTGCCCCCAGGGGTGCCGGTGCAGGGCGCTTTCGGTGTCCACCGCCAACGCTTCGTAGCGCAGCAGCAACGGGCCCGGCAGGCTCCGGTAGGGGTAATGGAAACGGTGTTTGCGCGGCATTGTCGGAAGCTCGCTATGCGCTGTCTGGTTATCGATATCTGCCGGTTACCCGACATTCTAGAATGAGCGGCCCCACGTTGTCGTACGGATGTTCCCGATGCATGTGTTACTGCCGATCCTGGCCACGCTGATCTGGGCCGGAAACACGATCGTCAGCAAGCTGTCCGCCGGCGCGATCGAGCCGGCGGCGATTTCCTTCTACCGCTGGCTGGTCGCGCTGTTGGCGCTGACCCCGTTCATGCTGCCGAAAGTCTGGAAGCTGCGCGCGCAGGTGCGCCCCTACTGGCGCAAGCTGGTGGTGCTGGCGGCGCTGGGCATGGTCATGTACCAGTCGCTGGCCTACTTCGCCGCGCACAGCGTCAGCGCCATGTCGATGGGCCTGATCATCGCCGCGATTCCGCCGATGACGATGCTGATCGGCATGGTCGTGCTGCGCACCCGCCCCTCGCCCGGCATGCTGATCGGCGCGCTGATCTCCTTCGTCGGCCTGAGCTGGCTGCTCAGCGCCGGCCATCCCGTGCGCCTGCTGCAGCAGGGCCTGGGCCGCGGCGAGCTGATGATGCTGCTGGCCTCGACCTCATACGCCGCCTACGGCGTGCTGGTGAAGCGTTGGGCGCTGCCGATCGGCAACGGCGAATCGCTGTACCTGCAGGTCCTGTGCGGTACCGTGCTGCTGTTGCCCGGTTTCCTGTTGTCGCCGTCGGTAGCGCTGACCGCGCACAACCTGCCGCTGGTGCTGTACGCCGGCCTGCTCGCCTCGACCCTGGCGCCGTGGTTCTGGATGCGCGGCCTGCTGCGCCTGGGCCCGGACAAGACCGCAGTGCTGATGAACCTGACTCCGGTGTTCACCGCCGCCTTCGCGGTGCTGCTCCTCGGCGAGCCGCTGCAGGTCCATCACTGGGTCGGCGGCGTGCTGACCCTGCTCGGGGTCGCGGTCGCGCAACTGCTGAAACAGCGTCCGGCGCCGGCCTTGCAGGCCCAGGAGTGCGCCGGCTGAGCCGCGGCCGCGGCGACCGCGCGCACTCCTCGCCATTGTGAGGCGCGTCAAGTTCGCCGCCGGAACGCGCTGCTAGGGTCGGCGGCATGTCGTCGCCACCCGACATTCCCAAACCGGTTTCGCCGACCGGCCAGCGCTGGCTGTGGGCCGCGCTGGTCCTGGCCAGCGTCCTCGTCGTCGCCCTCGGCTGGCAGGTCGGGCGCATGCGCGAGGACCAGCGCTGGCTCGCCGACCGCGTCACCGCGCCCTATGTCGGCATGTACGTGCCGCGGGTGGCGCTGAGCGGCCTCGACGGCGAGGCGATCGAACTCGGCCAGCCGCGCGGCGACAGCCAGGTGCTGTTCTTCTTCACCACCACCTGCCCCTACTGCCGCGCCTCGCTGCCGCAACTCAAGCGGATCGCGCAGCAGTTGCCGCAGGCCTCCGCCGGCGGCGCCGAGCTGATCGGCGTCGCCCTGGCCCCGCCCGAGCGGGCGCGCGCCTATGCGCGCGAACACGGGCTCGACTTCCCGCTGGTCGCCCACGACGATCGCCGCACCGCGGCGCTGTTCCGCGCGCGCAAGGTGCCGGCGCTGCTGGTGGTCGGCCGCGACGGCCGGGTGCGCTACAGCCACATCGGCGCCTTGAACGACAAGCGCACCCTGCGCGAACTGCTGCGCGCGCTGCGGCCCACGCCGCCGCGCGCCGCAGCGGCCCCGGCCATCGCCGCCGCGGCGGCGCGGCCGTGATCTGCGCCGTCGGCGGTTGCGACGGCTGCGCGGACGCATCGGCGTCCGCGGACGGTGCGGCCGCGGCCGCACCGGTTCGGCCGGACCGGCATCGTGCCGGGCTCCGGCGTCCCTTGCCGCCGGCCCGACCGGGACCGCGGCGTACATCGACAGGAGCTCAGCAATGAAGAAGCGTAACCGTGGCGTCCGCATCGTCTTGGCGGCCCTGCTGTTCTCGGCCGCGATGGGATTCGGCGCCTTCCAGGTCGTCGCCGGCAACGGCGCCGAGCCGGCGCAGTCCGAATCCTGCAGCTCGTTCGCCTGCCGCAGCGAGTGTCCGGAATTCGGCGGCGAGCTCGGCCCCGGCGGCCCCGGCCGCCCCCTGGTCTGCTATTGCTGCGGCTGATCCCCCTCGGCCGATAGCCTGTGCCGGCCTCGGGGCGCCGCCCCGGGCCGGCTTTTTTATCGGCGCAGCCGCCCCTCGCAGGCGCGAGCGCCGCGCACCGCACCGCACCGCACCGCACCGCAGCCGCGCAGCCAACGCAAACCGGCGCGCACAGCGGCCATCGCCCCGCGATGCCGGCACGCCCGGCAAAGTTCGCCTGCGAACACACACGAGCAGCGAGGGTTTTGCTAGTTTTAGCGCGCAATCGATCCGCCGGCGTCGCGATGGGGCGCAACGCCGCGGCCTCCCGCCTGCCGCACCGAGGTCCGGTGGCGCAGACGACGGGGCGGGCATGCACCGGCATGCGCCCTCCCCGCGTCGACGACCAACCACGAGCGTGCGCTGCGATGCCACAACGCATCGACCGGATCAAGAACCTGGCTTCGGTGTCGCAGTTCCGCGTCGGCGCGCTGCTGGTCCAACCCGATCGCCTGGCGATCGTGCGCGACGGCGTGGTCACCGCGCTGGAGCCGCGCATGATGGAGGTGCTGGTCGCGCTGGCCGAGCGCGCCGGCGAGGTGGTCAGCGCCGAACAACTGCTGATCGAGATCTGGCGCGGCACCTTCTACGGCGACAACCCGGTCCACAAGACCATCGCCCAACTGCGCCGCCGGCTCGGCGACAACAGCCGCGAACCGGAGTACATCGAGACCATCCGCAAGCGCGGCTACCGGCTGGTGGCAACGGTCGCCTTTCCCGACGACTACCGCAGCGGCCTGCCGCGCGCCGCCGCCTGGACCGAAGGCAGCCCCTACGTCGGCCTGCGTTCGTTCGACGAAGCCCACGCCGGCGTGTTCTTCGGCCGCGCCCGAGCCACCGCCGAGCTGCTGTCGACCCTGCGCGAACAGGTGCAGAGCCAACGCCGCTTCGTCCTGGTCTCCGGCGCCAGCGGCTGCGGCAAGACCTCGCTGCTGCGCGCCGGGGTGATGCCGCTGCTGCAGCAGGCCGGCGGTTTCGACGGCCTGCACGCACTGTCGACGGTGTACTTCGACCTGGGCATCTGCCGCGGCGGCGACGTGCTCGCGCGCCTGGCCCAGGCCCTGTGCGGCTGGAGCCTGGCCGGCCGGCCGGTGTTCCTGGCCCTGGAAGCCGACGCGCTGGCGCTGCAATTGCGCGACGCGCCGGAGGCGCTGCAGGCGCGCATCGCCGACGCCTTCGTCCGCCTCGGCGGCCAACGCGCCGCCGAGGCGCACCTGTTGCTGGCGATCGACCACGCCGAAGCGGCGGTGGCCGAACCGGCGATGCTGGAGCGCGACCGCGAAGAGCTCGGCGCCGCCCTGCGCAGCCTGTGCGCTTGCGCCGGCGTCGCCGCGATCGCGATCACCCGCAGCGACTTCTACCCGCGCCTGATCGAAGAGGTGCCGGGCATCGCCGAACTCAAGGCCGGCGACGGCCATATCGACCTGTTGACCCCGCGGGTGGGCGAGATCGGCCAGATCATCCGCGCTCCGGCCGCGCTGGCCGGGCTGAGTTTCCAGGAGGACCCCGACAGTTCGGTGCGCCTGGACGACCTGCTGCGCGACGCCGCCGCGCAGCATCCCGATTCGCTGCCGCTGCTGCAGCACACCCTGCAGGCCCTGTACGAACGCCAGGCCCCGGGCGGCGTGCTGAGCCTCGCCGCGTACCGCGCGATCGGCGGCCTGGAAGGCGCCCTCGCCCACCGCGCCGAGCAGGTCTACAGCGAACTGCCCAGCGATGCGCAGGCCAGCCTGGAGCAGGTGCTGGCGGCCTTGATCGTGATCCGCCCCGACAGCGACGCGGTCACCGCGCGCCGGGTGTCGTGGTCGTCGCTGCCGGCGCCGGCGGCGCGCGAGCTGGCCGAGGCCTTCATCCGCGCGCGCTTGTTCGTCGGCGAACTCAGCGGCGGCGAGCCGGGTTTCGGCGTCGCCCACGAAGCGCTGCTGCGGCAATGGCCGCGCGCGAGAGAGTGGGCGCACGACAACCGCCAACTGCTGCAGGCGCGCGAGCGCCTGCAGCGCGCGACCCGGCGCTGGATCGACGGCGGCCGCCGCGCCGACCACCTGCTCAATCCGGGACGGCCGCTGGCCGAGGCGCAGGAAGCCGCGCGCCGCCTGCCGGCCGAACTCGGCCCGGGCGAGCGCGAATTCCTGCACGCCTGCGAGCGCCAGCAGCTACGCAAGCGCTGGCTGCGCACTGCCGCCCTGGGTTCGCTCGGCGTCCTGGCCCTGACCGCGACCGGCCTGGGCCTGCAAGCCTGGCAGGCGCGGCGCGAGGCCGAACGGCACCGCGACCAGGCGCAGCAACTGGTCGGCTTCATGCTCGGCGATCTGGCCGAACAGTTGCGGCCGCTCGGCAACCTCAAGCTGCTCGACAGCGTCGGCAGCCAGGCTCTGCGCTATCTGGAGCGCATGCCGGACGCGCGGATGCAGCCAGGCGAATTGCTCAGCCACGTGCGCGCCTTGCGCACGGTCGGCGAAGTGCTGATGAACCAGGGCCGTTTCGACGAAGCCCACCAGGCGTTCGAGCGCGCCGCCGCGGCCTTGCGCCTGGCCCGCCAGGCCGCGCCCGATTCGCTGGACGCGCTGGCCGAGTCGGGCACGGTCGCCTATTGGCAGGGCTACTACGACTACCAGCAAAAGCGCTTCGACCCGGCGCATGCGCATTGGCGCGAATATCTGCGCGCCAGCGAAACCCTGGTCGCGCGCGCGCCGGCCGACCCGCGCTGGCAGTTGGAGCTGTCCTACGCCTTGAGCAACCTCGGCACGCTCGCCCACAGCCGCCAGCGCAGCGCCGAGGCCGCCGATCTGTTCGCGCGCTCGGTGGCGATCAAACAGCGGCTGCTGGCGGACAAGCCCGACGACAAGCCGCTGCGCTTCGACCTGGTCGATAGCCTGTCATGGCTTAGCAGCTCGCAGGAAGCGCGCGGCCAGCTCGACGCCGCCGCGCAAGGCTACGTATTGCAGAACCGGATGCTGCGCGAGCTGGTGGCCAGCGAGCCCGACGCCGACGCCTGGCGGCGCAAACTGGCGACCTCGCTGTTGCGCAGCTCGATCCTGGCCATCGATCGCGGCCGTACCGAACAGGCCGCGACCGAAGTCGACGAAACCCTGACCCTGCTGCGCGCGCTGGTGCGTCAGCAACCCGACAACAGCACCTGGCGCCGCGACCTCGCCCACGCCTATGCGCATGCGGGTCGGATCGAGACCCTGCGCGGCGCGCGCGAGCGCGCGGCCGCGCTGCTGCGCGAGGGCCGCGACAGCCTGGCGCCGCTGCTGACCGGACAGGAGCCGCTGCCGGAATGGCGCCGGGTCGGCGCGCTGTTGGACCTGCGCCTGGCCGAGGTCGATCCGCAAACCGCGAGCCAGCCGCAGTTGATCGATCGCGCCGTGGCCGAGCTGGCCGCGCTGCAGGCGCAAGCGCCGGGCGACGCCAAAAGCCTGGCCGCGCTGGCCTGGGCCCTGGCCTGGCGCGGCGAGCGATCGGCCGCGCGCGGACAGACCGAACTCGCCCGCGCCGACTGGACGCGCGTGCGCGATCTGGTCGCCGCCCGCGCCACCGATTCCAGCGACCGAGCCCTGCTCGACGCCTGGAGCCGCGCCCAGGTCCACCTGGGCGCGCGCGATGCCGCGGCGCGCCAGCTCGACTGGTTGCGCAGCAGCGGCTATCGCCACCCCGACTTCATCGCCTTCTACGATCCATCCACCCGCTAGGAAGCTCCACCATGCCCAAAGCCAAGGCCCCCAAGCCCATCGTCATCGAATTCACCGTCGCCTACGTCGTATTCGGCGGCAACGCCGGCGGCGGCCAGTACTTCTACAGCTTCTCGCCCGACGTGGTCATGGCCTACAAGGACCAGAAGCCGGTGCAGATGATCTACAAGCTCGACGAAGGCGTGTCCAAGCACTTCGTCATCGAGAGCCTGCTCAGCTCCGACGCCAAGGACCAGATCTACGACATCAAGATCGCCGCCGACGGCCGCAGCGTCAGCCTGATGAACCGCAACGACCAGCCGACCCTGATCTTCTTCTCGGTCCTGGTCCGCGACATGAAGCGCAAGGCCCTGGTTCCCTGCGATCCGCAGGTCGGCAACGATCCTGAGATCACCCCGCAGGCGGACAAGACCAGGAAGACCAGCAAGAAGGCCAAGTAACCGCCGAGCGCGGCGCTCCGGGCGCGGCCGGCGCCCGGAACGTCTCGCCGAACGGTCAGCCTCCGTCCTTGCGGATCAGGCTTTGGCAGTAGACGACCATCGAATCGGCCGCGTTGCGTTCCTTCGCGCCCGTCCGCAGCGCGATCTCGATCTTGCCGGTCAAGACCTCCAGCGCAGCGCGTTCGTCCGCTGTCCAGTCCTTGTATTTCGCCGACGCCTCGTAGCGGCCGATCGCGGTCAGGCTCTTGCCGTAGTCGTCGACGATCGCGCCGCGCCGGCTCGCGCAGTGCTTCCACGCTTGCAGCAATATCGGATTCAGCTTCGGCGTGTCGCCCGAGCAGGATCTGGCGCCGCAAGCCTGAGTCCCGTTCAGGCCCTCGCTTGCCGTGACGCAGTTGTCGCGCCGCATCGCGTAAGGAAGCAGCTGGCAGCCTTGCAGCTTGGATCGCCGCTCCACGTCTTTCTTGTCCAGATCGTCGCTATCGTCCGGCTGCGACGTGGTCTCGCCCGCCTCGATGCGCGGCGACGTCGCGACGAGCGTCGTCGCCAACGCCATCAGACACGACAGCGTCAGAAATCGCAGTGTTTTCATGGTCGGCTCTCTCATCTGGAAGAAGTTCGCGGCGGCCGATGCCGTCGCGTCGTCCCGCAGCGCGGCAACGCGGCGCCACTGTGGCGGCGCAACGCGCGCGGCACCTTACCGGCGGCTTACGATCGCGCCCGCAACGCACGCTGCGCGCACTCACCTTCGATCACTGCTGTTCGCCCGCGCTTCCGGACACCGCCGTAAACGCCTGAAACCACGGGCCGATGCGAACAGTAAGGTTGCCGTAAGGCGCGCCGTTGGCGACGCGCCCACAGTCGGTGGCCTCGGACGGCGCCGTGCCGCATCCGGGATCGCGGCGCCGTCCGGCGCGCGGTATCCGCACGGACCCGCCACGCGGCGGGCTCAGGGAGTCAGGGCCATGCTCAAGAATCAACCGCAGGATGCCAACAACGCCCAACCGGGCGACAACGACAACGACGACGTCGTCTCCGTGTTCCGCGACCAGGCTTACGAGCGTCGTGCGCAGCAGCACGCTCTTGTCGCCGACGATGCGGCCGCCGCGGGCGACTACGACCAGAAGCCATGGGGCTTGCTGTACAGCGCGCTGATCAACTCGCTGGGCGTGACGCCGGACACGTTCCAGCTGGTGTATCCGTACACCAAGTGGAACTGGGCGACCGCGCAGGCCGGCTACATCGGCTCGGCGCAGTACGACTTCTGCTCGACCGTGCCGCAGTGGAGCGCGGTCGGCAGCTACGTCTCCAGCGGCGACCGTTTCAACGACGCCTACCAGCAGTTCCTCAACGTGATCCTCGCCGCTACCGACGATCCCAAGCTGCGCCAGCAGATCCGCGATGCCGACCAGCAGGTCACCAAGGCGAGCAACGACTACGACACCATCTATCGCCAAGCCGAAACCAGCTACGGCGACAAGGTCAAGGACAACGACCCCTCGTTCAGCGACTGGCTCGGCTCGGCGGCCGGCAAGGGCTGGGCGACCAAGCTCGCCACCGCCGAAACCAAGTTGTTGCAGACCCAGAAGACTTACAACGCGCTGGTCGCGAAAGCCAATACGCCGGGCCTGGCGGACGCGCAGAAGCAGTTCGCCAACGAAGACTTCTACGCCCGGCTGGAATCGGCCGCGCTGCAGAACTTCCCCAAGGTGCCGTACTGGGCGGTGGCGCAGGACTCGGCCGAATGGGTCGACGCGGTGCTCGCCGGCGAGGGGCCGGCCGGCGCGACCATGGGCTTCACCGCGCGCGACTCGTCCTACGACTACAAGAAGACTTGGGCCGGCGGTTCGGCGTCGGTGCGGCAGTGGTTCTGGGAGGTGCAGGTCGCCGGCAAGTGGGAGCGCGTGACCCAGTTCGAGAGCGACAGCCAGCTCGAAGTCTCGCTGGAGTTCGAAGCGATCGACCAGATCCAGATCCAGCCTTCGGGCTGGTACAACGGCCCGGTGGTGCGCAGCCTGTCCAAGGGCCCGTACACCACCGGCTACAGCGAGTTCGGCGGGGGCGGCACCAAGGCCGTGTTCGGCGAGAAGGGCTTCTTCACCCTGCTCAAGACCGGCATGATCGTCGGCTTCAAGCCGAGCTTCTCGATCCGCACCAGCAAGTCGACCTTCGACTCGTTCAAGCAGAAGTTCAGCGCCGCGACCGGGCTGCGGATCGGGCCGTTCGTGTTCGAAGCCGCCGGCGGCAGCGAGCAGGCCGGCTGGAACGCCAGCGCCTCCGGCAACAGCTTCACCGGCACCACCACCTCGAACCAGGCGCTGATCATCGGCGTGAGCATCTCCAAGCTGCCCTGAGCGCGAGCCGGGGGCGACCGCGCGATGGCCGCCTCGGGCCGGTAGAAAGACCCAGGCGACGCCGGCCGGGGCCTCCCGGCCGGCGTCGCCGTTTTCGGGGCGCTCCGAGTCGCAAACGAGCCCGAAGGTCCGGACTTCGGCGACGGCGCTGACGTACCTCGCTTCGGATGTCGCGGCTCACGCCGCTCCTACAGGCGGATGCGCGGCGTCGATCCCTCCTCCCTGCCGCAAATGCCGAAGCCCGGCCGCCCGGGCTTCGGTGGTGGCGCTGAGGTAGGCCGCTTCGAGAGGTAGCGGCCAGCGCCGCTGCCCCGGACCTTCGGCCGCAGCGATCACTGGATCTGGCAGAAGGTCTGGTAATGGTCGGGCGTGTAGTAGCGCATCTCGACCACGTTCTTGCGCTCGCCCATGGTCACCAGATAGACCAGGCGCCGCTGCCCGGCGGCGCCGTCGTCCTTGCGGATCTTGCCTTCCCAGTACTGCTGGCCGCGCCCCGCGCGCGGCAGCTTGGCCGGGTCGTTGTTGTAGACCCGCACGTCCATGCCGGCGCGCTCGCAATCCGGGATCGGATTGGGGTTGGTGATGCAGTACGACATGGTGCGCATGGCTTCCTTGATGTCCGGCGGCAAGCTGCGGCAGACCGGCGGCTTGGCCGCGTCGGCCTGGGCCAGCGTGGGCGCGGCGGCCAGCAGGGCGAGCAGCACGGAGGTGGCGATCTTGGCGTTCATGGTCGTTCTCCTGGAGGTCGCCGAGGCCGTCGAGGGCCGGCGACGAAGCGCGGCAAGGAAGACGGCGCTGTCCTTGCGGAATGCGAGCGGACCGGCCGCGCGGTCCGCGACGCCGGGGATCGGCGTCCGCACAGCGACCATGACGCCGCCTCGAAGGCTTCGCCTTACCGCGAACTTACGATCGCGCGCGGTCTGCGTCGCAGTCGCGCGCGATTCGCTAAACCATTGATCCATCTCAAAATCGGCAACCGTAAGGTTGCCGTAAGGTGGCGTGTGGCCGGTTCAAGCAACGCTGAGACACCGGGTCGCCGCGTGCCGCTGCCCGGGATCGCCCCGCCGTCCGGCGGACGAGACCGGGCACGGCCGCCGACCGCGCGGCAGCAGCAAGGAGCCGCTCATGTCCCAGTCCGATTACCTGGCCCCCGACGCCGAAGAGACCCTCGACGTGCAGGACGACCTTGGTCCGCTTTCGCAATTCCGCCACGGCGCCCAGGACCGGCGCCTGCTCGAACTCGCCCGCCTGGATGCCGGCCTGGCCGCCAATCTCGACTTCGACGACAAACCCTGGGGCCTGCTCTATCGCGCCCTGATCGACTCGCTGTACGCCTCGCCGGACGATTTCCAGATGATCTATCCGGCCCAGCCCTGGGACTGGCCGCGCACCCAGGCCGGTTTCATCCCCGGCGCCCAGTTCGACTTCTGCGCCACCGCGCCGCAATGGAGCGCGATCGCCGCCTTCGTCTCCAGCGGCGACACGGTGCACCAGGCCTATCAGCAATGCCTCAACGTCGCCCAGGCCGAGACCGAGTACCCGAGCCTGCGCCGGCACCTGATCGACGCCGAGGACGAACTGGTCGCGGCGACCAACCAATACACCCTGGCCGCGACCTCGGCCGCCTCGGTGCACGCCAACCGCGGCGGCGAGGACGCCCCCAGCTTCAGCCAATGGCTGGGCAGCCGCGACGGCCGCCCCTACCAGAACCGCATGATCGCCGCCGAAGTGCCGATGAACCAGGCCCAGGCGCACTACGCCGCGCTGGTCGCGCAATGCGACAACGCCGAGCTCGGCGCCGCCCAGCGCCGTTGCGGCGACGAAGCCCATCGCGTGCGCCTGGCCGACCTGGACCTGCTGCGCATGCCGAAAGTGCCCGACTGGCGCATCGCCGAGCACGCCGAGGCCTGGACCGAACGCGCGCGCCGCGACGACGGCCCCGCCGGCGTGACCCTGGGTTTCAGCAATCGCGAAGCGCCCTACGATTTCGGCCAGACCTGGGCCGGCCGGCAAAGCAAGGTGCGCCGGCTGTTCTGGCAGCTGCGCATCGACGACCGCTGGGAACGCATCGACGAGTTCGAATACGACCACCAGCTCGAGCTGTCGCTGGACTTCCGCGCCGTCGACCGCATCGCCATCGCTCCCGGCGACTGGTACGACGGCGACTTCGCCCGCAGCCTGATCGACGGCCCGTTCGCGCACGGCTACAGCGCCTTCGGCGACGAACGCAGCCAGGCGGTGTTCGGCGAAAAGGGCTTCTTCGGCCTGGTCAAGCGCTCGATGTACGTCGGCTAC
This sequence comes from Lysobacter sp. Soil_C_15, assembly GCF_057657315.1. Taxonomy (NCBI): domain Bacteria; kingdom Pseudomonadati; phylum Pseudomonadota; class Gammaproteobacteria; order Lysobacterales; family Lysobacteraceae; genus Lysobacter; species Lysobacter sp. Soil_C_15. The sequence goes on from NZ_JBDGIR010000004.1 coordinate 146,286, forward strand.
AAGCCCAGCTTCGCGATCCGCACCACCACCTCGACCTTCCGCCGCTTCGGCTATCCGTTCCAGGCCGCGACCGGCTTGCGCATCGGCCCCTTCACCTTCGAGGCGCAAGGCGGCAGCCGCGCCGCCGGCTGGCGCGCCGACGCGGCTACCCGCACCTTCACCGGCACGACGACTTCGGACGTGCCGATGATCATCGGGGTGGGGATCGGGGAACTGCCGAACGCTTGAGCCGGGAACGCAGCGGCCGGCGACGAGCAGCCGGAACAGCGAAGGCCAGCGCTCGTTCCCCGCCGTCTGCGAGGCGGCGCAGCCGCCGCCTCGTCGCTCGCCGTCAGCCGCGACCGAACACCCGCGGGCAATTGCTGCCCTCGCACTCGCCGGTGGCCTCGTGCAGCAGCACCGACTGGCCGAGGTCGCCGCGCGGCGGGTCGACGCCGACCGGCACGAACAGGATCGCCGCGGTGCTGCGGCCGAGTCCGGCCGGCAGTTCGAAGCTGCGCACCACGCGGAACCGCGGCACGCCGGCGAAACGGCGGTCGAAACGCTTGGCGGCCTCGCCGGAGCCGCGCCAGCCGCGCAAGTCCGGGTCGCTGGCCACGATCAAGGCGCCGCGCTGCCAGGGCTCGGCGAAACGCTCGACCGCGTTCGCCCCGCCCTCGTCCGCCGCGCGCAGGAATTCGCCGAGCGCGCGGCCGAAGGCGTTGCTGTTCGTGCCCTCGGCGGGGTCTTCGGCGGCGATCGCTCGGGCCAGTTCCGGCACGGCCGGCAGCGGCCGCCGCGACCGCTCCAGCAGCGCCGGCGGCAGCGACGAGCGACGTTGCTTCAACCCAGCGATCTCCGCCTGCGCGCGCACGATCTCGAAAAACGGCTGCGCCGCCGCGCCGCCGGCCGCATCGATGCGCGCGCGCACCTGGCGCGAGCCGCCGGCGTCGTCGCGCAGCTCGGCCTCGATCAACAAGGCGCCTCGCGCCAGTTCCGGCTGGCGATACAGCCAGGTCCAGGCCCAGCCGCGCCAGGCGCCGTCGTAGCGCGGGTCGGCGCGCAAGGCGCGCTCGAACATCGCCTGCGCGGCGTCGCGCTGGCGTCGCAAGCGCTCGCGCTTCAGCGAGCCGATTTCGCCCTCCGGCATCGGCGTCGACAACTCGCTCATGAAGGCGCGCAGGCGGCGGATGCCGAGTTCGCGCGCGGCCAGGCTGCTGTGCGGATCGGCATCGAGCGCGATGGTCAGTTCTCGCTCGATCGCGGCATCGGACTGCGGGCCTTCGCGCGGCCGTCCTTCGTCCTCGCCGATCAGACGCTGATACGCCGCCATCGCCGCTGCGTACTCGACCGCGTCCGTCGGCTGCGGCCGCTCGCGCGCCAACTGCGCCAGCATGGCCAATTGCTGGCGATAGAACGCGTCGCCGCGCGAGGCGTTGCGCGCCGCCGCTCGGATCAGGCGCGCGCTCTCGGCTTCGTAATCGGCCTGGCTCAGCCCGGGCGGCGGGTCGATCTCGATCGCCGGCGTCACTCCCGCCAGTTGCATCCGCGCCGTAGCCTCGCGCGATTGCGCCGCCTCCTGGCCGGCCTTGCGCTCGCGCTGCACGACCATGTAGCCGTGTCCGAGCAACAGTACGCCCAACACAGCGGTCGCGATCGCGGCGCGCGTGGCCAGTTCGCGGTCGCGGTCCTCGTAGGCGCGCCAGGCCACCGCCAACAGGCTCGGCACGCCCGCCAGCACCAGGCCGGCGCGGAACCAGCGGTCGCCGGCATTCGCCTGCGGCGGCGACAGCCACTGCCCGAACACCGTCATCGCCCACATCGGCAGCGACATCAGCCAGCCGGTGTAAGGGGCCAGCACCAGCACCACGAAAAACACCAGCACGCCGATCTTCAGCCAGGACAGCCACGAGGGACGCCAGCGCATGGGCAGGACGATGCGCATCATCGGGTCTTCAACAGCCGCGGCAGGGTCACCGCGAACACCCAGCACAGGACCAGGAACGCCGCGCCCAGCCCGGTCATCAGCATCGCATCGAGCCAGGCCTCCAAGGGCCTGTTGGCCGGATCGGGCTGCAAGGCCGCATATGCCCGGTGCAGGCCCTGAGCGATGAAGGCGAACAGGACCGGAAAAGCGACCGCGAGCATGCCGCGCGATTTCGTCGCCAGGCGCAGATTCGACCACCACGCCGGACGCGGCAACCGCGCCGGCGCCGCCGCAGGAGTCAACCGCGGCGGCGGCCGGCCCAGACGCGGCGCGCGCAGCCGCGCCGCGGCCGGTTGCGCCGCCGGCATGCGCGGCGGTTCCACCACCGGCCGCGGCTTGGCCTTGCGCGCGGTCTTGGCCAGCAGGTCCTGGCGCGCGCACGAGGCGCAGGCCTGGCCGGCGTAGTGTTGGTGTTCGCGCTCGCGCTTGCACACCACCAGCCGGCCGCTGGACGGACGCGCGTAATCGCGCAGCGCCGCGCTCCAGTCCGCCGCGCTGGGCCGCTCGCCGCCGTCGCCGAAGGCGCGATCGAACAGTTCGCGCAACTCGCGCGGCACGCTGGCGTGGGCGCTGACCGGGCTCGGCGCCATCAGCCGGTGCGCGCGCAGGCCGTAGGCGTAGTAGCGCTCGCGAATGCGGCTGGGAATATCGGTCGGCACTCGGTCCGCGCCGGGCTTGCCGGTGTAGGGATGCAGGCCGAAGTTGAGCAGTTGGAAGATCACCACCGCCAGGGCGAAACGGTCCTGCGCTTCCTCGCCGAGCGGATCCGGCCCGCGTTGCTGGAACTCGGGCGCCAGGTAATCGGGAGTGAATTGCGGCGCGGAGTAGCGCCGGCCGCGGCCCTGGATGCTGAAGCCGTCGCAATCGAGCAAGGCGATGTACAACGAGGCGCGATAGAAGCGCAGATTGACCGGCTTGAGGTCGACCACGTAATGGTGCTGCGCGTGCAGGGCCGCGAGCACCGCGGCGAGGTTGGCGGCCAGGGTGATCTTCGGCCCCAGGCCGACCGGCAACCCGGCCGCGCGCGCCTGGCGCTCCTGCAGCACCTGCTCCAGTTCGGAGGTCGATTGCACGTCCAGTGCCGGCATGGAAAAGCCGACGAAACCGCCGCGCTCGTCGCGCACCGCCGCGTCCGGCCAGGCGATCTGCACGTAGCGCTTGCCGCCTTCGAACTGGTCCGGCAACTGCGGGCGCAGCTCGAGCATGGCCTCGACCCGGTCGGTATAGCTCGGCGGATCGACCCGCTCGTGGTAGATCTTGGCCACGCGTTCGGGAAACTCGGGCAGCAGGTAGACGCTGCCCGCGCCGCCGCTCTTGATCAGCGCGCCCAGGCGGGTACGCCGGTCGCCGATGCGGACGCTGCTGCCGCTGGCCGGACTCTTGCTCACCGGCTCAAGCCCGCAGCGCGATCAACAGGGTCTTGTCGTCGGAGGTGATGCCGTGCGTCCGCGGATCGTCGAGCGTGCCGTGCAGGGCGCGGCTGCCGGCGGCTTCGTCGACCGTGCGCAGATAACGCTCGACCGGCTCCATGAACGGACGATACAGACCGGCATTGCCCTTCTGCATCGCGAACGGCATCGCCCCGTCGGACATCAGCGCCACCCGTTGCACCGGCTCGTCGACCGCGAGCACGCGCAGGCAGGCGCGCCAGGCTTCGCCGGTGACGAAGTAGGTTTCGTTGGCGTATTCGCCGTTGTGCGGCAGCGAGATCCGCGCCGGCGCGTCGGCCTGCGCCGGTTCGGCCACGCCGAGGCCGTCGCCGATGTGCACGAACCAACCGCGCTGCGCATCGCCGACGAAGGCGACCAGGGTCGCGGCGTAGCTCGACAAGGCCGCGCCGTCGCGCCCGGCGCGCGCGACCAGCGCCTCGCGCGCCAACCCGACCGCTTCGCCGGCGAAACCGGCGAAGGCCGCCTCGTCGGCCTGCAGCCAGTGCGGCTGCGCCGCCAGGCGTTCGCCCAGCGTCGCCACCACCGCATCGGCGATCAGCCGCGATCCGATGTCGCTGCGAGCGGCCGAACCGGCGCCGTCGCATACCGCCGCGACCAGACGTTCGCCGTCGACCCGGTACGCGAACGCGTCCTGGCACGGGATGTCCTTGTCGAGGTGGGATTTGCCGGTCGCCGACGCCGCATGTACCTGCCAGCCCATGACCCGGCGCCGCTCAGGTCGGCACCGCGGACCAGGTGTCGGTCGAAGGCAACTGGGCCTGTCCGCCCGGCCGCGACTGCGACACCACCTGCATGCTCGCGCTGAGCCACAGGAACAGTTCGCGGAACTGCAGCCCGTGCAGGCGCTTGACCCCGGCCAGGCCCTTGCTGCTGAACTGGCCCATGGCCTGTTCCTGCGAACCCTCGCCGACCGCGATCGGGAAGATCGCGACCTTGTTGGCCTGTTCGGCTTCGCGCGCGCGCTTGGCCGCCGCTTCCCAGGCGTCGGTCGGCGAACCGTCCGACATCAGGAACAGCCACGGCCGGGTGTAGGCGACGCCGGCCTGCTTGAAGCGCTGCTTCTCGTTCTCGATTTCGCTCAGCGCCAGTTCGACCGCGCGGCCGGTCGGCGTGGTGCCGTCGGCTTCCAGGGTCGGCGCGCTGAAATCCATCGCGTCGCACCAGTCGCCGACGACTTCGGCATGGTCGAAGCCGCCGTAGCGGATCACCAGCACGCGCACGCGCTTGGCCGCGATCACGTCGTCCTTGAGTTCGCGCTCGAGCAGCTTGAGTCCTTCGTTCAACTGCCCCACCGGCGCGCCGTTCATGCTGCCGGAACAGTCGAGCACCAGCACCAGCGGCGTGCGCTGTTCGGTGTTGTCGACCAGGGATACGTCGGGGATCGCCGTCTGCGTCATGGCATTCCTTTGCGATGGAGGAAAGCCCGAGTATAGCCGCGCCGCGCCCGGCCCGGTCCAGCGCCCGGCCTTGGCGCCCGCCGCGGCAAGGGCGGCGCAGCGAACGGCCGCCCCGGCCGGCCCCGGCCTAGAGCGAATCCTGCGGCTCGATCACCGGCGCGTCCTCCGGCACCCGCGCACAGCGGCCGCTGCGCGAGACCCAGGCTTCCCAGCACCAAAAGCCCCAGGCCGCGACGGTCAGCACCGAGGACACGATCGCCAGGACCACGGCGCTGCCGCTGACCAGCGGCGAAACCACCCCCGCCAACAGCGCGTTCACCACCAGGCCGCCGAAGGCCTGCAGCGACGAAGCCGAGCCGCGCTGATGCGGGTACATGTCGAGGATCGACAAGGTCACGATCGGGAACACCAGGGCGATGCCGAACGCCAGGATGCACATCGGCAGCACCGCCCACGGCACCTGCGGCGCCGGCGCCAGCAGGTTGTAGCCCAGGTTCACGGCGATGGCGAGCGCGCAGAAGCCGAAGCCGATGCCGACCAGGCGATCGCCGCTGATCTTGCCGGCGGCGCGGCCGGAGGCGAACGAGCCCAGCACCATGCCGCCGATGGTCGGCACGAAGAACCAGGCGAACTCGCGTTCGCTGAGCTTGAGGATGTCGAGCACGAACGCCGGCGCCGAGCCGATGTACAGGAACAGCGCGCCGAAATTGAACGCGCCGACCGCGGTCAGGCGCTGGAAACGCGGGTTGAGCCAGATCGCCACGTAGTCGCGCAGCAGCCGCTTGGGCTTGAGCGACAGCCGCGCCTGCGGCGGATGGGTCTCGGGCAGGCCGAGGGCGACCGCGATCCACAGCAGCACCGAGAACCCGACCAGGAACCAGAAGATCGCCGGCCAGTGCGCCCAGCCGAGGATCCAGCCGCCGATCACCGGCGCGATCGCCGGGGCGATGCCGAAGATCATCATCACCTGGCTCATCAGCCGCTGGGCGTCGTCGCCGTGCAGCAGGTCGCGGATCACCGCGCGGCCGACGATCAGCCCCACCCCCGCCGAAAGGCCTTGGATCGCGCGGAAGAACAACAACGTCGACAGTTGCTCCGACAAAGCGCACGCCACCGACGCCAGGGTGAACACCCCCAGCCCGCCGAGGATCACCTTGCGCCGGCCGATCGCGTCCGACAGCGGCCCATGCACCACGCTCATCAGCGCGTAGGCGATCAGGTACACGCTGATGGTCTGCTGCATCGCCAGCTTGTCGGCGCCCAGCTCGGCGCCCATCACCGGGAACGCGGGGAAGATGGTGTCGATCGAGAACGGGCCGAACATCGCCAGCCCGCCCAGCAACAGAGCCAGGCGGCGGATCGACAACGGCAGCGCCCGTGCGGGCGCCGAAGACTGGGAAGGTGCGCTCATCAGCTCGCGGCGTTGGATGCGTCGGTGTCGATCGGGACCTCGTCGGGCGGGCCCTTGAGCTCGACCAGATTGCCTTCGGGGTCGTACAGGTACTGCGAGGGGCCCTCGCCTTCGGCGCCGTAACGCGAACCGAAATCGCCGATGCGCGCGCCGTGGGCTTGCAGATGGGCGACGATGGCGGCGCGGTCGAACGGCTCGGCGCGCAGGCACAGGTGGTCCATGTTGCGGCCCTCGGCGCCGGCCGGCGCCCCGCCCATGCGGCCGAGCTTGCCGTTCACGTCGACCAGATCGATCAGCGACAGGCCGGCGCGCAGCTGGACCAGGCCGATCTCGTCCTGGCGCCGCTCCAGGCGGCAGCCGAGCACGTCGCAGTAGAAAGCCGCCATCGCCGCGGTGTCGCGCACCCGCAGGACCACGTGATCGAGGTGCAACAGACTGAACGGTCGCTCGGACATCGTCGGGCCTTATCGCATGAACGGGGCGTCAGCATACTCCCGCCCGGCCGGCGGCACGGGCGGCGGAGTTGTTTCGATTTGTCCGTAAGGCCGGCGCGGGCCGCCGCGGCGCAGCCCCGGCCCGCACGCCACTGACCGAGGCCGCTGACCGAGGCCGCGGCCGGCGCCACCCGGGGCTGCGGCCGCCGCCCCGGCCCCGTCCCCGCCGCGCTCGCCAGCGGCTATAATCGGCGGCTTGACACCCGCGGTGGGAGAAGCGGCCGGCCCCTGGCCCGTCGCTGCCGAAGGCGCAACGCCCGTAATCGCTCAGGCCCCATACCGCCGTCGGGTACAAAACTCTGGAGAGACCGACCGGCCCGCAGCGACACGCGGGACGGAACCGGCGCCGAAGGTGCACGAAGCGAGCGCGGACAGGAGCGGCCTTAGCGCCCCCCTCCCCCAAGCGGCCTGAGCCGCAGCGCGCTTCCAAACTCTCAGGCAAAAGGACAGAGGGGCGCCTCGCGTGCGGCACCGCACGCTGCCAACGGACGCCCCTGCCCATGAGCCACAACGCCACTTCCCTGCGCGATCTCGAGCACCACGACGCCTTCATCGAGCGCCATATCGGCCCCAACGACGCCGAGATCGGCCACATGCTCAAGCAGGTCGGCTACGACTCGCTCGAAGCGCTGACCGACGCCATCGTTCCCGGCTCGATCAAGTCGACCCAGCCGCTGGCCCTGCCGGCCGCGATCAGCGAAGTGGAGGCGCTGGCCAAGGTCCGCGCCATCGCCACCCGCAACCAGGTGTTCCGCAGCTTCATCGGCCAGGGCTATTACGGCACCCTGACCCCGAACGTGATCCTGCGCAACATCCTCGAGAACCCGGCCTGGTACACCGCCTACACGCCCTACCAGGCGGAAATCTCGCAGGGCCGGATGGAGGCGCTGATCAACTTCCAGACCATGGTCGCCGACCTGACCGGGATGGAGATCGCCAACGCCTCGCTGCTCGACGAAGGCACCGCCGCGGCCGAGGCCATGACCCTGGCCAAGCGTTCGGCCAAGTCCAAGTCGAACCTGTTCTTCGTCTCCAAGGACGTGCACCCGCAAACGCTGGAAGTGCTGAACACCCGCGCCGAAGCGATGGGCATCGAGCTGCAGGTCGGCGACGACAACGAAGCGCTCAACAGCGACAGCTTCGGCGTGCTGCTGCAATACCCCAACACCTACGGCCAGATCGGCGATCACAAGGCGCTGGCCGACGCCGTGCACGCGCGCGGCGGCCTGGTCGCGGTCGCGACCGACCTGCTCGCCCTGACCCTGATCGCCGCGCCCGGCGAATGGGGCGCCGACATCGTGGTCGGCAACAGCCAGCGCTTCGGCGTGCCGTTCGGCTTCGGCGGCCCGCACGCCGCCTTCATGGCCTGCCGCGACGCCTACAAGCGCTCGATGCCGGGCCGCCTGATCGGCGTCTCGGTCGACACCGAGGGCAAGCCGGCCTACCGCCTGACCCTGCAGACCCGCGAGCAGCACATCCGCCGCGAGAAGGCCACCTCCAACATCTGCACCGCGCAGGTGCTGCTGGCGGTGATGGCCTCGATGTACGCGGTCTACCACGGCCCCGAGGGCCTGACCCGGATCGCCCGCTGCGTCCACCGCCTGGCCGCGATCCTGGCCGCCGCGCTGCGCCAGGCCGGCCTGACCGTCGGCCCGGATTTCTTCGACACCCTGGACGTGGTCGGGGTCGACGCCGACGCCCTGCGCGCCAAGGCCACCGCGGCGCGGATCAACCTCAACTACTCCGGCGACCCGAACCGGGTCGGCATCAGCCTGGACGAGACCACCACCCGTGCCGAGGTCGTCCAACTGGCCGCGCTGTTCGGCGCCCGCATCGACGACATCGACGCGCTCGACGCCGCCACCGCCGACGCCCTGCCGGCCGGCCTGCGCCGCCGCAGCGCGTTCCTGCAGCACCCGGTGTTCAACACCCACCACAGCGAACACGAACTGCTGCGCTACATGCGCTCGCTGGCCGACAAGGACCTGGCGATGGATCGCACCATGATCCCGCTGGGCAGCTGCACGATGAAGCTCAACGCCACCGCCGAGATGATCCCGGTGACCTGGCCGGAGTTCGGCAACCTGCATCCGCTGGCGCCGGCCGACCAGGCGGTGGGCTACAAGCAGCTGATCGACGAGCTCGAGGCGATGCTGGTCGAATGCACCGGCTACGACGCGGTCAGCCTGCAGCCGAACTCCGGCGCGCAGGGCGAGTACGCCGGCCTGCTGGCGATCCGCGCCTACCACCGCTCGCGCGGCGAAGGCCATCGCGACATCTGCCTGATCCCGGATTCGGCCCACGGCACCAATCCGGCCTCGGCGCAGATGTGCGGCATGACCGTGGTGGTCACCAAGACCGACGCCAACGGCAACGTCGATGTCGACGACATCCGCCGCAACGCCGAGAAGTACAGCGACCGCCTGGCCGCGATCATGATGACCTACCCGTCCACGCACGGCGTGTTCGAGGAGGAAGTGGTCGAGATCTGCGAGATCATCCACAAGCACGGCGGCCAGGTGTACACCGACGGCGCCAACATGAACGCCCTGGTCGGCGTGGCCAAGCCGGGCAAGTGGGGTTCGGACGTCTCGCACCTGAACCTGCACAAGACCTTCTGCATCCCGCACGGCGGCGGCGGCCCGGGCGTCGGCCCCTGCGCGGTCAAGTCGCACCTGGCCCCGTTCCTGCCGCGCACCCTCGGCGGCGACGGCGCGGTCGGCATGGTCAGCGCGGCCAGCTACGGCTCGGCCTCGATCCTGCCGATCTCGTGGATGTACATCACCATGATGGGCGCTGCCGGCCTGCGCAAGGCGACCCAGGTCGCCCTGCTCAACGCCAACTACATCGCCAAGCGCCTGGCCCCGCACTACGAGACCCTGTACACCGGCCGCAACGACCTGGTCGCGCACGAGTGCATCCTCGACCTGCGCCCGATCAAGGACGCCACCGGCATCGGCGCCGAGGACGTGGCCAAGCGCCTGATCGACTTCGGCTTCCACGCCCCGACCCTGAGCTTCCCGGTCGCCGGCACGCTGATGGTCGAGCCGACCGAGAGCGAATCGCTGCACGAGCTGGACCGCTTCATCGACGCGATGATCCAGATCCGCGACGAAATCCGCGCGGTCGAGGAAGGCCGCCTGGACCGCGAGGACAACCCGCTCAAGCACGCCCCGCACACCGCCACCCAGGTCACCGCCAGCGAGTGGACCCGCGCCTACCCGCGCGAGCTGGCCGCGTTCCCGCTGCCCTCGCTGAAGCTGCAGAAGTACTGGCCGCCGGTGTCGCGCGTGGACAACGTCTACGGCGACAAGAACGTGATGTGCGCCTGCATCCCGGTGGATGCGTACAAGGAAGAGGAAACCGAGGCGTAAGCATCGGCAGCCATCTCGCTCGAACCGAAGGCCCCGCTCGCGCGGGGCCTCTTCGTACATGCGCCGCGCACGAACGGCTTCAGCGGCTCGTCAACGCGCCGGATCGACCCGCCGAACGCTTTCGATGACCGACCTCACATACTTCGCGCGGATGGCGGGATCGGACTGGATGCGCCAGGAAAGCGCCGCGGCCTCGTCGCCGAACCGCCGCCCCGCGCTGGCCGAAAAAACGAAGAAGGCCGGCTCGGAGTAACCGGGGAACTTTTTCAACCAGTCGATGCATTCCTCGACTTCGAACGGCTCGCCGAAGTCGGCCCAACGGATGTAACGCGACCAGAACCGGTAAGGCGCCGTTTCCGACACCCAGCCGGGCGGCTGTCGCAACATCGCCGACCGGCGTTCGCCGGCCCCGGCGACAAGCCGCCGATCCAGCCCGTTGGCCGCCGAGAATCCGTATTCGGACATCTGCCAGTAGAGCACCAGCAAGTTGATGTAGCCGTCGATATCGCGACCGCCGGCCGCGAGCGTTTCCTCGTAAGCCGAACATGCCGCCGCGAAATCGCCGCCCGCCTCCAATCGCAAAGCTCTGGCAAAACTCATCGCTGCGCTCCGTTCGGCCGCAAATCCCGCCCCGGTCGGGCGCATGCTTGCGCGCCCGACGGCATCTATCGATCCGTCCCCGGCCCCGCCTCGGCCCGGGAGCCGATCACCACGGAAAAATGACCTGCCCGGGCGCCGACCTCGCGCAGCACATCCTCGGCGACCGCATCCGAGGATCGGTACAGCACCTGCCCGCCCTCCACCACCGCATAGAAGGGCGCGAACGCCGTCAACAGCACTTCGCCGCGGAACGAGTTCGCAATGCCGTCCAGGCCGACCAGACGGTCGAACACGTACGCGGGCGCGTCCTCGTGGCGGCACAGCCACGACGACGACGCGCCTATCGCCCGCAGATCGCCGTGTTTGTGCACCGTCAACGACTCCACGCCCTGATGCATCGCGGTCGTAAGCAACTCGAGCGCGATCGCGATATCCAACTTCAGCGCGGTATCGAGAAACATCTCAGGGCGCTTGCGGATGGAATCCAGCGCCGATAGAACCTGAATCATCTAGTCTGGCTCCTGCCATCTGGCGGCGCGACAGCGCCGGTTTCGTGCGATGGGCCGAACGATGGAAGCATCGTCGGCAAGCCTGGCGCTCCTTGGCCTGGCTTACGCGATCGTCCGTCCGGGACTCGGCCGTTCCGCCTCGACCAGGCCCGCCGCCGCAGATCGCGTCTGCCGGCCCAAGCCTTGCCTGCGTTCCAGCATCGCTGGTCGCGGGGTGCCATTTGAAGGCGTACGAGACGTATGCCGGGCTATCGCCCGATTAGGCAAGACCCATTCGACAAGACCCGTTCGACTCGGCGCTGTCCATGCCGATCGCAGCGGATGCCCGGCGCCGGCAGAGGCCGGGTCCGGCGACGGCTGCGCTGAGCATTCGCAAGCCCGGCTCGGCAATCTCATCGTCATTGCCGCTCGCTCGCCCCTTCCATTCGGCGCCAGGGGACCGCCGTCCGTCGCCCCGGATAATGTGCTTTCTTCGCGCTGGCGCAGCTTGAGCCTGCCACGGCGGCCGCAAACCCCGGCCTGGAAGGCTGCGCGTCGGATGCGGTTCAGCGTCCGCGCCTTCGCGGTCAAGCCCGCGGTCTATACTGGGCCGTCGTCCGGGCAGCGTAACGAACATGCAGGACCCGATCGTGCAAGCCCCTATCGCGCAAGATCCCTCCGAGCGCCTGCTCAAGGTCATCCAAACCCAAACCGACATCGCCCGGCTCGGCCTGGACCTCGGCGGCGTGATGCAATTGGTGACCGTGCGCGCCCAGGCCCTGACCGGAGCGATCGGCGCGGTGGTCGAACTGGCCGAGGGCGAAGACATGGTCTACCGCGCCGCCGCGGGCATCGCCGAAGCCAGCCTGGGCATGCGCCTGCGCCGCAACGCCAGCCTGTCCGGCCATTGCGTCGCCGAGGGCCGGCCGCTGCGCTGCGACGATTCGGAAACCGATCCGCGGGTGGACCGCGAGGCCTGCCGCGCGGTCGGCCTGCGCTCGATGATCGTGGTGCCGTTGAAGCACCACGAATCCACGGTCGGCGTGCTCAAAGTGATGTCGGCGCGCACCGCCGGCTTCGACGACGCCGACCTGCAGGTGCTCGACCTGATGTCCGGCCTGATCGCCGCGGCGATGTACCACGCCGCCAAGTACGAGACCAACGAGCTGTTCCACCAGGCCACCCACGACGCCCTGACCGGCCTGCCCAACCGCGCCCTGTTCTACGACCGCCTGCGCCACAGCCTGGCCCTGGCCCAGCGCGACGCCTGCCGCATCGCCGTGCTCAACCTGGACATGGACGGGCTCAAGCCGGTCAACGACCGCCACGGCCACCGCGCCGGCGACGCCGCGATCCGCGAGTTCGCCCAACGCATGAAAAGCAGCTCGCGCGCCGGCGACACCGTGGCCCGGGTCGGCGGCGACGAATTCGCGGTGATCCTGCCGCGACTGGAACGCGGCGACAGCGCCGAAACCCGCGCCCGCCGCTTCGCCGAATCGCTGCAGCCGCCGTTCGAGTTCGAACAGCGCCCGATCCCGCTTGACGCCAGCATCGGCTACGCGGTCTACCCGGACGACGGCCTGGAACTGGGCGAGCTGCTGGAGAAAGCCGACCAGGCGATGTACCAGGTCAAGCGCAGCAAGAAGGGCGTGCGCGAATCGGCTTGAGCGCGGCGCCCCGCATGCTTCGCCGAGAAACCGAAACGCCCCGCGATTGCGGGGCGTTTGCGTTCGGACTGGCCGGTGCGCGGCTTACTGGGCCAGCTTGAGTTTGTCGGCGATGGCCTCGAAGGCTTCCTGAGTGGACGGCGACAGGTTCGGCCGGCCGGCCAGGATGCCCATGGTGATGGTGCCCTGCACGTAGTAGGTCTCGCCCGCCTCGACTTCCAGGTTGAGAATGTCCTTGGCTTCGGAATGCACGGTGTACTCGTGCGCACCCGGCTCGACCGCCACCACGAAATACTTGCCGCTGCGCAGCTTGCCCAGTTCGGTGGCACCTTCGCGGACCTTGTAACCGACCGCGCCGCCCACGAACTTCGACGGACGGAAAAACACGATCTGTCCCTTGCCTGCCGGCGGCGGCGCGATGCGCCCGGTCGCTGCGGCCGTGACCGCGGCGGGCTTGGCGTCCTGCGGAGCAGCTTGATCGGCCTTAGCGGCGGGCTCGACCGCCGCCTCGGCCTGGGCCGCCGGCTTGACCGAGTCTTGCGCGCCGGCGCCGCCGGTGGCGGCCGAGGCGACCTGCACCTGCTTGGCAGGGTCCGCAGACTTGTACTTCCAGGCCGACTCCGCCAGAGCCGCGGACGACGGCAACAGCAGCGCGATCAATGCAACAGACGACAACGACTTCATCGGACTTCCTCATTACTGGCGGATGGTGCGGAAATGGAGTTATCGGCCGCGGTAGCGGATGCCGTTTCGGGCCGGGAAGAGTGCATCGCCGGATCTGCGATATCGACGGCCTGCGCCGTCTTCGCTGCGGCTTGAGTGAAAGCCGGGATTTCGATTTCGCCGCCGCGGACGAACATGGCGAACCCGCCGATGAGCACCGCCAAGCCGGCCACTTTGCCCGACTTATCCACGCCGGCAGCGCCGATCCGGAACCCGCGCAGCGGCAGGCGCAGGCCTGCGTGTTCGATATATCGAGCGGCTAGCAACAGCTCGCCCGGCTTGCCGCCGCTGCGCGAACGCTCGGCGTGCACGACCTCGCCCACGGCAACCGCTCCAGCCGGCACCATCGTGGCGCCGTCGACGGTCAGCGCCTGCGCCAAGCGCAAGCCGAACTTGTCGCCCCGCTTCAAGGTCGCCGAGGTCAATGGCTCGGTCGTCTCCAAGGTCACGACGGTATCGGCCGGAATACGGACGACAGGCGCGGTCTGGGCGGCAATCGCGTCCGCCGCCGGCACGGCCGAACCGATGCTGGGCGCCGCGGCCGCCGGTACGGCAACCGTCGCAGTGGACGACCGGGATACCGGCGTCGCCGCCTCGTTGGCGGGCATCGCCGCGCCCGCCTCGGCCAAGGCCAGGACGGCGATCAATACGCTGGATAGTTCAGACACTGCAGGCGCCCCCCCCGATCGCCTTGGCGGCGCCACGCTATCCGAACGCGGCGGTTTTGCCAATATGGTCACAGTGGCGCGTTGCCCAGGGCGCGCCGTCGGCCGAACGTGCCAGGTCAGGGCTCAGCGCGGAGGACGAGCGCTTCCAGCACGGAGTATGGCTCGATCGAGCGCCCACCTTCGTCGTAGCGGATGAATTCGCCGCGCGCCGGTAGCGCCGTGCGAACCAGGCCAGCGCGCAGTCGACATCCTCCGGCCGGCAATGCGATCCGGCCAAACCAGCCAGCCGCTCCCGCACCTCGACACCCAGGCCGTCGCGCCGCCGCCAGTCCTTCAGATGGAGATAAGTGCCTGCGCGCCGGAGATAGCCGGCGAAAAGCGTTCGAGATCGGCCCGGCTCGCCTTCGCATCGACCTCGATCCGTTCGCAGGTATTGTCCGGACAGTACTCGGCCAACGCCAATCGCCGCTGCGGCCGAAACGGATCGAATCGCCGGGCGGCACCGACCGCAACAGCGTCGCCACATCGGCCGCGAAGGCCGGACGCGGCGAAACCCATAGCCACCCTGCCAGCATCGTAAGCAGCAGTAGATTCCGACTCATCGCCGCTCCGTCTTACCGCTGCCCCGGGAAGCGCAGGTCGAACACGAACGCAGTGCCGTCCTGGTCGGGATCCTGGTTGGGCGTGTCGTTGCCGAAGGCTTCGCCCTTGGCGTTCCAACTCCAGATGGCGACGTTGCGGGTGGCGTCGATCACCGTGCGCGGGGTGCCCAGGGCGTCGGGTTGGACGTAGTGCAGTTTCTGCGCGGTGCCGGCGCCGGCGAGGACGCCGACCGGGGACTCGCCTAGCCACACGGCTTGCTGCTGGGTCGCGCCGTTGGCGTCGTAGTCGCCGAGCCAGTGGCCGGCTTCGTCGTACAGGGTGTAGATCGCGACCGGGCCGCTGGCGCCGTTGCTTGCGGCGACGCGTTCGCCCTTGGCGTTGTAGCGGTAGCTGCGGTTGACCACCCCGGCCAGCTTGACCTGGCTCATGCGGTCGTTGCCGTTGTAGACGAACTCCTTGGCGGTGCCGCCGATGCTGGTGGTGTTGCCGACCGCGTTGTAGCCGCGGGCGACGCCGCCGACTTGGGTCAGGCGGTGGCTGGCGGTCGGGTACGTGTACGTCGTGGTGGTGCCGGCGTGCAGCAGGCTGGTGCGGTTGCCGGTCTTGTCGTAGCCGCAGGTTTCGAGCGGCGTGTTGCTGGGGCCGTCGCGGGTGATCCGGACGAACCGAGTCAGAGCGGCTTTCCAACAGATCTGGATGGAAAGGTGCTCTGACCCGATTTTTCGACCGCCTCTATCGAGGCCCGGGTGTCGGGCAATTACTCAACATGTACAGACCGACCACCGACAAGATCCATGAGAACCAGCATTCCGTTTGAGACAACCTCAGCGGCATTTGCCAAATCAGCCTCGGTCAGCTCGTGAAATCCAATTCCAACCATATCCCCAACAGATGTCATCGAAAGAAAATGATCGTAACTATTCAACAGGGCGCTTTCGTTCAGATCGAACGAAACACAAACATTGTTTTTTAGAGCCCCTCGTATATCGATCAACATATTCCAGCAATTGATAACCTCGTTGCCGTCAACAGCTTTCCCAGCCAACAACTTGGCAAGCAAAGCATCAAGATCAAATACGGTTTCATCTTCAACGCGCAGCTGACCCGCAGCGCTACACCTGTCAATAAGAACTTCCTTTGTATTCGCCCACAGTACCTCGCCGTCATATCTAAACAGGGCGTTCCCAGGCTCGTCGGTAGATCTCCAGCCGACCCATATATTTTCCCCCTTCACGATGAGGTGCACCGGGAACATTGCTGCATCCTCAGTGTCGGCATCACGATCTTCAGCATTCACTAGGCATGCTTCTCTTCATAGTAGTAAACCTCGTCCCACCCAAACAGCCTCGAAAAAAACCCAGGAGCCTCGCCATCTGGCTTGAAATGAGTTTCAGCGTATTTCTTCAGCATATTAAATGGATTTCCAGGCCCTTCCTTTGTACTTTGGCCAAATTCTTCACAAACCCGCCTGGCGAACTGAATAGGTTTTTCTCCATTCCGGGGAACGCTTCCCCGAGCCCACGAAGGAATATCTGTTTTTGGCTTCCCGGCCCTCGGCTGGATACGGATTTGCGGTCGAAGATGCCAAGGTACACGACTACCCATAGTCGCAGGACCGATCGGCAGGGTTCTGGGCGAGAGAAGTGGCCGCGGCACAAGGCCGTTCAACCCTTCAGGATCTACGGCAGAGAGTGGCTTAGCCTCCACATAACCATAGAGATTCGATCCTCCTTCCAACCCAATCGGATCACTCTGCACATACCTGCCAATCCCGGAATCGTAATCCCGGAAGTAGTTGTAATTCAGCCCCGTCGCCGCGTCATACCGCTGCCCCGGGAACCGCAGGTCGAACACGAACGCAGTGCCGTCCTGGTCCGGGTCCTGGTTGGGGGTGTCGCTGCCGAAGGCTTCGCCCTTGGCGTTCCAGCTCCAGATAGCGACGTTGCGGGTGGCATCGATCACCGTGCGCGGGGTGCCCAGGTGATCGGGTTGGACGTAGTGCAGTTTCTGCGCGGTACCGGCGCCGGCGAGGACGCCGACCGGGGACTCGCCCAGCCAGACGGCTTGCTGCTTGGTCGCGCCGTTGGCGTCGTAGTCGCCGAGCCAGTGGCCGGCTTCGTCATAGAGCGTGTAGATCGCGACCGGTCCGCTGGCGCCATTGGTTGCCGCGACGCGTTCGCCCTTGGCGTTGTAGCGGTAGCTGCGGTTGACCACCCCGGCCAGCTTGACCTGGCTCATGCGGTCGTTGCCGTTGTAGACGAACTCCTTGGCCGTGCCGCCGATGCTGGTGGTGTTGCCGACCGCGTTGTAGCCGCGGGCGACGCCGCCGACGTTGGCCAGGCGGTGGCTGGTGGTCGGATAGGTGTAGGTCGTGGTGGTGCCGGCGTGCAGCACGCTGGTGCGGTTGCCGGTGGCGTCGTAGCCGTAGGTTTCGATCGGGGTGTTGCTGGGGCCGTCGCGAGTGATCTTGAGCCGGCCGAGATTGTCGTAGTCGTACTTGGCCAGCACGGCGCTTTGCAGGCCGTCCTTGAGCTCGGTCAGCTCGCCGACTTCGTTGTAGCCGTAGCCCAGCGACAGGCCGCCGACGGCGTTGTCATGGATCGTCTTGGCGCGGTAGTCCAGGTCGTAGCTGCGGGCCAGGCTGCGGCCGTTGCCGTAGGTCCAGCCGGTGGCCGGGCCGAAGGGTTCGTAGGCGACGCCGTTGAGCAGCACCGTGCGCACGCCGCCGGCCGGCTTGACCCCGACTTCGGTGACCTGGTCCAGGGTGTTGCGGACGTAGTCGACGACGGCGTTGTCCGGGTAGGTGATCGTGCGCACCTGGCCCGAGGTCGTGTAGGCATAGCGCAGCGTGAACGACTTGCTGTCCACCACCTGGACCTTGCGCACCAGCTGGCCGTAGCGGTCGTAGCAGTACTTCAGCTCGGTGCCTTCGGTGCGCATCGCGGTGAGGCGGCCCAGGGCAAAGGTTTCGCCGGCAGCGCAGACCGAATTGACCGTGTCGTAGTCGTATTCGACGTCGTTCGTGCCGCTGCCGTAAGAGATGGTCTTCGGCCGGCCCAGGGCGTCGTAGGTGTAGCTGTGGGCGACGGCGTCGTTGGCGTCCTTCTTGGTCGCCAGCAGGCCGGCGGGGTTGTAGGTGTAGTCGGTGACGCCGGTGTCTGGGCTGGTCAGCCGGGTGCGGTCGCCGAAGCCGTTGTAGGCGTAGACGGTGTTCAGGCCCTTGGGGTCGGTGACCTGGGTGACCTGGTCGAAGGCGTTGTAGGCCAGCTTCGTCTCGACCGCTAAGCCGTTGACGTCCTGCAGCAGGCGGTTGAGCCGGTTGAGCGGGTCGTGGTCCTGGTCGCTGATCCGGCCCAGCGCGTCGGTGGTCAGGTCGGGGTTGCCGTCGGCGTCGTAGCTGAAGGTGGTGGCGTGGGCGGCGGCGTCCTTGGCCTGGTGCAGCTGGCCCAGGCTGTCGAACACCCGCGACAGGGTCTGGCGGACGGTGCCGGCCGGGGTCTGGGTGTCCTCCTGCTTGCGATTGCCGGCCTTGTCCAGGGTGTACTGCAGCTTGTTGCCGGCCTTGTCGGTCACCGAGGTCAGGCGTTGGGCGGCGTCGTAGTTGTAGGTGACGTAGGCGCCGCCCGGCGGGGTGACCCGGCGCAGCAGGCCGGTCGGCCAGTACTCCAGGCGGGTGATGCGGTCGTCGGTCTCGACGCTGTTGTCGGCGCCGCGCAGCTTGGTCGCGGCCAGCCAACCGCGCGGGTGGTACTCGTAGTCGGTCACCACGTTGTTGGCATCGAGGATCGACAGCGGCCGGCCCTGCGGGTCGTAGCCGAGGATCTCGGTGGCGCGGCCGAGCGCATCGATAGTCTTGCGCAGGTCGCCCTTGCGGTAGGTGCACAGCGCCGGCTGGGTGGCGCAGGTGCTGTCGTCGCTGCCGTAGTACTGGTAGGTCACCACGTCGTTGACGTCGCTGCGCGGGCCGTCGACCGACTTCAGCAGGCCCAGGGTCGGGCAGCTGCTGTTGGCGGCGGCGACGTCGGCGGCTTCGCAGTAGGCGTAGGCGGTGGTGCGGGCCTGGTTGGTGGTGGTGTCGCGCACCGTCACCGTGACCGGCTGCAGGCGCGCGTTGCGGACGATCCGGGTCTCGCGGTTGCCGAGCTGGGTCAGCACGGTGCGGTTGCCGGCGATGTCGCGGCGTTCGACGCTGGTGCGCTCCTGGGGCAAGCCGACGGCTTCCTTGACCGTGTGCGTGCGCGCCGGCTGGCCGGTGACCGGGTCGTTGGCCTCGGCGTAGCTGTGCTTGGTCTGGGTGCCGTTGCGGTCGGTGACGGTGTCCAGGCGGCGGCGGAAGTCGACGGTTTCGGTATAGAACGTGCGCGTAGCGGTGCCGCGCGGGTCGGTGATGCTGCCGATCTTGCGCGGCTGGTTGCTCGGGCTGGCCGGGCCGAGCGCGTAGGTGGTCTGCTTGCCGAGTGCGTCGGTGATCACCGCGCCGCCGCTGGCCGGATAGCTGAGGGTGCGGCCGTCGGCGCCGCCGGCGTTCTGGCTGGAACCGACCCGGGCCTTGGCGTCGTAGCCGAAGGTGCTCTGGCGCTGGTTGTCCTCGCCGGTGACGCCGGTCAGGCCGTTTTTGAACTGCGGATGTTCGTAGTGATAGGTGCGGGTGCCGCCGCCGGCGTAGGTCGCGCTGGTCACCACGCCATCGGTATAGCCGTAGCTGGCCAGCAGCGCGCCCGCGGAGCGGATCGCGGCGATCGGCGCGTTGCGGCCGGCGCCGAGGTATTCGAACACCAGGCTGCGGCCGCTGTGGTGGGTGACGGTGGCCAGCCGGCCGAGGTCGTCGTAGGCGTAGGCCAGGACGTTGCCGTCCTCGAAGCGGCGTTCGAGCAAACGGCCGCGCGCGTCGAAGCGCGCCACTTCCTCGATCCGGTACAGCAACCACTGCGCGCCGTCGGCGACCAGGCGGTCGCCGCTGCCGTCGCGCGCCTCGTACACGCCGGCGCCGAGCGGCTTGAACGAGACCTGGCTGCCGTCGGCCTGGATCAGGCCGAAATGCGGGGTCGGATCGGCCGGCGTGGCCGGGTCGGCGCCGAGGCTCAGGCGCAGGTTGTGCGAGTGGGTCCAGCCCAGGCCGAAGCCGCCCTGTTGGGTCGAGGAAGACGAGTGATAGGTGCGGCCGAACGAGACCCAGCCCAGGTCGAAGTCCGGCTCCGGGCGCATCTTGTCGCCCGAAGCCGGGTCGCAGCCGCCGTCCGGGCAGTCGAGCACTAGCGGGCGGCTGACATAGGCCATCGGCTGCAGGCCGCCGGCGCAGGCTTGTTCGGCGGCGTCCCAGCTCATCGCGACGGTGTTGGGGCAATGCACGTCGCGGCTGCGCTTGATCGACTGGTTCTGGTTCGCGTTCGGACCACAGACACCGTTGAAATTCTTGATGACGTATGCCGCGTTGTACTCGCGCGTCTCGATCGCGCTGGTCTTGTCGTCGACCCAGGTCAGGTCGACCTCCCAACTCGGCGCCAGATTGATCACGGTGTTCGGCGTGCAACCGTCGTCCAGGCTCAACTGGTCCAATCGCTGCCGGATCTGGTCGACCACGCCTTCCAGAGTCGGCCCCGGAGTGTAGTCGGGGTCACTCAAGTGCTCGTAGGTCCACGGCTCGGTGGCCGGAGGGGTCGGTTCGATGCCGTAGTAATAGGCGGTGCGGTCCGGTAGGTGGACCTGACTGACGACCTGGAAGCTCAGCGGGCCGTAGGACGAATACGGCGCAAACAAGGCCTCGATGTCCTGCTGGATCTCGCGCTCGGTCAGGCGCGGGCCCTGGCTGGTCCAGGTGCTGGTCCATTGCTTGCCGGCTTCCTGGGCCTGGGCCGTGCCGCCGAGGGCGGCGGCGGTCAGCAGCAGGCCGGTCAGCCAGGTGCGCGGCACGGCGCCGCGCGGCGGTAGGTTCGGGTGCTTCGTTCCATCGATGGGGGGCATGCGTCGGTTCCTTGGACGGTTCATGCGTGGCGGCCGCGGGGACGGCCAGGGGGAAGATCGAAACGGCGGACACGGCCACGGCGCGCCGCGCGCGGCTCGAACGCGGGCGGCCGCAGTCGCGGCAATGGGCGGCAAAGACGGGAGCGACGCAAGCGCGGGCGATGAACGGCGGGCGTCGAGAGAGCGGGCGGCAAATCCATTTGCGCAGTTCCGGGTTGTTGCGCCTAGCCTAACCAAACGCTTCGCGGAATATGCGACGGCGACTGAATGGGTTTTGGAAGCACGCTGGCGATCACAAATCCCGAGCGAGGCCCCGGCGGCGCCGCCCCGCGGCGCAGCCGGCGCCGGCCGCCGTCCGGGCGCCAGAGCTTCGCGCCGCCGCGCCCGGGCTTCATCGCCGCCACCCCGCCTTCGTCGCCGCCCCGCTTCCGCTCCTACGCCGCGGCACTATGCTGCGCCCATCCCGTTCCGGCGCCATCTCCGTGATCCGAAGCTTCTTCTTCATCCTGCGCCTGGCCTTGGCCTGGGCCGGCCTGTTCCTGCTGATGGCCTTGTTCGCCTCGGTGACCCCGGGGCTGCAGTATCAGGACTCGACCCCGCTGTTCCTGATCTGCGCGCTAGTGGTGGCCTACGTGGTCACCGGCGCCTTCAGCCATGTGCGCCGGGTGCGGCTGATCGCCGGCCATATCGACCGCGGCGCGCTGCACAACCGCCAGCGGCGCGAGATCGAGGTGCCGTTCGAGGCCGGCGAAACCTTCGACCTGCTCGACGCGGCGATCCGCGAGCTGCCGCGGGTGGAGGAGATCGAAAGCGCGCGCGACAGCCTGCAGGTACGGGCCAAGGTGCGCCGGCACAACCTGTACGGCCGCGACCGCGAAGTCCGCGACCTCACCGGCCTGCGCGGTCATGGCCGCAACCAGATCCAGGCTACGGTGACCCCGGGCGAGGACAGCGGGCGGATCATCCTGATCTGCGAGCCGGAGGCCGGCGCCTGGAGCGACTGGTTCCGGGTCGACGGCGGCACCAACCTGGAGAACGCCGAGGCCATCGTCCGCGCCATCACCCGGCGCATCGCCGAGCGCCGCCGCAACGAACGCGCCGCGGTCACCCGCACGGTCACCGAGAAGGAACTGGCGGTGGCCAAACTGAGCCTGCTGCACGCCCAGGTCGAACCGCACTTCCTCTACAACACCCTGGCCAGCGCCCAGTACCTGACCCGCAACGACCCCGCCAAGGCCGACGAAATGCTCGGCCACCTGATCGATTTCCTGCGCAAATCTTTGCCGCGCACCGAGGACGCGCTGTCGACCCTGGGCGAGGAACTGGACCGCTCGCGCGCTTACCTGGAGATCCTCAAGCTGCGCATGGGCGCACGCCTGGAACTGCAGATCGACGTGCCCGACGAACTGCGCGCCATGCCGTTTCCGCCGATGATGCTGCAGACCCTGGTCGAGAACGCGATCAAGCACGGCCTGGAACCCAAGCCCGGCGGCGGCACGGTGTGGATCCTGGCGCGGCGCCAAGAGCAACGCGCGGCGATCACCGTCGCCGACGACGGCTTGGGCTTCAACGCCGCCAACAGCGGCACCGGCATCGGCCTGCGCAACGTGCGCGAGCGCCTGCAACTGGTCTACGGCGACGATGCGCAACTGGCCGTGGTCGCCAATTTCCCGCAAGGCGTCGCCGCCACCCTGAGCGTACCGCTGGCACGGCAAGAGGACACCGCCCATGGCTAAGCCCGCCTTCACCGCGCTGGTCGCCGAAGACGAAGCGCTGCTGCGCCAGGCCCTGGTCGAGGCGCTGGGCCAGGCCTGGCCGCAGTTGCGCATCGTCGCCCAATGCGAAGACGGCGCCGAGGCCCTGGAGGCCTTGGCCGAGCATCGCCCCGACGTCGCATTCCTGGACATCCGCATGCCCGGCCTGACCGGCGTCGACGTCGCCGGCGCCGCCGCCGACGTCAGCCCGCAGACCCGGATCGTGTTCGTCACCGCCTACGACCAGTACGCGATCGACGCCTTCGAGCATGGGGCGATCGACTACCTGCTCAAGCCGGTGACCCCGGAGCGGCTGGCGGTGACCGTGCAGCGGCTACAACAGCAGTCGGGCACCGCCGCCGACAGCGAGGCGATCGCCGAACTGAGCCAGCGCCTGGGCACGCAGCGCAGCAAGCCCGAAGCACCGGCGCTGACCTGGATCACCGCCAGCGCCGGCCGCGAGACCCGGCTCATCCTGGTCGACGACGTGATCTATTTCCGCGCCGACAACAAATACACCACGGTGGTGACCGCCGACGGCGAAGCGGTGCTGCGCAAGCCGATCCGCGAGCTGCTGGAAGTGCTGGACGCCAGCCTGTTCAAACAGATCCATCGCTCGACCATCGTCAATCTGAAAGCGATCGCCTCGATCGTGCGCGACGACAGCGGCAAAGGCACGGTGCGCCTGCGCCAGCGCAGCGAGACGCTCAGCGTCAGCCAGCCGTTCATGGCGCTGTTCCGGGCCATGTGACGGCGGCGACGCGGGCGCCGGTCGCGCGTGCGCAGGCGATGCCCTGCGCGCGAGGCAAGACTTCCCCACTCCAAGGACGATCTCATGCGCAACCTCATGGCCTTGATCTACTACCTGCTCGCGCTGTTCGGCTGCAGCGGCGGCGGCCAGACCGTGGCCCACCGGGTCAGCGTCGACGGCAAGATCGCGATCGACAGCCAGGTGCGCAGCACCGGCGAGATCAGCCGTTTCGAATGCGCCGCCAGCCGCAGCGGCCAATGCCATTACAGCCTGTTCGTCGCCGCGGCCGCGCCCGAACGCTTCGCCGTGGCGGTCGGCGAGCGGCGCGAAATCGTCGGCCTGGCGCCGGGCTTCGGAGTCTGCGCCAGCTTCGACCCGGCGCCGCTGGACCGCGACTGCCGGCCTGCGACCGACTGAGCGCGCCGCGGCGGCAGCGGCGCAGGCGGGTGTGCGCGACTGCGCAGGCAGCCGTCGTGCGACGCGGCCAGACTCGGGCCATGCGCCGGTCGGCGCGGCCCACGTCACCGCATCGGACTCCCCATGTCGCTCTCCTGGCGATCCAAGCTGATCCACCCGCAAGCGCGCTCAGGAGCGGCGCGATTGCGGCAGGTTCGAGCGCGGGGTCTTGGTCGCTGGCTTGACGATCTGCGGCTCTTCGCCGTCGCTCAACGCGCGCAGGCGAACCGAAACGAAATTGCCGTCGCCGAGCAGATCCAGGCTTGCGCTCGGATTGCGCATCAGCTCCTCGCGCTGCAGAAAGGTTTCCTGTCCCGGCGCCGGCGGGAAGCGTTTACTGCACAGCTTCGAGTTCAACCTCAGCACGCTGGTGCCCGACATCCGCCACGGATAACCGGGCACCAGGCGGCTGACGATCGCGCTGTCGAGCCCGACGGTGATGGTTCCGCCTTCGATCGTCCGACACCGGCCGACCGCTATATCGAAAAGCTGCATGCATGACCTCAATGCGTAACTACCGTAAGCACGCTGTTCAAGCGCGCGCTGGCGAGCAGGAAGCGCAACCTGGCTTCGATCGCGTGCAGGTTGGCCAACCGCGGCGATGCGCGCAACGAATACACCACCGCACGCTTGCCGAGCATGGCGCGATAGTCGCGACCGACAGAGATGTTGGTCGTTCCGCTCGCCTCCATCCAGATCCGGCGCAGCTCGATCGGACCTACCGATTGATCGCGGCATAAGGTGAAGTGGAACCACTCCACGTGTTCTTCCATAGCGCTTCTCCACAATCTTCGTTCGAGTATGCGCGCTGAAACGGATGAACGGGCGAAACGAAATAAACCTAGCTATTCGATGAATATGCGCGTATGGTCGATCCGCGACCCGGCAACCGCGATCCATCGACGGCATCGCCCGTCCCTGCCTGACACGGCGCTACAGCGCCATACGAGGCGTTCTTTGCCGCTCTGCACCCGACTTATCGACGTGCCGATCGGCGACGTCGTCTATCGCATTCGCGCCCTGAAGGATCGCCAGCAGTTCCACGACCCCGATCGGACAGCCGAACGCGCCGGCGTTCCCGCTGCGCTGTGGAGCCTGTTCGGACAGTTGTGGCCGGCGGGCGTCGAATTGGCCAGGGAGAGCCTGTCGTATCGGATCGACGGCAGACGGATCCTGGAAATAGGTTGCGGCCTGGGGCTGTCCAGTTTGGTACTGAAGCAACGCGGCGCCGACATCACCGCGAGCGACCGTCATCCGCTCGCCAACGAATTCCTGACCCACAACGCCCGCCTCAACGGACTGAAGCCGATTCCTTACAACGACCTCGCCTGGGAGCGCCCGGAAGACCGCGCCATCGGCAAGTTCGACCTGATCGTCGGCAGCGACGTGCTTTACGAACGCGACCACATCGCAGCGCTGCTCAATCTGATCCGAAACTACGCGACGCCCGAGGCCGAGGTGCTGATTTCCGATCCCGGTCGCGGACAATGCGGCCCGTTTGCCGCTTCGATGTTCGGCGTCGGCTTCACCTTGAGCTCGCGCGGCTACGACATCCCTCACGAACACCGCCGCAATGCCGGACGGATGATGCGGTTCGAGCGCTGAGCGCGGCGTCCTCACCGGCGATCGGCGCGCACCGAACCGGCGCCATGCCGAAATGCGCCGACGGCAAGGCCTAGCGTCCGCCGACGGCGGCGCCGTCCCGGTCCGCGGCGCGTACCGTCACACGGCCGATCCAGTTGCGCGCTCGGCGCGCCAGGCGCGCTGCCTGCGATTCGCCGTCCAGGTCGGATGCGGAGCGCTGCAGCAAGGCCGGGTCCACGGCGTGGAAGGTGTTGACGTTGACCACCGCGTACAGGCGTCCATCGATCTCGCTGGTCGCCACCGGCACCACCCCGCAAATCGCGCAGACATGGAAGTCGGCGGTACGGGTGGCGAAGGCATAGCGCGAGAGACGCTGCGGATCGCGCACGGTCACCTCCAGACTCCCGCTCGGGCAGGCGGTCCACACGCCACCGTGCTTGACGCAGAAACTGCAGGTGCAGGCACGGGCCGGGATCGCGTCCGGCTCCGGCGTCCAGTCCAGGGTGTAGCGGAGGTTGCCGCAATGGCAGGCGCCGTCGATGAGCATGCTGGTGGCCTCGCGGTATCGGCACAGATCAGGTCGGCACAGATTAGCGCGTGCGCCCTGACCGCTCATTCGCCGCGCGCGTCGGCCGACCGGCTTTGCGCGCGCCGGTCCACGCGCCGCCACGGGAGGCGCGCCAGCGCCGACGCCGCAGGACGGGCATCGGCCCGTGGCGGCGTCCGCGCACGGCGAAAATGGCGGCCGCCGGCTGCCGCCGCCCGCCCGGCGCGCCTCAGTCGGTGCCCTGGCCGCGGCCGAACTCGCCCGGCCCGGCGGGAGCGTTCGGCGCCTGCAGGGCGAACACGCAGTCGAAGAATGGCTGCACCTCGCTCCAACTGCGCTTTTCGTCGCGCGCGCGCAGCAAAGCCCGGCCGACCTCGACCACGTTGCCCTTCTCTTCGAAGCGAAGCAGGAACGCCGTACGGGTATCGGCCTGGGCATGGCGGCCGTGGTCCTGGCGGTTATAGGCATGGAACTCCAGGATCGCGCCCGGCGCCGCCACCCGGTCGGCGCCGATCGCGCACTGGCGCAGGCCGCTGGCTTCTTCGCGCTCGACATGGCCGGCCGCATAGCTGTCCTGCAACGCATGCAGCAGCGAACCGAAGGCCACGTCCTGGTAATAGCGGCGCAGGCCGCCGCTGGCGCCCTGGGTGTAAAGATCGAGCACGCGCCATTCGCTCTGGCCGAAGGCTTGCTGGATCGGCGCAATGGGCGAGTCCTTCAGCCGCGTATCCAGATTGTATTCGCCCTGCGCGGTGCGCCAGGCGAACTCCATCCAGCCCATCAGCTTGGCCTTGGTATCGGCCGCGGTCTCGCCGTCGCGGCTGGCCATGGCGTGGAGGAACTGCAAATCGCCGAAATGGCTGCGGTACAACATCGCATCGCCGGGACCGTAGCGTTTGCCGGCCGCTGCCCCCTTGTTGGCGTCGGCGAACAGACTGCCCCAGCACAGGGGCTGGGTCTCGAAGCGAATGGTTTGATCCGTCTTGCAACGCATGCCGCGGGCCTGCCTGGCGGTCATGCGGAACGGAGGATCGTCGTTCCAGCGCACTCCGGCCAACACCGGACCCGGCGCGTCCAAGGCGTCGCGACCGGCGCAATCGCCGTTGCAGCCGTAGATGCGGTTGGTGATTTCCTCGTGCACCGGCTCGGTGAAGGCGACCATCGACCATTGCGCGACCTGTCGTTCGAGAATGATCCAACTGCTGCTGCCGATGCCGGCCAGACGCCGTTCTTCCGCGGTCGAATGGGTCGCCAGCTTGTGCCCCCAAGCCGGCGCCGTCGTCGCCAGCAGCGCGACCGCGCCCCAGCCTCGCATGCTTGCCGCGATCGTCCTTGCCATTCGGCCCCCTGTCGACCGTGATTGCCGGGCGGCTTGCGCCGCCGCCATGTTGTCGCGGGCGCTACGACCGAGGAACGGTGTGCGCTCACGACGACGTAAACGTCGCAGGGCGATGGAAGCGGCCATGGGGTACACCCGCGGTCGGCAGGGGGGCGACAACAAGCTCCCCGCCCCCTTTTGAAGGGGAACAGTATTGTGGCTACCCGTTAGAAAGAGCCCCCTTCGGAAAAGGGGGCTGCGCGCTGCGCCAAATCGAAGCCGGTTCGAAAACCGGCGCGCGGGGGATTTGCTTTGGCTTTGGGCTTGGCTTTGGCCCCACACCGATAGAACTAGGAGCAATCCCCTAGCCCCCTGCTTCAAGGGGGGCAATGCGTTGCGGGCCCGATCGGCCGTCGGGCTCGATGGCTTACTGGCACTGCACCGTGTCGCTGGCCTGGGCGCGGTAGGCGGCCCACATCGCGTCGGCGAAGTCGTCGCCGTAGTAGCCGTCGTCGCGGCCGGCGCCGTGCAGGGCCGGCCAGCGTCCGATGCCGTCGCTCGGGTTGGAATCGAGCGCGCCGCTGCCGCGCGGCTGGTAGGGGTCGGGCTGGGTCCAGGCGCCGTGGTTCACCCAGCGGTCGGCGTAGAGCAGGATCCGGGTGTCGGTCCACACGCAGCGCAGCGACGGCATCAGCCGCAACGCCAGCGCCGCTGCCTTGTAGCCCTTGGCGGTGCAGCAGAACTGGTAGTAGCCGGCCGGCTCCTGGCCGCCGTCGATGTAGCCGTAGGGGTCGCGGCAGTCGCGCGTGCTGGCGCCGGTGTTCTGGTTCTCCCAATACTCGTCGATCGTGCACGGACTGCCGAACAGCACCTGGCCGCTGCCGGCGCCGATGCTCAGCTGCCCGTCCTCCTGGTAGGTGTCGTTCTGGAAGTCGCGCACGCGCGCGGCCATCGCCGCATCGTCCAGCAACAGGGAGCCGAGCGTCAGCACCAGCTTGCGGCCGTGGCGGTGGCCGCCGTCGGCGTAGAAATGCAGGCCGCCGGCCATCGCCGCGTCCAGGTCCAGCGCGTACTGGGCGAAATGCATCGCCAGTTGCCGGCGCTGGGCGTCGTCGTCGCGCACCATCAGCCGCAGCGCGGCCGAAGCGGTGTCGATGGCGATCTGCGCGCCGTAGTCGGGCATGTTCTGCTTGGGATGGATCTGGTCGGCCGACCAGCCGATCTGATGATCGAGCTGGACCCGGCGGAAGCGCTGGGTCACCGTGCTCAGTGCCGGCATGCTCAGCAGCGGCGCGTAGGCCGGCAGTCGGTCCATGCGCAGGCGCGCCACCGGAATCAACGGTTTCTTGGTGCCGAAGTACGGCGGCCGGAACAGGCCGCGGCCGTTGTCGGCCGGCGGCGCCGCGAGCACGGTCAGCACCGCCGCGGTTTCCAGCGAGGTCTTTTCGTCGCCGCTGCGCGAGATCGCCTTGACGATGGACTGGTTCGGCGCGGCCGAGTACGGCAGCACCGGCACCAGGCGCGCGTCGTAGCCGTAGGCGGTGCGGTCGAAGCCATGGCGGCTGACGCTGGTCGGATTGACTTCGAAGCCGTTGCGGCCGCTGCTGAAGCCCGGCGCGATCGACATGATCCGCACCCGGCCCTGGCTGTCGCCGGCCGGCGCCACCCAATAGTCGCCGTTGGCGAACTGGCCGCAGGGATAAGCGCGGTCGAAGGCGAAGGTGATGCCGTACTGCTTCACGCTGCTGCACAGCGCGGGCGGTTCGGCGGCGACGACGGCGACGCGGCTATCGGCAGGCGCGGACGCGGCGGCCGCGCTGGCGGCGGCGCCGAACGAGACCGAGGTCGCGCCGGCGGCAGTCTCTAGGGCGGCACTCGCTTCGGCCTCAGGCGCGGGCGCGGCGTCGGGACGCGGACAGCCGCTCAGCAGCAGGACGCCGGCGAACAACGCGGCGGCGGACAAGCGCCGCCTCGCCGAGGCGAGGACGATGGGTTGGGAACGGTGGCGATTCACGGAATCTCTCTCCTGGGAACACGTCGCCGAGATCGGCGGACGCGCTATCGGAGTGCAGAACCGTCACCGCCGGCGCTGCGCCGGCCACAGAATCACAAAGCCGGAACAATCTGCCGCGCCGGCGCCGAGCCAATCGCCGGCCAATCGTCGACCGGGTCACGCCGGCACAAATCCATTACAAGCCGACGACGCGCGGCTCAGGCCGCATCGACGTCGTCCAGGCGCACGATCGCTTCCAACCCGCCGCCGTCGCGGTTGCGCAGGCTCAGGCGCGCCCCGGCCGAGGCCGCGAGCTGCTGGGCGATCGCCAGGCCCAGGCCGGTACCGCCGCTGTCGCGGTTGCGCGAGCCTTCCAGGCGATAAAACGGCTGCATCACCTGTTCGAGCTGGTCCGGCGGAATGCCGGGGCCGCGATCGGCGACCCGCAGCACCGCCGTGCCGCCGTCGCGGCCCAGCTCGAGTTCGGCGCTGCCGGCGTAGGCCAGCGCGTTGTCGATCAGGTTGGCGACAATCCGCCGCAAGGCGTGCGGGCGGGTGACCAACAGCCGCTCGCTGCGGCCGCTCAGGGCGACCGGACGGCCGGTGTCCTGGTAGTCGTAGACCAGGCTCTGCAGGAACGCGTCCAGGTCGATCCGCAGCGGCGCCTCGGCGGCGCCGTGGGCGCTGCGCGCATAGGCGATGCCTTCGCGCACCAGCCGCTCCATTTCGCCCAGGTCGTCCAGAGTCTTGTCGCGCTGCGGCCCCTCGTCCAGCGCCTCGCAGCGCAGTTTCATGCGGGTGATCGGGGTCTGCAGGTCGTGCGAAATCGAGGCCAGGATCTGCAGCCGCTCCTGGGTGTATTGGGCGATGCGGTCCTGCATGGCGTTGAACGCGGCCGCCGCGCTGACCACCTCGACCGGTCCGGTTTCGCGCAGGCGCGGCCCCTGCCCGGCCGGGCTCAACGACTCGGCCGCGCGCGCCAGCTGCGCCAGCGGCCGCGTCGCCAGGCGCACCGCACCCCAGGTGCACAGCAGCAACAATGCCAACTGCACCGCCAGCACGTAGGGCAGCCAGAGCGCGATCGGCATCGCCGAGGGCTGCACCTGCACGGTCAGGCTTTCGCCGTCGCTCAGGCGCAGATGGATCTGGAACCGCTCCGGCTCGGCCGACACCGCATTGGCCCGCACCGGATAGCGCGGCCCCAGCGCGGCGCCGACCCGGGCCACGAACTCGCGCGCGGTGTCGCTGGCCAGCGGCCCGCCGCTCTGCCCGGGTCCGAGCAGGTAGTGGAAGGTGCGGCGCTTGAGCAACGGCAGCCAGCTCGCGCGCTCCTGCGCCGGCACCCGGTCCAGGATCGCGACCGCGACGGTCACGTCCCGCTCCAGGTTGCTCATCAGCATCGAGGTCGCGGCCTGGTAGCGCTCGTAGAACAACAGCGCGAACGACAGCGCGTGCGCGGTCAACAGCCCGGCGAACAGCACCAGGTACAGCCGCGCCGCGATCGTGCGCGGCAGCAGCCGCCAGCCGCGCGGCGCCGGCGCGTTCACGCCTCACCGCCGATCAGCTCGACCGGCATGCTGAACACATAGCCTTCGCTGCGCACTGTCTTGATGTAGGCCGGCTCGCGCGCGTCGTCCTGCAGCCGCTGGCGCACCCGGCTGACCAGCAGATCGATGGAGCGGTCGAAATGCTCGGCGTCGCGGCCCTGGGTGAGGCTCAACAGCTGATCGCGGCTGAGCACCCGTTGCGGATGGTCGAGGAACACCCGCAACAGGCGGAACTCGGCCCCGCTCAGCGCCACCGCGGTGCCGTCGGGATCGAGCAGATGACGCGCGGTGGTGTCCAGCCGCCAACGGCCGAAGCCGATCAGGCGCGCGGCCTCGCTGATCTGCAGATTCGGCGGCAGCATGCGGGTGCGGCGCAGCACCGCGTTGATCCGCGCGAGCAGCTCGCGCGCGGCGAAGGGCTTGACCAGATAGTCGTCGGCGCCCATCTCCAGGCCGACGATGCGGTCGGTAGGGTCGTCGCGCGCGGTCAGCATCAACACCGGCACCGCGCGGTGCTTGCCGGCGCGCAGGTTGCGGCACAGCACCAGTCCGTCCTCGCCGGGCATCATCAGGTCGAGCACGATCAGGTCGACCGCATCGGCGTCCAGCGCCGCGCGCATCTCGCGGCCGTCGGCGGCGACGCTGGCGCGCAACCCGTTCTTGCGCAGATAGTCGGCGACCATCTGGCGGATCTCGCGGTCGTCGTCGACGACCAGGATGTGATCTACGTGATCCATGCGAGCAACCCTGGAAGTCCTGACGACGGCGCGATTGCCGTTGCGATTATGCCGCGCGCCGCCGCGGCCGTCTCACCCGCGCGCCAGCAGCTCGCGGATCTTGGCGTCGGTGACGTCGTAGTCGCCTTCGCCGATATGGCGGTAGACCACCCGCCCCTGCCGGTCGATCAGGTACAGGGCCGGCCAGAACCGGTTGCGGTACGCGTTCCAGGTCCGGTAGTCGTTGTCCAGCGCGACCGGATACTCGATGCCGTAGCGCTTCACCGCCGCTTGGACGTTGCCGGGTACGCGTTCGGCCTCGTACTCGGGCGTGTGCACGCCGACCACGGTCAGGCCGAGATCGCGGTAGCGCCGATGCCAGTCGTTGACGTGCGGCGTCACCCGGATGCAGTTGACGCAGGCGTAGGTCCAGAACTCGACCAGCACCACCCGGCCGCGCAGTCCCGCCAGGGTCAACGGCGGGCTGTTGATCCAGCGCTCGATGCCGACGAACTCCGGCGCCGGCGTCGGGCGCGCCGGCTCGGCCTGGGCGTCGCCGCGGCAGGCGACCAGCAGCAGGCTCGCCGCGGTCGCCAGCGCCGCCACGGCGGTACGCATCCCATATCGCGGGGCCGGCATGGCTCAGCCCTCCTCGTGCGCAGCCGCCTGCGGCGGGCGTTTGCCGGCGGCTTCGAGAATGAGCTCGGCCACCGCGCCCGGATGCGCCAGCGGCGCGGCGTGGCTGCCGGCGATCGAGCGCAGTTCGGCGCCGATGCGCCGGGCGGTGGCGGTCTGCAACTGCGATGCGATCATCCGGTCCTGGCGGGCGACCAGATACCAGCTCGGCCGTCCCTTCCACGCGGCGTGGGCGACGGTGTCGTCGAAAGCCCGTGCATGGATCGGCAACTGGGCGCGGAACAGCTCGCGCGCGGTGCGTGGCTTCAAGTCCTGGGCGAAGTCTCGCAGCATGCCCTGCTCGTCGATCCGCAGCACGCCGTCGTCGGCGACCAGGTGCGCCAGCCCGGGCGGCGTCGGATAGCCGCGGCCCTGCCCGGCCGTGTTCTGGCCGACGTCGGGCGCGAATGCGGCGACATAGACCAGCGCCGCGACCTTGGCGTCGTCGCCGGCCTCGGTGATGACCGTGCCGCCCCAGGAATGCCCGACCAGGACCACCGGCCCCGGCGCGGCCTGCAGTGCGCGCCGGGTCGCTTCGGCATCGTCGTGCAGCGAGGTCAAGGGCAGGCGCACGCTGACGGTGCGCAGGCCGCGCGCCTGCAGCCGCTTGGCCACCTGGGCCCAGCTGTCCGCATCGGCGAAGGCGCCGTGGACCAGGATCGCGGTGGCGGCGGGCGCCGGCGCCTCGGCGGCGGCAGCGGCGGGCGCGAGGCCGGCACAGGCCAGGGCCAGGCCGAGCACGAGTGCGCCTTGCCGGACGGAAGCGAAAGCGGCGAAGACAGAGCGGTTCATGCTTGAGACTCCAGGTTCGTGGACAGAGGGGACGGCGCGCGGCGCTGCCGCGCCAGGCGGCGCTTGTCGGCTTGCGCCCATTTGCCGACCGCGCGCACCGCGGCGGCGGCGCACAACAGCGCGAACGGCAGCGCGTACAAGGCGTTCATCGGAATGCGCTTGAAGTACGAGAGAGCGAAGATCAGGGCGATGGTCCACACGCCGGCGGTGTGCAGCCGCTTCCAGGCCTGCGCGCTCATGCGCTTGGCCAGGGCATGGAACGAGGTCGCGCTGAGCAGAACGATGAAGGCGTAGCCGATCGAGCCGGGCACGTTGGCCAGCGCGCTGCGGCCGGGCCAGAAGCCCGGATCCAGCTGGCCCAGGCGAACGATCGCGATCGCGTGCACCAGGTGCGAGAACGCGAACGCCAGTCCCAGATAGCGCCGCTCGCGCAACAGCGCGCGAGTCAGTTGGTTCGGCACCAGGCTAACCAGCGACGAGGCGACGAACACGCTCAGGAACAGGGCGAACGAGCTGCGCGCGGTGGCGCGGATCACCGAGCGGACACCGGCGACCGGGTCGGAATGCGCCGCCAGCAGCGCGGCGGACATCAGCAGGACCAGCAGCGCCAGGGCGAAAAACAACGGCCAGCCTTGCAGTCGGAATCCGGATCGGGTTGCGGTCATGACAGAGCTCCTTGAGTGTCGGTAGCGGCGAAAATCACGCCGGCGGCGCGCAGCTGCCGCAGCAGGTCCAGGCCTTGTTCCTGCCAGCGGCGCAGATCGGCGGCATCGCTCAGCCCGGCCTCGGCAGCGAGCGCGGCCAGGTGCCGGCGGCCGCTGGCGCGGCGCTGCGCGATCGCGTTCAACAAGCGATAGGCCGGCGCGGCGAGGCCGGCGAAGCGCACCTCGTGTCCGCGGTCGCGATAGACCAGCAAGGTGGTCGGCTGCGCCGGCGCCTGCGCCGGCAGGAACGCCGGGCCCAGTTCGGCGACCGGCCAGCGGTAGCCCAGTACCCGCGCCAGGGGCGACAGCTGCGGCACGCCGTCGAGCAGATCGGCCTGCGGATCGTCGTCGGGGACGACGGCGTCGCTGAGCGCCAGTTCCTGCTCGATCCATTCGTAATGCGCGAGTTCGGCCAACCAGGCCGGCCACTCGCCGTGCTCGGGCAGGGACCGGATGTAATCGACGAACTCCGCGGCCAGTTGCGGAAACAACGGCGTCCGCGCGCGATGTCCGGCATAGAAACCGCGCACCAGCGCGGTCCAGCGCGGCGCCGGCAAGCTCTGGCGCAGCACCGGGAAGCTGCCGGCCAGCAGGCCTTCGACGGCGTTGAAGAACAACTCGCGGTAGACCCGCAGCCGGCGCGGTTCCAGCCCCGGCGGTGGCGGATTCGCCACCGGGTCGCGCAAGTACCGGGCCAGGGCCCACTGTTGTCGCTGCAGGCGCGCGCTCATCAGGCGGCCTCCGCGACGACCGCGTGGGTGCGCTGCAGGGCGCGGATGCGCTGGGTTTCCTGCAGCAACTCGGCCAGCGGCGGCAGATTGAAATCGCGCTCGAGCAAGGTCGGACGCACGCCGAAGCGGCGGTAGGCCTGGTCCAGCAGAGTCCAGGCGTCCTCGCGCACCGCCGCGCCGTGGGTGTCGATCTTCAGTCCCTCGGCATCGTCGTAGTGGCCGGCGACGTGGTACGAGGCGATCCGCTCGCCCGGCAGCCGGTCCAGGAATTCGCCGACCGCGTAGCCGTGGTTGTGCGCGTTGACGCTGAGGTTGTTGAGGTCCAGCAGCAGATCGCAGTCGGCCTCGGCCAGCACCGCGGCGATGAAGTCCGCCTCGCTCAGCGCTTGGTACGGCGCGGCGTAGTAGGACACGTTCTCGACCGCGATGCGCCGGCCCAGCGCGTCCTGGGCCTGGCGGATGCGCGCGGCGACATGGCCGATCGCTTCCTCGGTGAACGGAATCGGCATCAGGTCGTAGAGATGGCCGTCGTCGGCGCAATAGCTCAGGTGTTCGCTGTACAAGCCGACCCGGTGGCGGTCGAGGAATTCGCGGGTGCGGCGCAGCAACTGCGTGTCCAGCGGCGCGGTGCCGCCCAGCGACAGCGACAGACCGTGCGCGCTCAAGGGAAAACGCGAGCACAGCTCGGCCAGGGCTTCGCCGTAGCGGCCGCCGACGCCGATCCAGTTGTCCGGCGCGCATTCCAGGAAGTCGACCGCGCCGGCGTCCATCGCCAGCAGTTCCGGCAGTAGGCCGCGGCGCAGGCCGAGGCCGGCCGAGCGGGCATCGAGTGCAGTGTCCATCGCAAGTCCTCGGGTTTGTCGCCGCGCGACCCGTGCCGGGCACGGGTCGCGCGACGCTGGGGTTTGCCGCGCTCAGCGGCCGTTGGCGGGCTGCTTGGCGAACAGGCCGGCCGGCATCGGCTTGCCGTTGGCGGCGTAGGTGGCCTTGAGGAACTCGTAGGCCTCGGCTTCGGAAATGAAGCCGTCGCGGTCGCGGTCGATCTTGGCGAAGTCGGCGCCGCGCTGCGGCGCCACGGCGAGGAACTCGGCGCGCGAAACCCGGCCATCGCCGCTACGGTCGGTCTTGGCGAACGAGGCGTCGCCGCACTTGCCCTCGCCGCACTTGCCTTCGGCCTGCGCGGCCTTGGCGCCGGCCTTGCCGCCGCCGCATTTGCCTTCGCCGCACTTGCCCTCGGCCTGCGCGGCCTTGGCGCCGGCCTTGCTGCCGCCGCACTTGCCTTCGCCGCACTTGCCCTCGGCGCCGGCGTGGGCGGCGCCGAGCAGATAGCCCTGCGCCAGCGGCTGCATGGCGAAGGCGGAGCCGCCGAACAAGCCGGTCAGCGCGGTCGCGGCAAGGGCGATGCCGAGCACGCCGGTGGACGCGCGCTTGGCGTGCAGGTCGGAACGGGGCGAGTCGGTATCGGGTTTGCGGGTTTCGGAACGGGCCATGGGATTGCTCCAGTGGAAGCACGGGCGCGCCGTGCGGGAGTCGCTGTTGCGACGGGATCGGGGATGGGGGATGGGCGGAAGCGGGGCGCGCTTCAGGGAGAGGCGGCGGCGAGCGGTTGCGGGCGCCGCAAGCGGCTCTGCGCCAGCAGGACCAGGCCCAGGACGGCCACCGTGGCGCCGAAGGCCGGCAACAAGGGCGCGGTCGACAGGCCTATCGCCAGCGCGGTCCAAGCCCAGGCATTGCGGTCGGCGGCGACCGCGGCCGGTGCGCGGCGTGCGAGCAGCGCGTCCAGGCTGAGCCGGCCGGCGCCGTTGAGGATCAATGGCAGCAGCATCGCCAGGTACAGCAGCGGCAACTTGTAGTTGCCGTAACCCGCGTCGCTGATCGCGTAGCCGCGCCACAGCTCGGCCAGGCTGTCCCAGTGCTGCGGCCAGTGCACCGCGCCGATCGCGACCAGGGTCAGCACCCACAACGCCGCGGCGGCGTAGCGCGTGCCCAGGCCCAGCAGCAGGGCCACGCTGGCGCCGAGCTCCAGGCCGGTCGCCAGATGCCAGTTGAGGTCGGCGCCCAGCCAGGAAAACGGCGGCGGGAAGCGTCCGCTCAGTTCGGCGAACCAGTTCTGCCCGTGCAGCTTCTCGCGTCCGGCTTCGAAGAACTCCCAGGCCAGCAGGGCGCGCAGGCCCAGCGGCGCCAGCCAGCGGCCGACCGCGTCGATGCGGGCCAGGAACGGTGCGCGCGAGGAAGAATCGGGGACGGTCGCGATTGCGGACATGGCGGGCTCCTGGGCGTTGGCGGCTGCGTTTCGGAGCCGCCATTTCGCCCGTGCCCGGTATCCGCACCGTGTCGCCGGGAGCGTGTTTTTGTATCCGGATCCCGGCGCGGGGGGCCGTGGATACATTGCGATACAAACCGGCGCCGGCCACGCCGCAACGGCCGGCGATGCCGCGAGGCTTTGATCCCCGGCTAGCGTTTCGTTAGCGCTGTGCGCAGCCGTCTTTGATCCTTGGCTAACGCGGGCCGGCCTAGGCTGGTCGTGCCGGAGCAGACGCAACCGAAGTCCGGTGCGACTGCGCAACACCCCGGTAGCAGGTCCAGCCCTCGGGCGAGCCAGTCGCCGAGTCAGCGCTCGCCCGTCGCTGGCCTGCTTGGCGGGCCGTGCGGTCCGCCCCGCTTCACTCGCGGCCGCTCAGTAGCCCCGCACCGCTCCGGCCGCACGCCGCGGCGCCGGCGTATCCCTCAGTCACCGCCCGTCCCCAGGAGTCGACCGACGATGGGTATCGACAGCATCATGACCCCCAACCCGGTTTGCGCGCAGCCGGACACCTCCCTGCGCACCGTCGCGCGGATGATGCGCGATCACGACGTCGGCGAGATTCCGATCGTCGACCAGGACCGTCGCCCGCTCGGCGTGGTCACCGACCGCGACATCGTCGTGCGCCTGGTCGCCTCCGGCCAGGACCCGACCCAGATCGCGGCCAGCGACTGCATGACCAGCCCGGCGATCACCCTGGAAGCCGATGCCGAACTCAAGCAGTGCGCCGACCTGATGATGCGCGAACGCATCCGCCGGGTGCCGATCGTCGACGGCGACGGCCGCTTGTGCGGCATCGTCGCCCTCGCCGATCTGGAACGGCGGCAGGAACTGCGCTCCTTGAATACCGAGGTGATGCGCAGCGTGTCGCAGCCGCACTGAGCGCAGTCGCATCGATCGCAGTTGCATCGACCCCAGCGCCACCGCGGCCGGCGGCGCGACGGCCGCGCGCAGGCGCCGCTAGCGGAAGTGGTTAAGCAGAAAACTCTCGGTGGCCTCGATCAGCGCATCGACCTGGCGTGGGCTCTTGCTCAGATTGAACATCCGGTCCATCGGCAGCACCAGCAGTTCGCCTTCGCCGCCGTGGTAGCGGATCAGGCTTTCGGCCAGGGCCGGTTGCGGCGCGCCGATTTCGTCGCGGGTGCCCACGGCGACCATCAGCGGGCCGCCGTAACGGGCGATTTCGGCCGGCGGCGACAGGGTGAACAGGCTGACGAAAAACGGCTGCTTCAAGGCGATGGTGCGCCCGACCGCCAGATCGATGGTGGTCGGCGCCTCCGCGCCGGCCAGGCCCTGGCGGATCTTGTCGCGGCCGAAACGCTGGATGAAGGCCGCGCCGACGTCGACGTCCGGGTTCCACAGCGCCAGGCCGTCGAGCGGATAACGGCTGCGCGCGGCCACCGCGGTCGCGACCGCGCCGCCCATGCCCCAGCCGACCACCGCCATGCGCTGCGGATCGATCTTGCCGGTGCCGGCCAGATACTCCAGCGCCTGCACCCCGTCGATCACGTACGCGTCCAGGCTGCCGTCGGCGAACTGGCCGTCGCTGTCGCCGTTGTAGCGATAGTCGATGCGCAGGCTGGCGATGCCGCGCTCGGCCCAGCGCTGCGCGGCGCGCGCGTACACGCCTTCCTTGACCGCGCCGCCGCGGCGTTCGTCGCGATTGCCGGCGAACTCGGGCAACAGCAACACCACCGGCGGATTGCGGCCGCGCTCCGGCAGGCTCAGGGTGGCCGCGACCTTGCGCCCGGCGACGACGAAGGTCACCGGCAGCTCGCCGGCCCAGGCCGGCCACGCGGCGACGGCCAACAAGGCGGCAAGCGCGGTGCGGAGCGAGGGCTTGGGCATGGACGCGGTTTCCAGATTTCGGCGGAGACCGGCCGCCGCAGCGGACCGGTGTGGACGCGATCGCGCCCCGGCATCGGCGACGCCCCCTCGCAGCGCCGAATGCGCGGGGATTGTAACGGTGCCGGCGGCGGAGCGCCCGATGCGATCGCACACGCGCCCTGCGCCGCCGCCCGATGTTCCGCGCGGCGGCGCGGCCGCATCGGGTTCGCCCCCGCTCCCCGCCGCTTGGTCCCGGTGCGCTTCACGCCGGGCCACCGAGGGTGCAGGCTGCGGCGTTGCGACCCGGTCGGGCACCGCACCGGCCGGGTCCGCGTTTCCGACGCTAACGGCAACGCGCGTACAGTGCCTGCGAGCACCGCATCGCCCTCCCACACCCAGGCCGCATGAGCATCGAAATCCGCCCCGCCCGCTGGCCCCAAGACCTGGACCTCGTCCGCGAGTTGTTCCGCGAATACGCGCACAGCCTGGACGTGGACCTGGCGTTCCAGGACTTCGAGCGGGAACTGGCCGGCCTGCCCGGCAAGTACGCGCCGCCGCAAGGCGAAGTGCTGATCGCCTGGCGCGACGGCCAGGCCCTGGGCTGCATCGGCCTGCGCCCGCTGGCCGGCGGCGACGCCGAGATGAAGCGCCTGTACGTGCGCCCGCAGGCGCGCGGCGAGCAACTGGGCCGGCGCCTGGCCGAGCTCGTCTGCGCGCGGGCGCGCGCCGCCGGCTACGCGCGCCTGTGCCTGGACACGCTGCCGAGCATGGCGCCCGCGCAAGCGCTGTACCGCTCGCTGGGATTCGCGCCGATCGCGCCGTACGCGTTCAACCCGGTGCCGGGCACGCTGTTCCTCGCCCTGGCCTTGCAGGACGGCGCGCCCGCGCCGGCGCCCGAGGCCGGCGCGGGGAAGGACTGATCAGCGCCTGGCCTGGCGTTCGATCGAGTCGGTCACCAAGGCCGCCAGCGCATCGGCCTGGACGTCGTTGAAGATGTCGTTGTGGCTGCGCGAGACCGTGTCGCGGCCGGCGATCACCCACACCGGCTCGCGGGTCTGTTTCAGGCATTCCGCGTCGTTGGCGCCGCGCGCGGTGATCAGGAAACCGGCGCGGCCGGCCGCCACCTTCGCCGGCACGGTGCGCTGGCAGCCGCGCCAGTCGGTCTGCGGACAAGGAGCGCCGACGCCGCAGATTTCCGCGGTGTGGGTCTGCTTCGACTCGCTGAACCCTATCGGTGTGCCCTTGAACGCGAGCCGATGCAGGAACCCGACCGCGGTGTCGCCCTGCGCCTGCAGCACCACCAGCTTGCGATGGCTGCGGTCGAGGAATTCGAGCTGGCGCTTGCTGTAGGCGGTGTCGGCTGCGCTGCCTTCGAGCTGGATCAGCGCCGAGCGTTGCGCCGCCAAGGCCTGCGTGAGGTCGTACCGAAGGCCGTCGAACTCCAGTTCGGACACCGCCGGGTTGAGCATGATGTATTCCGAACCGTCCAGCGCCGGGCCGCTCAGGTTCAGGCGCATGGCCTGGAACAGCGCCGAGCCGCCGAGGCTGTGGCCGATGATCACCAGCGGCCGCGCCGACTGCTGCGCCTGCAGTTCCTGCAACAAGGCCACGATCTCCTTCAGCCCATTGCGCCCGACTTCGGTGGAGGCGCGCTTGCGCGGCCAGATGGTCGGAAAGTCCAGCCATTGCGCCGGCAGGCGCAGGTCGTACTCGTCGCCGCGCCAGCCGACGTATAACCCGTCGACGCTGTCGACCGGTACGCCGGCTTCGCCGAGCCGGCGTTCGAGCTTGGCCAGGAAACCGGTGAAATCGCGCAGGTTGCGGTCGTCCTCGCTGGCGTCGTGGTGCCAGCCGTTGACGAACACCACGATCGGCTCGCGGGTCGACTCGTCGCCGAGCCAATGGCGCAGGCGCTCGCGCTGCTCGGGATGGAACAGGTTGCCCTTCTCGCTGATCTCGATCGTCATCAGCTGCGAGCGGCTGCCGACCTGCCTGGCGTCGTGCACGCCCCAATAAGCCTGGTCGGGATAGGTGACGCAGCCCGCGCCGGCCAGGCCGCCCAGGATGCCCAGGGCCGCCGCGATGATTCGTGCTTTCATGTTTCCCCCGTAGGCCGCTGCGCGGCCGCTTGCCGACGTCCTCGTCCGGCCTGTGCGGCGACGATGCGCAGCCCAGGCTCGATATCGCTAACGTGCGCGCGGTGCGGGAGCGGACAATGGGCTGTGCGGTGGCCACGCCGCGCGCGGGCATCGACGCCGGCCTCGGCGGCGTTCGCCGCGCAACGCGAGCCGGTTCGAAGCGCTCCGGCAGGCCGGCGCCCACGCGCACGCAAGGCGCGCGGCGCCGGGCGCGGCGGATCAGCGCGGCGCCTGCTCCAGCTCGGCGCTCTTGCGCTCGAACTCTTTCACCACCGGATCGTCCGAGCCGTAGTGCTTGGCCAGGAAGGCGCGCAGCGCCTCGCGGTACTCGGCGCGGAAGGTCGGATTGCCGGGGCTGGCGGCCAGTTGCGCCGCGGCCTGGTCGACCGCGGCGCGGTCCTCGATCAGCGCCTGCCGCGCGCCGTAATCGGACCGATCGGACAGGATGACGATATTGCGCTCGAAACCCGGCACGTACTTGGCGACGAAGCGCTCGCCCTGGGGCGGGATCAGGATCGCGTTGCGGACCGGATGGATCGCGGCCGACAAGGTGTCGAAGGCGAGCTCGACCTCGCGCCCGTCGGCGGTCCGCAGCACCGCCGCATAGGCGTAGACCGGGCTGTTGTTGAGCTTGGCGCTGGTGCGCTGGCTGCCGGTCACCACCGCCGAGCCCTCGGTGCCGACTGCATTGAGGAACCAGGCATTGAGGTAGCGGCCGGCGAACAGATTGGCCTGGGCCAGCAGCAGGAAGGCGATGCTGATCCCGCCCCACCAGCCGCGGCCGCGCCGGCGCCCCCACAGCCAGCCCAGCCCCAGCCCCAGCCCGCACAGCAGCACGAAGGCCCAGAACGGGTGGTGGGTGAGGAAGTACAGGACAGCGGACAGGACGGCCATGCGGGGATTTCCGAATCGACTTCCCCGCGCCGGCGCCGGCGCGGGCTGGCGGCTTTGTAACGCGCTGCGCCTGCGCATGCAATGCCGCCCGCAGCCTGCCGGGCGCTGGCGGGGCAAGCCGCGGTCGCGCGCTCGCACCAAAAGCCCCTGGCTCCGCGATAGCAGCCGCGCAAGCCGCGACCGCGCCAGCCCGCACCGTCAACGCCGCTCGTCCCATAGCTCCGAGGTAGGAGCGGCGCAAGCCGCGACCACGCCGCCTTGCATCGGCAACGCCTCGCGCCACGCAATCCACCGCGAGCGGGAGCCCCGCAAACCGCGACCGCGCCATCCATCCCGGCTCGCCACGCTGCGGCGTTCGACACCCCGGTCCGGCCGTCCTCCGCCCCTCCCCGCTCAACCTGTCGAGATGACGAATGTCGATTGCCGCAACCGCCGGACCGTTCTAACGTGGTCCGTCCCGATCGCCCGACGACCCACCGCCCGGCGTCCCGCACGCCGCAGTCCCCTCCGCCCGCGCATGCCCGCGTCCTCGCCCACCGCCGTCCAGATGCTGCAACGGGCGCCCTGCGCCGCGTTGCGTCCGTTCGTGCAGCGCCTGCTGCTGATCGAATGCACCGAGTCGGT
This sequence comes from Lysobacter sp. Soil_C_15, assembly GCF_057657315.1. Lineage (NCBI taxonomy): Bacteria > Pseudomonadati > Pseudomonadota > Gammaproteobacteria > Lysobacterales > Lysobacteraceae > Lysobacter > Lysobacter sp. Soil_C_15. The sequence continues at coordinate 188,442 of NZ_JBDGIR010000004.1, forward strand.
GCAAGACACGCATCTGCCCGATACCGCCTCGGCGCTGGCGTTCTCGTTCCGCGAGCGTTGCCTGCTCGAAGACGGCGACGCCGTTCCGGCCGTCGCTTTTACCGGCCTGTACGACCGCCTGCGCGCCCACCGCCATCCGCGCGGCCATGCCGTGGCCTTGGCCAAATTCACCCCGGTCGGCGCCGCGGCCCTGCTGCGCCCGCCGCAGCACGAGTTCGCCGGCGCCACCGTCGCCCTGGACGATCTGTTGGAGAACGACCGGGACGCGCGGCGCTTGAACCAGCGGCTGGCCGCCGCGCCGAACCACGCCGCGCGCCTGGACCGGCTCGAAGCCTATCTGCTGCAGCGCCTGGGCCAGGCCCGGGCCGACCCGCTGATCGGCGCCGCGGTGGCCTGGTTGCAACGCGCTCCGGCCGACGCGCGCATCGACGCCCTGAGCCGGCATATCGGCCTCAGCCAGAGCGCTTTGGAGCGCCGCTTCCGGCGCATCGTCGGCGTGGCGCCGAAGAAGTACGCGACCCTGCTGCGGCTGGAACGGATCCTGGGCCGCTACCGCCCGGGCGCCGACCTGGCCGAACTCGCGCACGCCGCCGGCTACTACGACCAGGCCCATTTCAACCACGACTTCCGCCGCGCGGTCGGCTGCTCGCCCGGCGCGTACTTCGGTACCGCCTGAGTGCGCCGCCTCCGGCGCGGCGGATCCTCGCCCGGCGGATCCTCGCTCGGCTGAGACTCGCCGGCCGAACCAGGCGAGCCGTTTGAGCGAGCCGCTTCAAGCGAGGTTCGTCGGCGGGCTTTTCGGGCGAATCGTCTCTGATGAGCCGGCCGCCTCGGTCGCAGTCGCCACCCAAGCGGCGCCGCGCGCCGAATTTTTACAAGACCCCCGCGCCCGCCGGAATCACAGTACCTCGCGCAGCCGCAGCGCATTCGACCCGACCGAGAGCGAGCGAACGGCAGCGTATGCAACCTTCATCGCAGGCGCCGCATCACAGTTCTCGACCGCCCCATGCGGCCACCGCCTCACCAGGAGCACGCCCCATGAATACCTATGTCCTGCTGTTCCGCCGCAACCGCCAACAGCCGCTCGCCCCTACCGACGAACTGCGCCTGAAGCAGAGCGTCGCCTTCTGGGTCGAGCAGAAGATCGACGCCGGCCACCGCCTCGTCCCGCATTCGCTCAGCCCCGAAGGGCATCACGCCGGTCCGCATTCCGACATCGTCCGCAGCGACGACCTCATGGTCTCCGGCCTGCTGTTCTTCGTCGCCGACAGCTACGAACAGGCCGTGCGCGTGGCCGACTCGCACCCGGCGACGGACTTCGGCTTCAGCGTGGAAATGCGGGCCTGGTCGACGCCGAACCGGGCGGCGGTGGCGGCGGCTAACGCGGCTTGAGGGCTGCGAGCGGCGGACGCGGCGCGCTGAGGGCGGCCGCGTTCGCGGCTAGCCTCGTCTTATTTAGGTTCGATCAAGCTTGGCTGGCGCTTCCGCTCCGCGATCGCCGCAACTCTTCGCTACAAAGAATCCGGACCTGGAGCGAGCTCGGCGCGCCAAAGCTGACGCGACGGGTCTGGATTCAGATAGAAAGCCAAACCTTGGCGGTACTTGAGCTTCGAAATCATCTTGTCGGCGAGAAGCGGCCTGACGCCGTGCGAAAGGACTTCCGTGGATGCGTCCACCACCGCAAACCAATCGGCGAAAGCCGAAACCAGTATTTCCATCCGGGAACTGTTAACGGCTAGCGACGGGTACGGAATCATGTCGTCGAATGCCTCCATCACCAGCCATGGCTTATCGCATGAGATCGAGTACAAGCCATCTTCGGCGTTGATGTCCATGGAACTTACGCCGTCCCCAAGCGCGCCATGAGCCAGCTTCGACAAGATCTCCGCCCCCATGTCGAACGACACGACGATCTTGGCGTGATTTCGCCTTACGTACGAGATCGCCAGGGAATTCATTATATTCAGTGCTCTATGTGGAAAGGCACAGCTGTCGCGTGGCGGACCTTGGCCGACGCCGCCTCGGGGCCGGGTCCGACCGCAGCACAACGCAGATAGAGTTGATCAGCCCGAGCGCGAGCGGACGAGATGCCCCTGGGACGGTCACGTTTGGCGGCACTTCCTGCCCTCCTGGGTCGGGCGCTAAAGACTACTTCAAGCCTTCGTTGGCGCAGACGTAGCACCAACGCCGAAAGCCGCTATCGTAATTTCGGCTATAGCCTCAGATAAATCGTTGTGCGGCAATAAAAAACCTGCCCAGCAAAAATAAGCATTGCGACTTACCAAACAATCTACAAGACATCAGCATCCGAGCAGATAAGCCGGATCTCCCCAACGCCACCAAAATCGACCAGGGCGCGAATCTCGGAGCTCGGCAATCGCTCAAATTCAGCCGCCCAAACAAGTGGCGTTCCGGCCACAATTTTCCCGAAGTCCAACCGAATAGCTAGCTCGTGCACCCAGCTAAACCTCACACTCCGCAAACTCCCATCGCTCGCCTGCAACGTATTTAATACGAGATCCCGACCGGAATTCTCCCAGACCACCCCGTGGAGCTGCGCGTCACACCAGCCCCTCGTGAAATCATCTTCAGTCATTACCTACTTGCCCTACTGGTTTACTCCCAAGAGCTGATTCGGCCCAGGCTGCCCTACGGCAATGTGATGACCGATAATTTTCGCCACTTTCAAGCATGAGATCGGCGACGACATACCCTTCGAAAGCCGCGAGGCCGCACGTTTGACTTCCCTTGAGGATGTCGAGCTATTCCACAACCACAACCACATTCGCATTAGCCCATCCATGCGGATCAAGTGCAGATAAATTCCGCTCGCCGCGTGCTATCGAAGCGAACTCGATCCAACTCGATGGACCCGACGGCGGGTCCTCGCGGATGGTTCGACCAAGACTCCAGCAGCCGCTTCGACTCAAGAAGATCATGGCCCACAAAGAAGACCGAATAGGTTTGCGAGTATTCATCGGCCTCATCGTCGAACGGGCTATCAAAAATCCAGAACCCCGCCCCCTGCTCGCTAGCAAGAATTAGCCGAGGCACATCATAGAATTCTCGATAAGCAACTACCTTCAGCAAAATTCCACGTGGAATCTTCACTTGATCCTTTCCTCCTTCGGCACAGGGTTTGGCTGTGGAGGTCCGAATGAACTGACGCGCCCCCCTTCCGTAATGTTCACGTGACTCCCATTGACTGTACCAGAGCGAGTTGGTTCTGGAGCCACCTCCACAGTGCCTCCATTTGCTCTGACTTCTCCTGCTGTTGTCGGCCGAATGGTGCCATGTGGAACCCCAGCCGCAGCCTCCTCGATCGCCCCCCCCTTGAGACCCAGAAAACTTAGTTCCTGGCTCCGGCATATCACCCTGTCCGCCACGAACAATCACACCGCCGTCGGGAACGTCGCCTGGGGCATGTGGGCCAATCGCACCTCCACTTTCTTCACCTCCATCGGGCTGATTGTATTGCACCGGCACACCCGGGGGTTGACTCAGCATACGCGAGCCAATGTACGCCGCAGTCGCCGCTATCGCGGCTTTTACCGCTGTACGACAGGCGGAACTCTTAGCGCAGAGAAGCCCACCAGTCACAACAATTGGCACAGCTAACGCCTGCCCCATCCTTCCATCAGGGTCAGTAAATCCGAATGGATTGTTATTGGCGTACCAGTATCGGTTGAAGTTTCCGCCGGCACTTACATCGGCAGCCACCGGGTCAACAGAAAGAAATCTACCAATAGCTTCATCGTAGTAGCGCTGCTGCATATAAGTCAGCCCCGACCCGCCATCCATGACGTGCCCGGTATAGCCGACGCCGTCGTAGTTGGGCTTGCCGATCGCCGCGCCGTAGGGCTCCCAGTCGGTACGTTCGATCACCGCGTCCGCGGCGTCCGTGACCGCTGCCGGACTTCCGAGGGCATCGGTGTGCTGGTAGCGCACGATAGCGGGCGTGCCGGCCCAGTCGGTTTCGCGGATAGCCAAAAGCGAGCTGCCGAGGTAGTAATGCTCCAGCGCCTTCTTCGGGCTACCGGCCTCGGTGTAGATCATCTGCCCCGCTTTGTTGTACATCGACAGACGATTGACCACCGCCCAGTCGTCACGCATGGACAGTACGCGGCGACCCAGCGCGTCGTAGCGATAGGCTTCTTTTCCGAATACATGGCGTAGACGATTGCCGTAGTCGAACGCGTAAACCTGACCGTTCTTGTTCTCCAGGTTGCCCTGCACGTCGTAGCCCAGGCCGATCACGCTGGCGCCGCTGGCGTTCTGGATATTGGTCAGTCGGTTGCGGGGGTCGTAGTAATAGCGATGATCCTTCACCCCGCCCAGGGACCAGGACTTGATGTTGTCCAGGGCGTCGTACTTGAAGCGATGCCAGCAGTCGCCGCCGAAGCTGCAGGAACCGGCCGCGGTCAGGCGATCGAGGTCGTCGTAGGCCATCCAGCGGCCGTAGGTCTCGCCGCGGGCGAGATCGAGGATCTCGATGACGTTGCCGTTGGGGTCGTAACGGGTCTGCAGATCCAGCGCGCCGGCGTCGGTGCTGCGCAGCGGCAATTGGCGCGCATTCTGGGTCATCGCGTGGACGATGCCGTTGCCGTAGGTGAACTGCGAGACCGCTCCGTTCGGGTAGTAGCGGACGTTGCTGGCGTAAGTCTGGCCGGTCGTGGCGACCTGCCTTGGCTGCCCCAGGGCGTTGGGGGCGTAGTCGATGACCGTGCCGGTGGGGTAGCTGTGCCAGCGCAGGTGACCATCGGGCTCGTAGCCGTAACCGCTGGACCAGGTGTACCAGCCGGGCTGGGCCTGCGCCTCGGCGGTCAGATTGCGCCGCTTGTCGTAGTTGTAGCTGTTGACGACCGTGCCTTGCCCGGCGCCCTCGTTGCTGGTGGTCACGGTCTTGGCCAGACCGTCGGGGTAGTACTCCCAGCTCTGGTTGCCGCGGCCGTCCGGGAAGCTGAGCGTCTGCAGTCGGTTGCGTCCGTCATAGCTGCGGGTCACCGCGCGTCCGGACGCGGCCGCTTCGCTGCGATTGCACGACGCGGAATCCGGCATGACTGATGATCAAAAATAAGCGCTCCGATCTAGACTCTAGTCAGCGCTCTTCCGCGACATCTCGCGATCCTCAAGGAGTTCGGAGCTTACCTGCCTGACCAATTGCAAGAACTCTTGCAGCGGAACACTTACGGGCACAATTGGCTCGCGGAGTGTCGAAAAAAAATCCAATACCAACTCGACAGACTCGCAATTAATTCGACAAATTATCTGCCCTTCATAACAAATCTCGGCCGCCAAATACTCAAAATCGACCGGAGAAACAAAATCAACAGAAAAACCACTCATTTATCGATCCTCCTGGGATCCAAAAACGTATTAAAAGAGCCATCGGGATTGAATCGGATCCCATGCCCATCCTTTCCAATTCGATACTCAAAACCACCTCCACTAAGTTCAGATCTCCGAGCGTTAGGGCTGGTCAGCACCTCATTTGCTACCGCCCGCGCTTGTTCATTCTTCTGAGCTATAGTGCCAACAGGCTCCTTAAAGTGTTTCGATCGTTGTGCATGTTGCGTGAGTTTGCGAGCACCGACGGTCAATCCGTTCTTGAACGGCTTATCTACTGACCTAACCAATCTAGAAATTCTTGACGCAGCTTGCCTAGCAGTGAACTTCGCCAATCCACTTACAGGCGCAGCAAAATCCTCACCCGGGAAAGATACGGATTGGATCTCTCCACTCCCATGGGGTGCGACGTAGTACGGGTTACAACCACAGAAGATTGCCACCCATAGTCCGCCATCGTTCCTTTGATAATCTACACTCGGACTAGCACTCCCAAAAACTTGTCGGCCGTCGGGATCTACATATCTATAAGGATTGTTATTTCCGTACCAATAGCGGGAGAAATTCTCACCAGAGCTGGAGTTCACACCCACTGGATCAACAGACAAAAAGCGTCCAACACCAGAATCGTAATACCGTTGCTGCATATAAGTCAGCCCCGACCCGCCATCCATGACGTGCCCGGTATAGCCGACGCCGTCATAGTTGGGCTTGCCGATCGCCGCGCCGTAGGGCTCCCAGTCGGTACGTTCGATCACCGCGCCCGCGGCGTCCGTGACCGCTACCGGACTTCCGAGGGCGTCGGTGTGCTGGTAGCGCACGATCGCAGGCGTGCCGGCCCAGTCGGTTTCGCGGATCGCCAGCAGCGAGTTGCCGAGGTAGACATGCTCCAGCGCCTTTTTCGGGCTGCCGGCCTCGGTGTAGATCATCTGCCCGGCCTTGTTGTACATCGACAGCCGATTGGTCGTGCTCCAGTCGTCGCGCGCCGACTGCACGCGCCGGCCCAGGGCGTCGTAGCGGTAGATCTCCTTGCCCAGCACCCGGCGCAGGCGGTTGCCGTAGTCGAACGCGTAAACCTGACCGTTCTTGTTCTCCAGGTTGCCCTGCACGTCGTAGCCCAGCCCGATCACGCTGGCGCCGCTGGCGTTCTGGATGTTGGTCAGCCGGTTGCTGGGGTCGTAGTAGTAGCGCTGGTCCTTGACCCCGCCCAGCGACCAGGTCTTGATGTTGTCCAGCGAGTCATAGCTGAAGCGGTGCCAGCAATCGCCGCCGAAGCTGCAGGAGCCGGCGGTAGACAGGCGATCCAGGTCGTCGTAGGACATCCAGCGGCTGTACGTATCGCCGCGCGCCTTGTCGAGGATCTCGACCACGTTGCCGTTCGGGTCGTAGCGGGTTTGCAGATCCAACGCCCCGCCGTCTGTGCTGCGAGCCGGCAGCTGACGCGCGTTCTGGCTCATCGTGTGGACGATGCCGTTGCCGTAGGCGAACTGCGAGATCGCGCCATTGGGGTAGTACTTTACGTTGCTGGCGAAGACCTGCGCCGCCGAAGCGACCTGGCGGGGCTGGCCCAGTGCGTTGGGCGCGTAGTCGAGCACCGTGCCGGTCGGGTAGCTGTGCCAACGCAGATTGCCGTGGCCGTCGTAGGCGTAGCCGCTGGACCAGGTGTACCAGCCCGGCTGCGACTGGGCCTCGCCGGTCAGGTTGCGGCGCTTGTCGTAGACGTAGGTATTGACGACATTGCCCTGCCCTTGGCCCTCGTTGCCGGTGGTCACCGTCTTGGGCAGGCCGTCGGGGAAGTACTCCCAGGTCTGGTTGCCGCGACCGTCCGGGAACGACAGCTGGTACAGCCTATTGCGCCCGTCGTAGCTGCGGTCGACGCGGCGGCCGGACTGGTAGGCCTCCATGTAGTTGCAGTTGCCCGCATCCGCCATGTTCAGGCCGCTGGCCGACCACTCCACATTGCCGGCGGCGTCGTAGGCGCTGACGGTCGCGCCGGTTTCCGGCTCGATGGTCTTGCACAATTGCTGATGCTGGTCGTAGACGAAGCGGCGGGTGACGCTGACCGGCCCGGGAATGGAGTGGTTGCCGGAACCGTTGAGCAGGTTATTGGCGAGTCCGTAGGGCGAAATACCGTAGATATACAGTTGCTTGTTCGGATGGGCCGCCGTGACCTGCGGGGACAGCGGAAAATTGAACCTGTAGGCCGTGCCCTGGGCGCGGCAGGCCGCGGCGACCGCCGGCTCGCTGGAACGATCGGCACGCATCGAACCCAGGAATACGCCGCCCTGCCCATACGGACCGCGAGCGTAGACATGTATGTCGATGGGCGCGTCCCGGCCGGTGGTGCAGGCCCAACCGAGCACGTCGTAGTTACCGCCGCCGCCGACGGCGACGGTGTCTATCGTGCCGATGACCTGGGTTTGCTCGACGTTGACCGGCACGCCCTGGTAGGTGGTGGCGGTCTTGCCGTTGTTGTCCGTCGCCCGGGCCGTGATCGTGTACTGCCCCGCCGCGCTGGTGGACCAGTTGAGGTTGAAAGGCGCCTGAGTGCTGGTTCCGACCGACTGCCCATTGGCGAAGTACTCGATCGACACGATATGGCCGTCGCTGTCGCTGGCGTTGGCCGACAAGGGAACCACGGCAGGGGTGATGTACGGCCCGCCCGGCACGGGGTTCATGGCGACCTGGGGCGGTATATCGCCGGGCACCATCACCACGACCGACAGATACGACTCGTTCATCGCATGGTTGTGGACGTCGGTCGCCGTAGTCTTGAGCGTGTGGTTGCCCTGTCCCAGGGTCACCTGATAGGGCGCGACGGAGCAGCCCGACGTCCGCAGGAGATTGCCGTTGAGGTACAGATTGACGGTCTTGGGAAAATGATCGTCGTCGCTGACGCACTGGATCGAAACATTCAGCGTGGCCGGCGCATAGAACGGCGGCTCCCTGTCCAGGTAGATCAGGGCTTCGCCGGCGACCGCGCCGCAGGAAGAAACCAACGCCAAGCCGGCCAACAGGTACCGGCGCCAATCGAATTCGAACATCCCCATCCCCTTTGCGTCCTCGAGCGCAGCAGCGCCTGCTTTTCCTGTGCAAATCCCGAATCGGTCGAGCCGCATCAAGGCGGACCGCTGCGTTGGATCTCCGTGGGCTTGCCGAACACGTCGCGGCGGATATAGGTGGTGACATCCATGGGCTGCGCCACCTGCACCGGCAATTCGTAGGAAGGAGCGTCGTAGGCCTGATACCGGGTCAGGGTCGACAAACCGCGTGGGTTGGTGACTTTCTGCTGCATGCCCGGCAGGTATTCGGTGACGGTGCGCAAGACGCCGTGTTCGGAATCCTGGCGAACCTCGGTGACCCGCCCCAGGGCGTCGTAAACGGAGGTGGTTCCAGGCACTACCGAATCGAAGTACGCGATGCCGTCGACGAAGGGATTGCGCGGATACGACGCGAAGGTGACCCGGCCGTCGTGGTCGTAGCGCTTCATGCTCCAGCGCGTGGTCGCCTGCGGGTTGGAGAGGTCCTCCTCCTGTTCGGCGACCGGCCGCCACAAGGCATCGAAATAGGTCGATTTCCTGCGATTGCCGGTGGTCGAGGTATGCCGCCAGTGGCCGGCCGGCAGGCCGTATTCGGAGCCGTTGACCGGCTCGAAGCTCAGAACGGTGTCGTGCCAGACGGTGCTGTCGCCGGTCGGATAGACGATCCGGCTCAGGCGTCCCATCGCGTCGTAGTCGTAATTGGTCGTGTAGCCGTTCTCGTCGGTCGCCGACCGGATCCAGCCGTTGTCGTCCACCGCGGCCGATTCGGTGCTGCCGTCCTGGTAGCGGATGCCCTGCGGCAGGCCGCGCTTCCAGTTCGAGAACGTGGTGACGTTGTTCTTGCCGTCGGCGGCGGTGGCGATGGTGCCGTCGCCGTTGTAGGTCAGAGCTTGCTGCAGCTTGCCGAAGGCATAGCCGCGCAGCGGCAGGTCGGTGGCGCCGTCGAACTCGGTGCGCGAGGTTTCCACGCCGTTGGTGGTCGCACGCTTGGTTTGCCCGAGCACCCAACGGGCCATGCCGTCGTGGAATTCGGTGGTTTCGCTCTTGGCGTAACCCAGGCCATTGGACCGGCTTACCCGCGTCGGCCGGGCGAACGCGTCGAAGCACAAGCCAGTGGCGCCGCCGCAACTCGTATCGACCTGCCAGACGAAGACGACATCGTCCTGGACGATGGTCTTTTTCTTGACGGGAAGCACCATCGAGCTGACCTCGTCGTCGCCGCCGATCAACGCGCCATAGAACCAGTCGAACGGCATCGTATAGTCGCGACTGTACTTGAGGTATTCGCTGGTCTCGGCGCGCAGCACTTTATTGGCCGGGGAAACCACTCTGGTGCCGATCGCCTGCCCGTCGTTGTACTGATAGATGTAGCCGAAATCGTGCAGGGTCAGGCTCGCGTCCGGATTGCGCACCGTCACCGTCTTGGTCTCGGTGCAGGTCGGACAGGGCTGCCACACTCCGCCGCCGCGTCCGGGCCCCATATCGCCGTAATCGTAGGTCCATTCGTACGACACGCCGCCGACGCCGGAGATGACCTTCCGGCTCAACGCGTACAGGTCGAAATAGTCCGAAATCAGCAGCTCGTGCGGTCCGTCGGGGTCGTTGTTGGTGTTCTCCAATGCCGGCACGCAGGCGCTGGCCGGCGTATTGAAGCGGTGCAGCCGGACATAGGGAAACTCGAAACGGCCCAGCGCACCGGACGGGTGCTTGGCGGTCAGGACGAAGGTTTCCGGGGAGAACTCGGGTTCGGCGCAGTACCCGCCATCGACGTCCAGCGACGTGTAATTGGGGTTCAGCCCCCCGTACTGCATCGGCATCTCGTACTGGTAGGTCCACTGCGACGCATCGGGCAGGGTCACGCTGGACAGCAGCGGGAACCGTGCGATGCCCATCGCACCGCCGCCGCCCGTGTACCCGTAGCTCCAGACCCGGCCGTTGGCGCGCGCGCGTTGGATCGTGCTGCCGCCGTCGTATTCCAGATCGATGCGCCGGCCGTCGTCGGCGACGATGCTCTGCAACTGGCCGCCGGTCGAGCCGCCGTAGTTGTAATTGACGCCGTTGCCGAATCGGTCCTCGACCCGGGTCGCCATCAGGTAGACCCTCACCCGCCCGAACGAGGGGCGGAACCGAGTGCCCTTGATCGCCCCGGCGCTGCGCGTGGCGGCGGTGTTGAAGAAATACTTGGTTCCATCGGGCGAGACCCCGACGAAGGCTTCGCCGGGATAGTTGTTCACTCCGTTGCTGACGCAGCGAAACCGGAACCCGTCGCGGGTCGAACGGGTATAGGCGTGGCCGTCGCTGGGCACGGGATTGTTGGTCGTGCGCAGCATCAGGATTTCCTGATCGCCGCTACCGGGCAGGTGCAGGAAGTTGCCGTTCCAGACGTCGCTCAAGCGCTGGTTAGTGGGGACTTTCGGCAGCCAGGTACCCGAACAGCGTTCCTCGCCCGCTCGGCTGGGCTCGATCCACTGCGTGCCGCCGGGAAACATGCCGTAGACATAGGGAACATCGATATCCCAGGCACCGAAGCCGCCGAGGTTCTCGACCTGCTTTTTCGAGTCGACCTTGAACCGCCGGCTCAGGCGCACCGGCACCGAGTGATTGCCGGGAATATCGATGTCGGTCGCGACGAACTCGGTCGAGCCGTTGTAGAGCGAGACCTGCTCGCCGAACAGGTCGCCACCCAGGGCGGACACCATTTCGGTGGCGCGGATGCGCTTTTCGTATTCCACCGGCGGCATCAGGGGCGACTGTGCCCGCAGCGTTCCGGAAAGCAGGCACAGCCCAAGAGCGCTCAGGCCGAGCGCGCCGACTACCGTCTTGTTCAAGTTGACCCCTTCGCCCCCGTGGGCGTCCTTGCTGTTGTCCCGTCCGGCTGGGCGGACCGATGCCTTGAATTCCTGCACGCCTCTCCGCCCGCCTCGCGGGACGCTAGCAAATCCCTGGCGACAAGTGAAGGTGTGAATTGCAACCGGGAATTCTGAACGAAAATATGCCAGCAGCGAGTCTCATCGGGAGGCGATGCCTGCGGTCGTCTTATTTCTGCAATCGGCGCGAAACACAATGGCGCTTCTGCCTCCTAGCCCCGCCCCGCATGCTGGCCACCCTCGTCCGCACCATCGCTGTTTCCGCACTGCTCGCGCCTTCGCTGGCGTTCGCGCAGGCCTACGTCGACATCGAACGGCGCCTCAGCCCCGAGCAACTGCGCGAGGTCGCGCTGACCCCGACCCAGTTGCAGACTTTGAACCGGATGCTGCGCGAGGCCGCGGAGAAAGACGCCGCGACGGCGCCCGCGGCGGTCGCGGCCAACGCCGATCACGAGGCGCCGCGGCGCGGCCCAGTGCAGTACATCGGCCTGGACGACCAGCCGATCAAGAGCCGGCTCAAGCACGACGTCGCCGGCTGGGAGCCGGGCACGGTGTTCGAACTCGACAACGGCCAGCAGTGGAAGGTGCTCAAGGGCAGCATGAAGCTGCGCAAGCCGATGACCACGCCCGAGATCCTGGTCGTGCCCGGCGTGGCCGGGCGCTGGTTCCTGCAGGTCGACGAGGATCTGCCCAAGGCGCGGGTGTACCGGATCGATTGAGCCGCGCCGTTATTGCTCGTCTTCCGGCCGCAGCGGGCTGTAGTGCCAGTCCAGCGAGGCGATCAGGTCGCGGGCGTCCGGGTCGCATTCGCTGCGGTAGTAGTGCTCGTGCGGCGCCGGGATGCGCACCTCGCCTTCGCTGAAGCCCAGTTCGCGCAGGCGGCGGGCGTATTCGTCGGTCGGCCCGTACGCGTACAGGCGATCGTGGCGGTCCCAGACCACGGTGGCGCGCTGCTCCGGCGAGTGCGCCCACAGGTCGTAGCGCCCGTCGGCGCAGAGGAAGCCGGCGTAACGGCCCAGCCAGTCGCGCAGCTCTTCGACCGACAGGGGCGGGCTCTGGTAGCGGCCCGGTTGCGCTTCGCCACGCGGCGTATGCAAGACGTACAGCAAGAAATACGGCGGAGCGAGGCATTCGACCAAGGCCAGGAACAGCGCCGGGTCGCTGGCCGGGGAACCGGCCACCACGGCGCCGCCAGGTTGTTGCGGCAGGACGAAGTGAGCCGGATGGCGATAAGGGCGCCAATCGGTGCCATTGAAATGGGACAGTCGGTGCATGCGCAGGCCGGGTGGCGTTTGTCCCAGCCTGCGCATTTGGTCGGCGGACGTCAATCCGAGCCGACGGCGGTGCAGGCGCCATGGCGTGCGCCTGCGCGGCGATCGCGGTCGCGGCTTACGCCGCTCCTACAAGAGCTAGGGTGGCTCAGAAACTGCGCGCGACGCCGACGAAGGCGCGGAACACGCCGTCGGTGTCGTCTTCGATCAGCGGGCTGTCCTGGATTTCGTCGGGCAGGGCCTGGTAGTTGAAGTCGGCGATCGCGCGCCACTTCTGCGCGAAGGGCTTGGCCAGGGTGACGCCGACGTGGGGCACGGTGGCGCGGCCGGGACGGTAGCGGACCACGCCGCGGGCGACTTCTTCGTCGAGGGTGCCGTAGTAGTAGTCGGCCAGGTCCGCGGACAGAACCGACACGCCGACGCTCGGGGTGATCAGCAGGCCGGCGGCCTGCATCGGATAGCGATAGCTGAGGTCGGCTTCGTAGCCGCCGCTGACGTCGGCGATGTCGGCGCGCAGGTCGAGTTGCAGCTCGCCGGCGGCGCCGCGCCAACTGGCCGAGACGCCGGCGTCGACGGCGTCGTCGCGGTCTTCGAGCAGGTCGCGGTCGATGCCGTGCAGGGCCAGGGCGCGGCGGCCGAAGTCGTCGGCGTCCATCGCGTCCAGGCGCCCGGCGAGGAAACCGTCGAGGACGAAGCTCTCGTTCTGCACCAGGTGGTAGCCGGCGGTGATGCCGCGCAGGTAGAAGCGCTCGCCTTCGTAGCCGAACAACGGCACCACCCGGTTGTGCCGGCCTTCGCCGGCGTAGAGCTCGCTGCGGCCGCCGGCGGCGATGCCCAGGCTCCAGTTCGACGGCGCCAGGTCGGCGCGGTCTTCGCCGGCTTCGCGGACCTGGGCGAAAGCGGCCAACGGCAGGCACAGCATCAGCAACGGCAAGGTTCGTAACATGCGCATATATGGGTCTCGATGGGGGCGCACGGCGCGATCGCGCGGTGTCGTTCGGCCACGCTAGGCGCCGGTTTTTAAGAGTTCTTTAAGCGCGCTGGCGTGCGCGCGGCAAAGCTGTGCGCGGCGACACGCTAATGGCGCGCCAGAGTGAATGCACGGCCAATGGGCATGCGGCGCAGACGCGCCGTGCGCTCGCGCATGGTCGCGCGCGCTCAGGTCTCGCCGGCCATCAGGTCGATCAGCGCGCGCGCCGGTGCCGACAGGCTGCGATGCGGCGGGTAGATCAACGAGAACGGCCGCGAGCGGCCGCGCAGTTGCGGCAATACTTCGACCAGGGATCCGCGTTGCAGGCGATCGGCGACGACGAAGTCGTAGCTTTGGCAGATGCCGACGCCCTGCTCGGCCAGCGAGACCACGCCGAGCACGTCGTCGGACACCAGCAACGGCGCCGGCGGCGTCCAGTCCAGCTCGCGCTCGTCCTCGCGCAGCCACCAGGCAGCGATGCGGCCGGTGCTCGGCATCACGAACGCGATGCAGGCGTGCTCGCGCAGCTGCGCCAGGTCCACAGGCATGCCGGCGCGCCGCAGGTAGTCCGGCGACGCGACCAGGCACAACGCGGCGTCTTCGAGCTTGCGCGCGACCAGGCCGCTGTCGGGCAAGGCGCCCAGCCGCACCGCCAGATCGAAGCCTTCCGCGACCAGGTCGACGTTGCGGTTGGCGATGTTGACCTCAAGCTGCACGCGCGGATGGCGCGCGGCGAAACGCTGCAGCGCCCCCGGCAGGCGGTAGTGGCCGTAGGTGGTCGGCGCGCTGATCCGCACCCGGCCGCTCAACTCGCCGCCCTCGCCCTGGAGATTGCGCTCGGCCTCGTCGATCAGGGCGAATGCGGCGCGCGCCTGTTCCAGGTACAGCCGGCCGGCCTCGGTCAGGCCCTGGCGGCGGGTGGTCCGGCGCAGCAACTGGCTGCCGAGCCGGGTTTCCAGGCGCGCGATCGCCCGGCTGATCACCGAGGGTGTGGTCGCCAGCGCCACCGCCGCGGCGGTCAGCGAGCCATGGTCGACCACGGCGACGAAGGCCTCGACGTCGCCGAGGTGGTCGTAGCGACGGCTCATTTTTGCCTCTTCAGCACGAATGATTTCCCTACTTGGAAGTTTATCGCCGCATAAGCGCGCAATACAGTGGCCGCACTCCCAACGAGGCTCCGCCCATGTCCCCCGCTCCCTCCCGCCCGGTCTTGTTCGTGCTGACCAGCCACGACCGCAAGGACGCCACCGGCCAGCCGACCGGCTACTACCTCGGCGAAGTCACTCACCCGCTGGCCGAGCTCGACGCGGCCGGGATCCCGGTCGAGTTCGCCTCGATCCAGGGCGGCGAGCCACCGGTCGACGGCCTGGACCTCGACGATCCGATCAATGCCCGCTACTGGAACGACCCCGTGTTCCGCGCCGCGGTGGCCGATACCCAACGCCTCGACCGGGTCGATGCCTCGCGCTACTCCGCGGTGTTCTTCGCCGGGGGCCACGGCGCGATGTGGGACTTCCCCGGCAGCGCCGCGGTGGCGCGGGTCGCGCGCGAGGTCTACCAGGCCGGCGGCGCGGTCGCCGCGGTCTGCCACGGCCCGGCGGCGCTGGTGAACGTGGTCCTCGACGACGGCACGGCGCTGGTCGCGGGCAAGCGCGTGGCCGCGTTCACCGACAGCGAAGAACGCGCGGTCGGACTCGAACAGGTGGTGCCGTTCCTGCTCGCCAGCACCCTGGCCGAGCGCGGCGCGCTGCATCAGGCCGCGCCGGACTGGACCGCACAGGTCGTGGTCGACGGCCGCCTGATCACCGGACAGAACCCGCAATCGGCCGCCGGCGTCGGCGCCGCTTTGCGCGAGCGCGTGTTGGCCGACGGCTGACCTCCCCTCTTCTTCCCAGGAATCTCCATCATGAAATCCGTTTCCACCCTGAGCCTCGCCCTGGCTCTGGCGCTCGCCGCCAGCGGCGCCCACGCAGCCGAGGTGCTGGTGGTGCTGTCCGACGCCGACCATCTCGAACTCAAGGACGGCAAGCGCTTCGCCACCGGCTTCTACCTCAACGAACTGATGCAGCCGGTCAAGCGTTTGCTCGACGCCGGCCACCGCCTGACCTTCGCCACGCCGCAAGGCCGCGCGCCGACGCTGGACCGCAGTTCGGTCGATGCGATGCATTTCGGCGGCGACGCCGCGGCGCTGCGCGAGCACCAGGCCCTGCTCGACCGGCTCGCGCTGACCTCGGCCGAACGCTCGCCGGTGCTCAGCCTGGCGCGCATCGAGCAGCAAGGCTACGGGCGCTTTGACGCGGTCTACATCCCCGGCGGCCACGCGCCGATGCAGGACCTGCTGCACGACCCGGCGCTGGGCCGCCTGCTCGCCGACTTCCATGCCCGGGCCAAGCCCACCGCCCTGGTCTGCCACGGTCCGATCGCGCTGTTGTCGACCCTGCCGCAGGCTTCGGCCTTCACCGCCGAACTCGCCACCGGCGGCCGGGCCACCGCGCCGGCGCAGTGGATCTACCGCGGCTACCAGGTCACGGTGATCAGCAACCAGGAAGAAGAGATCGCCAAGCCCCAGCTCGGCGGCGGGCAAATGCGGTTCTATCCGCAGACCGCGCTGGAACAGGCCGGCGTCGTCTATCGCAGCAACGCCCAGCCGTGGACGGCGCAGGTGGTGGTCGACCGCGAACTGATCACCGGCCAGAACCCGGCTTCGGCGATGGGCGTGACCGATGAGTTGCTCAAGCGCCTGAAGTAGGCTGCGCCGCGGGCGCAAGCCCGGACGCAAACGCGAACGGCGGCCCTCGGGCCGCCGTTGGCGCGATGCGGTGCGTTGCGAGCGGTCAGCTCATCACCGCGCGCCGGGTTTCGGCCTGCTGGGCGACGACCTGCTCGGCGTGCGCTGCGGCCGGCGCCGGCGGCGGCGTCGACACGGCGCGGCTCTGGTCGAGGAACACCCGCCGGTGACTCGGGTCTTCGAGCGCGCCCTGGACGACGAAGAAACCGCTGCCGTCGCGTCCCGGCACCACGTGGTCGATCCGCTCCAGGCCGTTGGCGCGCGCGTCCAAAGTCGCGTGCGCGGCGGCATTGCGCATGCCCTGCTCGCCGCGGAATTCCAGGCCTTTTCCGTCGAGTCCCTGCAGTGCGTGCAGCGCCTGATCGTACATCGCGCGGTGCGAATGGCCCGGTTGCGCCCAATCCGCGGCGGCGGCCGTCCGCACCGGCGCCTCCGGCGCATCCAGGGCCGCGCCACGGCGCTCGGGGTAGGCCATTTCCTGCGCCTTGATCACCGCCTCGATGTAGTGCACGTCGATGCCGTGCTTGATCCCGTTGCCCGGGATCATCCGCCGCCAGAACGATTGCGGATCCGGATCGGGCAGTTCGATCTTGTGCCCGACCGCATCGGGCATCGCCCACTTCAGCGGGATGCTGTGCTCCTGCAGGTCGGTCAGGATCTCGTTCTTGACCGCGAAACGGCGGATCTGGCCGTTGTGCGCGACCTCTTGCTTGGCCGCATCGGCATCGATGCCGATCCGCTCCAGGGTCTTGTCGTGTACGCCGGAGGCGTTGAAGGTCACCGCCGGGATGCCGGTGCTGATCGAGGCCGCGCCGGCGAGGCCGCCGCCGAGCGAATGGCCGGTGATCGCGACCTGGTCGCCGAACGCGATCTTCGCCTCGCGCGCCAGGGCGATGGCCTGGTTGTACTGCGCGTCCTCGAAGCCCAGGCCCTGGCGGAAATTGGTCAGCCAGTCCTTGCCTTCGTCGGTGCCCGAATACGCCAGCACGTAACGGCCCTGCTCGTCGCCGTAGATGCGGGCGCGGAAACCGCTGTCCGGGTTTTCCAGCGAGGCCGGGTCGATGCCGGCCTTGAGCAGCTGATCGGCGCTCAGCGGCTTGAAGCCGTCGGCGCCGGGGCCGAGTTCGTACAGATCGTCCATCAGCCGTGCCATCGTCTTGTCGATCGGCTTGGCGTCGAGGCCGCGGACTTGGTCGGCGAACGAAGGCTCACCGTTCGTGCGCTGGGACTGCTCGCTCATGATTCTTTCTCCCTGAATCCCTGGAACCCGGGCGAAGCCGGGCTCCGTATCTTCCTAGGCAGGCTCGCGCCGCACGCCGCATCAAGCGGCGCCGCGCGCGGCCGGATCAACCGTTTTCCAGCGCGTGGCCGCGATCGCGCATCCACGCCACCAGCGCATCGCGGTCGCGACGCGCCGACGCGCTCAGCACGCTCGGCGGGGTCATGAACAGATAGCGCTGGAAGGTCGCGCTCTGGGCGTTGCGCGGCGACGGATCGGCGCCGGCCTGCAGCAATTCCAGCGCGGCGCCGGGCTGGTTGGTCTTGGCCGCCACGTGCAGGGCAGTGTTGCCCATGCGGTCGGCGCGATCGACCGCGGCGCCGGCGATCAGCAAGCGCTTGAACTGCACCGCGCGGCCGCCCATCAGCGCCGAACTCAGCGGGGTCATGCCGGTTTCCGCATGCGCGGTGTCGGGATCGGCGCCGTACTCGAGCAGGATCTCGAGATAGCTCGGGTCGTTGGCCATCGCCGCCATATGCACCACGGTGCTGCCGTCGATCCCGGGCTGGGCCGGATCGGCGCCGAGATCGAGCAGGCTGCGCAACCCGACCGGGCTCTTGTTGAGCACCGCCCATTCGAGCAGGGTCACGTTCTTGTCGCCGCGCACGTGCAGGTCCACGCCTGCGGCCCGTCGACGGATTTCGGCGGCATCCCCCTCGGCCACCGCTTCGGCCAGATCGGCCACGGCCGGATCGGCGAATATTTCGCGCACGTCTACTACCACTGTCATCTTGCACTCCTCCTGAGCACTGCCGGATCTACCCCTGGCGCCCGCCGCGGGCGGGCAACGAACGAATCCAACGACGCGCACGGAGCGTCCCCTGAGCCGCGTCGTCCCCGACATACGGCCACGTACCGTGGCGGGTCGAGCCTAGCAAGAAGCCGATGACCGCGCAGCCTTGGCGGACCTGGATCACAAAACGGCGCGGCGCCGTGGCCGCAAGGACGATGCGTTTACGTATCCGCGCGACGCCGTCGCGATCCGTCCGGCGGCGCCGCGCCGGCGCCGTCAGTCCGCCCGCAGATGCAAGCGGAAACCTTGCGCGCCGGGCGTTTCCAGGCCCGGCTTCAAACGCAGGGACGGCAGTTCGTAGTCGCCTGCGTTCTGCTGCCGGAACGGAATCGGCGGCTGCGTCCACAGGCCGTCGAGGCGTTCGTGCAGTTGCGCGCGCAGTTGCTCGAACTGCGCCGCGTCGACCCGTTCGCTGCGATAGACCACGAACGAAGGCAGTACTTCGAAGCCGGGGTAATGCAGCACGCCATGGGTGATCGGAAACAGGATGTCGTCGATGCAGCCGTTGATGCCGCGCGCGCTGTAATGGTCGCGCCAGCCGCCGGCGGTCACCGACAGCATCGCCCGCTTGCCGTCGAACGAGCCTTCGCCGTAGCGGTCGCCCCAGCGACGGTCGGAATGCTCGCCGACCCCGTAGGCCAGGCCGTAGGCGTAGACGCGGTCGATCCAGCCCTTGAGGATCGCCGGCATCGAGAACCACCACAGCGGAAACTGCAGGATCACCGCGTCGGCCCAACGCAGCTTGTCTTGCTCGCCGCGCACGTCCTCGGTCAGGGCGCCGTCGGCATAGGCGCGGCCGGAGGCGGCGATCACCTGCAGGCGCCGGTCCGGATCGTGCTGCGGAAAGTCGGCGGCGTCGATCGAGGTCTTCCAGCCCTGCGCGTACAGGTCGCTCACTTCGACCTGGTGGCCGGTGGCGAGCAGATGCGCGACGGTCGCGTCCTTGAGCGCGCCGTTGAGCGATCGCGGCTCGGGGTGGGCGTAGACGATCAGCACGCGTTTGTTGCGCGGGGCGGCATCGGTGGAGGCGGTGGAGGCGGTCGACATGGCGGCGTGGCCTGGATGAGGGAAGGCCAGGTTATCGCAGCGCATTACGCTTCAGTGGTTCATTTAAAGAACCTTATTGAGGATTCATAGGAACCAATATCGCCCCATCGAAACGAAGCGGAAGCGCGTTCGCGGGAGTGGCGGCGGCTAGAGAATCGTCGGCGTCCCTACTCCCGTCATGCCCGCGAAGGTGGGCGTACAGGGCTTCATCGAGACACAGCGCTGAAGTCTCTGGATCCCCGCCTACGCGGGGACGACGACTCACGCGTCGGCCGCGAATCGAGAGCCCGCCGCGCAGCCCGCCTCCGGAATGGTCGCTATTGCCGTAGTGGCGGAGAGGAAACGCGCGATTGGCGCAGCCACAAAAAAGCCCCGCGGGTGCGGGGCTCTTTCGAAGCGAAACCGAACCGGGCTCAGGCCCAGAGGTCGTGCAGGACCATGGTGTGGTCGCGGTCCGGACCGGTGGAGACGATCGCCAGCGGGCAGCCGGCCAGCTCTTCCAGGGCGCGCAGGTAGGCGCGCGCGGCCGGCGGCAGCTTGTCCCACTCGGTGATGCCGTGGGTGTTCTCGTCCCAGCCCGGGAACTCCAGGTACACCGGCGTGCACTCGTCCCAGCCGGCCGCGTCCAGCGGCGCGTATTCGGTGCGCTTGCCGCGGTATTCGTAGGCGATGCAGATCTTCAGCGTCTTCATGCCGTCGAGCACGTCGAGCTTGGTGATGCACAGGCCGGTGATGCCGTTGATCGCCACCGCGCGCTTCAGCGCGACGATGTCGATCCAGCCGCAGCGGCGCGGGCGGCCGGTGGTGGCGCCGTATTCCTGGCCGCGGTCGCGGATGCCCTGGCCGACTTCGTCGTCCAGTTCGGTCGGGAACGGACCGCCGCCGACGCGGGTGGCGTAGGCCTTGGCGATGCCGAGCACGTAGTCGATCGAATCCGCGCCCACGCCGGTGCCGGCCATCGCGCCGCCGACGGTGGTGTTGGACGAGGTCACGTACGGATAGGTGCCGTGGTCGATGTCGAGCAGCGAGCCCTGCGCGCCTTCGAACAGCACGCGCTTGCCCTGCTTGCGCAGCTCGTGAAGGATGCCGGCGACGTCGGACTTCATCGGCTCGACGTATTCGCCGAAGGCCAGCGCCTCGTCCAGGGTCTTCTGGTAATCGACCGCTTCCACGCCCAGGTACTGGGTGAGGACGAAGTTGTGGTAGTCCAGCGCGGCGCGCAGCTTCTCGGCCAGCTGTTCCGGGTAGTGCAGGTCGGCGACGCGGATGCCGCGGCGGGCGACCTTGTCCTCGTAGGCCGGGCCGATGCCGCGACCGGTGGTGCCGATGGCCTTGCCGCCGGCGGCCTTTTCGCGGGCCTGATCCAGGGCGATGTGGTAGGGCATGATCAGCGGCGTGGCCGGGCTGATCTTCAGGCGCGAGCGCACTTCCACGCCGGTCGCCTCGAGTTCTTCGATTTCCTTGCGCAGCGCGGCCGGGCTCAGCACCACGCCGTTGCCGATCAGGCACAGCGCGCCTTCGCGCAGGATGCCGGAGGGAATCAGGTGGAGCACGGTTTTCTTGCCGCCGATGACCAGGGTGTGGCCGGCGTTGTGGCCGCCCTGGAAACGCACGACGGCGCCGATCTGCTCGGTCAGCAGGTCGACGATCTTGCCCTTGCCTTCATCGCCCCACTGGGCACCGAGAACGACGACTGACTGACCCATGACCTTCAAACTCCTGCGCTTGCGGTGATAGCGGCGGTGGCCGCCTGGCGTCCGCTCGCGGCCCAGTCGCAGCCGATGCCGCGCCACAGGGCCATGAACGGAAAAAAGCCGGCGGGGATGGCCCCGGCCGGCTTTTGTGCATTATCCGGGTTTCGGGGGGTCAAGGCCACCCCAAATCGGTCGGATCGTCCGGGCGAGCGCTCCGGATCGGTCCGGCGGGCGGGTTTCGTTCATGCTTGCGCCCTCCCCCGCCCCGCCCGCCGGCCCGTCCGTGCGCAGGCCCGCCGGTCAAAACGCGGGCCCGGCGTCATGCCGGGCCCGCCTGCCGCCGGGCGGTCCGACGCGCCCGGCAGCCGCAACCGTCCCGCTCAGCGTCCGCTCTTGCCTGCCTGGCGCGCGTCGACGTAGTCGTCGACGCCGTTCTTGTCCTGGTCCAGGCGGCGGCCGGTGAGCTGGTAGTAGGTGCGCGTGGCCAGCTCGCCGCGCACGTAGGCGCGCTTGTCCGGGTCCCAGTAGGTGGCGTTGGGGTCGACCGTATTGGCGGTGAAATAGACCGTGGTCGAGGGGAACAGGTCGATGTTGGTGCCCGGCCGGCAGTCGGCGGTGTCGGGACCGGCGGTGAAGCGGTCGGCCTGGCCCTTCTTGCAGTCCTCCTCGGTGATCACCTCGTAGACGTGGCGGCGCTGGCCGAGCTGGGCGATCGGCAGGCTCAGGCCCTTGCCGCGCGGATCCAGCTTGGCTTCGCGTACCAGGGTGCGGGTGGTTTCCGGCCAGGGCTGGAACGGCTCGCCGAGGAAGTCGGCGATGCGCCCGCCTACCACCATCTGGTCGAGCGCGAGTACGCGCGGCAGTTCCATCACCTGCAGGTCGCGCACCAGCAGCGGCGTGTCGGCGAGGTTGAACACGCCCAGGTTCAAGGTGCCGCCGATGGTGTCCAGGGTGCCGGCGTCGAAGGCGTGCAGACGCGGATTCAGCGCCATCGCCACATTCGACGAATTGCGCAGGGTGATGTCCTTGATCACGATCGGGTTCGGCGTCGACAGATTGAAGTTGACCCCGGCGAAAGACGCGCCGATGTGGAACTTGACCCCGCCCGGCGCCTGGCCCGGCGCGCCCGGCAGGCCGACGCAGCCGCCGGTGCCCCAGCCCGGATTCGGCGTGCTCCACTTCACCGTATACGGGTAGTAGGTGCCGCCCTGGAAGGTTTCGGACGGGCCGATCGGGCCGATCACGGTCGGGTTGATCCACGGGCTGTTGCAGCCGGCGAAAGCCCAGTCGATCACCGGCGGGGTCGCCGAGGGATACAGCACGCGCAGCTCCAGGCTGTGCGCGGGCGCGGCGTTGGGATTGACCAGGTCCCAGTTCCACATGGTCTGCAGCGACAGACCGACGTTGGCCGCCAGCACCGAGAATTCGTGGTCGCTGAAATGGCGGCGGTAGCCGGCGCGGTCTTCGGCGGTAAGCGCGCCGCCGGCCGGCATCACATGGTGCTTGTAGGTGTCTTCGCCGGGGCCGACGATGGTGTTGTGGGCCAGGCCGTAGTTGTGCCCGGCCTCGTGCGCGGCGGTGCCGCCGATCGAGTTGGCCCAGCGGTCCAGGGTCGAGTTGGCGCCGTTGAGCGCGCCGCCCGGGCCGCCGGTCCAGTCCTGGTAGGTCTTGCCCCAGACGTAGGAATAGTCGACCGCGACCGCATCGCCGGTATCGACCGCCTGGGCCAGGCCGAACAGGCCGTCGGCGATGTCCGACTTGGTCGTCACCGCGACCACGTTGCGGCGCGGGAAGGTCGCCGGCGGCAGGGTCGCGGTCGGCAGCACCTGGACGTTGAATTCGCAGTAGTCCAGCTCGACCACGTGCTTGACCGCGTCGCGCAGCGCGGTGGTGGTGCCGGTGTAGCTGGGCAGGTCGGCGGCGTTGAACGCGGCCGCCGGATTGGTCACCGAACCGGCCGAGAAACCGAACGAGGGGTAGGCGATCGGCGCGGTCGGGAACACCAGGTAGAGTTTGTTGGCCTTGTTGGACGGGTTGTAGGCCGGGCAGGTGGCGGCCAGCGCCGATCCGCTCAGCGACAGCAGGGCCAGGGCGAGTGCGGTCCGACGCAAGTGCAGCGATTCCTTCATGACGCGACTCCGGGTCGTGTGGACGTTCTGGGACGGTGGGATGACTGGCGTCTTGGCGCCGTCGCCGCCGGAGAGATCGGAGGCCGCCTGCGTCGTTCGCCGCCGATGGTTCTAGGACCGCTAGCGGGGTCGGCGACAGGGCGAAAACGGGTCGATACCGGGACGACCGGGGAAGGATTCGCAGTCCCGATCGCGAAACGCGGGCAAAGGTGATGCGCTTCTCCGCGCCCTGTTGACCGGCGTCATGGGCGGCGAACGACGGTGAGCGGGCCGAGCCGACGCTGCGGCGCGGTTCGCGGACGCCTTGCGGCGCGGCCGGCGGCTCAGCCGGCGAGCAGGTCCAGGATCGAACAGGCCATCCGTTGCTTCTTCGGCGGCAGGCGCCGGATCAATTCGAGCATCCGGCCCTCGGTCTCGCTTTGGGCGAAGTCCTGCATCGTGACGGCCATGTCGAAATCGCCGCCGTTGGGCTGCGCGCGTCCGCGTCCGGTAGCCAACCATTCGAAACACGTCCCGGTGGCCAGCGCGACCCGCGCCAGGTGGTCCACGCTGGGCGAAGTGCCGCCCGCCTGCTCCCATTGCGCCACCGCGCTGCGCTGGACGCCGACGCGCCCGGCCAGTTGGGTCTGGGAAAAATTGGCGAACCTGCGCGCACGCCGGATTCGCGTCGACATCGACGACATCGCTCCTCCTTTCGTGTACCGGAGTTCGTGTGACGAAAGTCCTGCCGAGCAGGCAGCGATCATGTCCGCCGCTGCTAGCCAAACGCCGGCGGAGGTCCGGATCGGCCATCGCCCGCGCGGCGATGAAAACGTCGGTCGTGCCGAGCGATGCGGATGCGAACGCGCGGCCTGGCGACGAGGCAAACCGAAGGCCTGCCTGGCCTGCAGCCGACGCCTGCGTTGCGACGCCTTTCCCAACCGACGCCGCGATGCGGCGCAAAGCCAATCGCATGCGGCCCAGGCGGCCCGTGCGCAGGATCGGGAGGGCTTGCGGCGAGGATTCGGGCAGCGCGGGCGGACCGCGCACGCGGCCGGAGCGGCCGCGTGCGCGGTCGATGCGCTATAGGCGACAGGCTCGCCCGCGCTCGGCGCGACCGCTCAGCCGCGCGCGAGCCACAAGGCGACGATGCCGATCGCCACCACTGTCGCCCCGACCAGGCGCAGGTGCCGGTCGGGCAGCATCAGCAGCTGTTCGGCGGCGCGCTTCCAGCCGCGCGGGGCGGCGAACAGGAACAGCCCCTCGAACACCGCCACCAGGCACAGCGCCCGCAGCACTTCGCCGGCCACGGCGCCTCAGCGGTCGGACTTGAGGTATTGCAGGAACGGATCGTCGCGGTCGAGCACGATCACGCTCTGGCCATCGGCGAAGGACTTGCGGTAGCTCTCCAGGCTGCGCTGGAAGGCGAAGAAGGCCGGATCCTTGTTCGCCGCCTCGCCGTACAGGCGCGCGGCCTGGGCGTCGCCTTCGCCGCGCAGGCGCTGCGCGTCGCGCTCGGCCTCGGCCAGGATCACGGTGCGGTCGCGTTCGGCCGCGGCGCGGATCGCCTGCGCCTGCTCCACGCCCTCGGCGCGCAGCTGGCTGGCGACCTGCAGGCGCTGCGAGCGCATCTGGTTGTAGACCGAGGCCAGCACGTTGCTGTCCTGCGGCAGGTCGATGCGCTTGATGCGGATGTCCTTGATCCGGATGCCCAGCGTCGCGGCGCCCTTGTTGATCGCTTCCAGCTGCTTGCCGATCACCGCTTCGCGGTCGCCCTTGACCACGTCGAGCAGCTTCAGCGAGTTGATCTCGTTGCGCAGCGAGTCGCGGATGATCGGCGCCAGGCGCTCGACCGCGACCGACTCGTCGCCGCCGGTGGCCTGGAAGAAGCGGCGCATGTCGTCGATCTGGCCGAGGGCGAAGAAGTCGACGCTGACGTCCAGCTTGTCCGCGGTCAGGTAGCGCTCCGGCGGCGATTCCAGGATCTGCAGGCGGCGGTCGAACACGCGCGCGGTTTCGATCAGCGGCCACTTGAAGCGCAGGCCGGGGCCGATGTCCTCGCGCACCACGGTGCCGAGCCGGAACACGATCGCGCTGTGCCCTTCGGAGACGGTGAACACCGAACCCAGCAGCGCCAGCAGGGCGGCCACCACCGCGGCCACAATGACGGGGAATCTCATCGCATCACCTCATCGCGGGTCTTCGGGCGCGCCGGGCGGCCGACGTAGGGCATGGTGGCCGACTCGGTCGAAGTGACCGGGCTGAGCATTTCCGGCTGCAGCGGCACGCTGACCGGGCCCGGCGTGGTCGGCACCGCGTTGCGGTCGGCCATCGGCACGTACAGGATCTGGCGCGAGTCGCCGCCGACGATGGTGCGGTTCTGCGCCAGCACTTCCTGCACCGTATCCAGCCACAGGCGCTTGCGGGTCACGTCGGGCGCGTTCTTGTACTGCTCGACCAGCAGCGAGAAGCGGGTCGCGTCGCCTTCGGCGCGGGCCACGGTCGAGGTCTTGTAGCCCTCGGCGGTGGTGCGGATGCGCTGCGCGTCGCCGCGCGCTTCCGGGACGATCTTCTTGGCGTAGGCCTGGGCCTCGTTGATCGAGGTCGACTTCTCGGCGTTGGCGCGCTGGGCCTCGTCGAACGCGTCCTTGACCTCTTCCGGCGGACGCGCGTTGGGCAGGTTGAGCTCGGTCAGGATCAGGCCGGTCTCGTAGGCCTTCAGCGAGGCCTGCAGGCGCTGGCGCACCTGGGTGGTCAGCACGCTGCGCGCGCCGAGCACGGTGTCCAGGTCGGAGCGGCCGATCTGCTCGCGCACCGCGCTCTGCGCGGCCTGCTTGAGCACGTCGTCGGGCTTGCGCGAACCGAACAGGTACTGGCGCGGCGACTCGATCCGGTACTGGACGTTGATCTCGACGTTGACCATGTTGCCGTCGCGGGTCAGCACCGGGATGGTTTCGCTGTAGGCCTGGGTCTGGGTCGCGTTGACCTTGCGCACGCTCTCGATCGGCCACGGCGCCTTGAAATGCGGGCCGGGCTGGAGCACGCGCGAGAACACGCCGAAGCGCAGGACCACGCCGCGCTCCTGCTCGGTCACCAGGACGAAGCAGTTGAACATCAGCCACAGGCCGAGCAGCAGCGCGACCCAGCGCAGGATCCCGCCGCCGCCGTTGCCGAACAGGCCGCGCAGCGGCTCGATCACGGCGTCGAGGCCGCGCCCTTGGGGTTTGCGGCGCGGCGGACGCGGGTTGTCGCCGGAATTGTCACTGCCAGGGGTGTTCCAGGCCATGCCTGCTCCTAAGAAGTTGGGCGCCGGGCGGGACGTCCTCTGTCCAGCCCGCTGCACCGGCGGCACGCCGCCGGCCCGCAGCGCCGATGCGCCGCGGGAATCCGCGCGCCGAACCAGCGCGCGCGAACCCGTCGATTCTAGGTGGGGTCCTGAACCGCCTCAAGCAAGGGGCGCAGCGCTTCGCCGTGAGCCTGGACGAACAGGCGCTGGGCGTCGGCCAGGGCCAGGTCGACCTGCAGCAGCCAGCCGTGCTCGTCGGCCTGCTCGGCGCGGACCGCGCCCAGCTCGTGCAGGCGCGCGCGCAAACGCGCGTCCTGCGGGGCGATCCGCAGCTCGCCGGCGATGTGGCGCAGCTGCAAGGCCTCGCCCAGGGCGCCGCGCAACAGCTCCAGGCCCAGGCCCTGGCGGGCCGAGACCCATACCCGGTGGCGCTCCTCGCCGGGCCGGTCGACCCGCGGCGGCACGCCTTCGAGGCGGTCGATCTTGTTGAAAACCAGCAATTGCGGCAAATCGCCGGCGCCGATTTCGTTCAGAACCTCGTCGACCTGGGCGATGCGGTCGTCGCGATGCGGGTCGGCGGCGTCGATCACGTGCAGCAGCAGGTCGGCCTCGCGCGCCTCCGACAGGGTCGAGCGGAACGCCGCGACCAGTTCGTGCGGCAGGTCGCGGACGAAGCCGACCGTGTCGGCCAGCACCACCGCGCCGCCGGACAGCTCGATCCGGCGCACGGTCGGGTCCAGGGTCGCGAACAGTTGGTCGGCGGCGTAAGCCTCGGCGCCGGTCAGGGCGTTGAACAGGGTCGACTTGCCGGCGTTGGTGTAGCCGACCAGGGCCACCCGCGGCAGTTCGCTGCGGACCCGCGCGCGACGCATCTGGGTACGTTGCACCTCGACCTTGTCGAGCCGGCGCTGCAACTGTTCGACCCGCTTCTGCAGCAGGCGGCGGTCGGTTTCCAGCTGGGTTTCGCCGGGCCCGCGCAGGCCGATCGAGCCGCCACGCTGGCGCTCCAGGTGGGTCCAGCCGCGCACCAGGCGGGTGGCCATGTGTTTGAGCTGGGCCAGTTCGACCTGCAGCTTGCCCTCGGCGCTCTGCGCGCGCTGGGAGAAGATGTCCAGGATCAGGCCGGTTCGGTCGACCACCCGGCGCTGCAGGGCGCGCTCGAGATTGCGCTCCTGGCCCGGGCTGAGCGGATGGTTGACCAGGATCAGGTCGGCGCCGCTGGCGTCGGCCGCGGCCTTGACCTCGTCGAGCTTGCCGCTGCCGATCAGGGTCGCCGCATTGGGCCGGTCGATGCGCGCGGTCAGCACCGCGGCCACGGTGGCGCCCGCCGACCGCGCCAGGTCGGCGAACTCCTCCAGCAGGTCCTCGTCCGGCGCGCCGCCGGCGTGGGGCTGGATCAACAGGGCGTGCTCGCCCTTCTTGGAACGTTCGAACATCTAGGGCCCGGGGAACGAGTGGAGAGGAACGAGGAACGAGTCAAGGCGGCCATGCCGTGCCGGCCCCGTCCTCCGCTCTCGTTCCGGATTATTCGGTTTCGTCGCTGCCGTCGCCGCCGTCGGCCGACTGGACATAGCCGCCGCCCGGTCCGACGCGCACGTTGCGCGCGGGCACCACGGTGGAAATCGCGTGCTTGTAGACCATCTGGCTGACGGTATTGCGCAGCAGCACCACGAACTGATCGAACGATTCGATCGTGCCCTGCAGCTTGATGCCGTTGACGAGGTAGACCGAGACCGGCACACGTTCGCGACGCAGCGCATTCAGGAAAGGATCCTGGAGGGATTGCCCCTTAGACATCTTCTAATTCCCCAGCATGTTCTAGTTATTAGGACGGCGCTCCCAGCAACGGGTGCGGGCGCGGCCGTATCGCCGGCTGTTGTCCCCACAGGGCGACCGGCCGATGGTAACGCAAGTGGTAGCAAACATTGCGACCCGGTTCCGGGTTTGCGCGCTCCATTCTAAGCCGCCGGGGCCTGTCCTACGAGCCGAACGCCCGCGAACTGCGTCAATGTGCGTTCCAACTCGACCGCATCGCGCAAAGGGTCGAACCAACGCAGGTCAAGCTCGCCGCGCAACCAGGTCAACTGGCGCTTGGCCAACTGCCGGGTCGCGTAGATGCCGCGCGCACGGAACTCGTCCTCGTCGCCCGCCCCGTCCAGGTACTCCCAGGCCTGGCGGTAGCCGACCGCGCGGATCGCCGGCAGATCCAGCGGGGCGGGATGCGCGCCCAGCTGCGGCAGCGCGCGCAGGCGGCGGACTTCGTCGAGAAAGCCGTCGGCCAGCATCTGGTCGAAGCGGCGCTCGATCCGGGCATGCAGGGTCGCGCGTTCGGTCGGCGCCAGCGCCAGCCTGAGCACCCGATACGGCAGCCGCGGCGCGTGCAGGGCCTCGCGCCGCCAGCGGCTGATCGGCTTGCCGGACAGGCGGAACACTTCCAGGGCACGCTGGATGCGTTGGGCGTCGGTGGCGTGGATGCGCGCCGCCGCCTCCGGATCGACCTGGGCCAGTTCGGCGTGCAGGGCGGCCCAGCCGCGCTGCCCCGCCTCGGCGGCCAGCTGGGCGCGGACCGCGGCGTCGGCCTCGGGCATCGGCGCCAGGCCGCGCAGCAGGGCGTGGAAGTACAGGCCGGTGCCGCCGGCCAGGATCGGCAGGCGGCCGCGGGCGACGATGCCGTCCAGGGCGCGGCGCGCGTCCTGGGCGAAGTCGGCGGCCGAGTACGGCTGCCAGGGGTCGCGCACGTCGATCAGGTGGTGCGGCACCTGCGCCCGCTCGGCCGCGCTGGGCTTGGCCGCGCCGATGTCGAGGCCGCGGTAGACCAGGGCCGAGTCGACGCTGACGATCTCGCCGTCCAGGCGCTGCGCCCAGTCCAGGGCCAGGGCGGTCTTGCCCGACGCGGTCGGCCCCATCAGGGCGATCGCGAGCGGGCGCGGGTCGGCGGAACGGGCCATGCGGCGGAAGCGGAACGGGCGGCGGCGAGAGCCGGCAGCCTCGCACAGCCGCGCGCGCGACGGAAGCCGCGGCGGCGGCGGACGGCTTTCCACATCCGCTGTGGAGAAGCACTGGGGCAAGCCTGTTGATAAGCCGGCGCAGCCCAGGCGCGGCAAGGCTTGGCGGGATTTTGGCGAAAACATCGCCATCCGCCTGCGGTTGTCCACACAGCCTGTGGACAAGCCTGCGGACAGTTTCCGGAACGCGCCCGCAATCCGTTGCCACACAACGATTGCAAGAGGGTTGGCGATAATTTGACCAGCGATTTTCGCTTGACTTCCAAGGCTTTGCGCGCATCCGCGCGATCGGCGCCGGTCCGCGGCGCGCGCACCGGCTGTCCACATTCGCTGTGGACAAGGCTGCGGACAGCGATCCGCGAATCGGGTTTCACGCTATGCGCCGCAAGGCCTGGCAAAGATTGGCGAAAAAATCGCCAGGCCGCTGCGGCGCCTGGAAACACACGCTTGCACCGGCATGACGCGCGCCGTGCGGCTACCGGCGCCGCGCCGCCGTCGGCGGCGATCGCTGCGACGCCCCGCCCTGGCGCCACCGCGCTACCGCCTCGGCGGACGACGCGATTCGGTCGGGGCGCCGTTGTCCACATCGCTTGTGGACAAGCTTGCGGACAGCTGCGGTGGAATCGGGTTTCACGCCTTGCGGGGCAAGGCCTGCAGGATTCTGGACAAAATATCGCCAGGCGCGCGCGAGCCGTTTCGCGCCTGATTTCAGGCCGGCCGCGATGGCGATGCCGCTACGCTGGCGCAACGGCAGTGCGGTGCGACAGCCGCGAGAGCTTGCGTACGCTGTCCACAAACGCTGTGGAAAAACCTGCGGACACACGGCCGGGAGGCGTGTTTCACGCCTTGCGCATCAAGGCCCGCGGAACTTTGGCGATTTTTTGTCCAGGCCGTCGATATCCGGATCCGACGGCGATTCGCGGCGAGCCCTGCCGCTGTCGCGGCGCGGTACCGATCGGGAGCTGCCGCCGGCGCCGGCGCCGGCTTCGCCTCGGGCGCTTGTCCACATCGGCTGTGGACAAGGCTGCGGACACTCGCCGGGGAATCGGGTTTCACGCCTTGCGGGGCAAGGCTTGCGGGATTCTGGACAATTCTTCGCCACGTGCAGAGCAAATCCCCCCTGCCCCCCCCTTTTGCAAAGGGGGCAACGGCGAAAAGCCTGGCGCGGGCGGGAGCGATGCGGGGGAGCTCGCGGCGGCGTAGGCGGCGCGACCGGGGCGGTGAGCGCTCCATATCCGCGGATCGTCGCGGTAACGCGGCTGCGCATGTCCACAGCGGCTGTGGACAAGCTTGCGGACACTTGCGCGCGAATCGGGTTTCACGCCTTGCGCGACAAGGCCTCGGGGATTTTGGACAAATCTTCGCCAGCTCGCGAGGCGATGGATATCGGCGTCCCCGATGGCGATGCGGCGCGGTATCGGGCCCAAGGCTGGGCGCGACCGTCCGCATTGACAAATCCGCCACCGCCACGCGTCGCCGCGATACGGCGCGTGCGCTGTCCACAAACGCTGTGGACAAGGCTGCGGATACGCATCGGCGAAGGCGGTTTCACGCCTTGCGCAGCAAGCCTTGCAGGAGTTTGGCGTTTTTTTGTCCACGAACCGGGACGCGTTCCGCCGGCGGCGCTGCGCCGGCGCGACGCGGACTGTCCGTCGCGGTTCCAAGTCCAACGGCAAGCTGGCGCCGCACGCGCAATCCCGGCCGCGCCTTGTCCACATGCGCTGTGGACAAGGCTGCGGACAGTCGCCCGCGAATCGGGTTTCACGCCTTGCGCCGCAAGGCTTGCAGGATTGTGGCGAAATTATCGCCAGCCTTGCGGATGCGGCCGAGATCCCGGCGCGGCGCCGGCGGAGTCCTCGCTCGACGCGACGGGGCAAGACAGCCGCCGGATCGCGCACATTCCCGCCGCCGGCACGGGAGGGTTCTTGCTCTGCGCCTGTGCGCGACCTATGCCGCTGTGGATCGAGGTCCGGCCATCGTCGCCGCTTCGGCGCCGCTTCAACGCCGGTTCGCCGCTCTGCGTGCGCCGGCTTCGCCCTCGCCGGCCTGTCGGCGGACGCGGGACGCAGCGGGTTCGATATCGCCAGCGACGGCGCGAAACGACCGGTCGAGTGCGCCGACGCGCGGCGCGCCTGCGGGGGCGGCTTACTCGTCGTCGGGCCACTTCAACGAAGGCGCCGACGCCGCCGTACGCCGCGGCGTCGCTTGCGCCGCGACCGCGTGCCATACCTTCAGCGCGTCCACCGTCGCGGCGACGTCGTGCACGCGCAGCAGCGTCGCGCCGCGCTGGGCCGCGATCAGGTGCGCGGCGACCGAGCCGTGCACGCGCTCGCGCGCGTCCTCGCGACCGGTCAGCTCGCCGATGCTGCGCTTGCGCGACAGGCCGGCCAGCAACGGCACGCCGAGTTCGGCGAAGCGCTCGAGTTGGGCCAGCAGGCTCAGGTTGTGGTCCAGGGTCTTGCCGAAGCCGAAGCCCGGGTCGACCACGATCCGTTTCTTGGCGATGCCGGCCATCTCGGCGGCGAAGATGCGCTCGGCGAGGAAGCGGTGCACTTGCGCGACCACGTCGTCGTAGACCGGCTCGTGCTGCATCGAACGCGGCTCGCCCTGCATGTGCATCAGCACCACCGGCACGCCGAGCCCGGCGGCCGCTTCGAGCGCGCCCTCGCGGCGCAGGGCGTAGACGTCGTTGATCATCCCCGCGCCGGCCGCGACCGCAGCCTGCATGACCTCGGGCTTGGAGGTGTCGATGCTGATCGGCAAGCCGGTTTCGCGCGCCAAGCGCTCGATCACCGGAATCGTGCGCCGCAGTTCCTCCTCGACCGGCACCTCGTCGGCTCCGGGCCGGGTCGACTCGCCGCCGATATCGAGCACGTCCGCGCCCTCCGCGGCCAGCCGCAGCGCGTGCGCCACCGCCGCCTCGACGCTGTCGTGCGCCCCGCCGTCGGAGAACGAATCCGGGGTGACGTTGACGATGCCCATCACCCGCGGGCGATCGAGCTTGAGCGGGCGGCCTTGGCAGTCGAGGATCGGAGTCAGGTCGAACATGGGATCGGCAGCTTTGGCTCGGGACTGGGGGTGCGGGACTCGGGACTCGGGACTCGGGACTCGGCAAGAGCGTTCGTCCCGGCCTGAGCTTACGCAAGCGCGGCGCGGCTTTCATCTTGCAGTTCTGGCCGCGGCCCGCTCGCCCTTTGATGCCCGGCCAAAGCAAAACGGCGCCCGGTTTCCCGGACGCCGTTCGGCTCGATGCTTGGATGGCTCAGGCAGCGCCCAGTCTCGCCGAATCCCGAATCCCGAATCCCGAAGAGGGTCTCAGGTCTGCGCCGCCGGGCCGCCGATCGCGCCCGGACGGTTGTCGTCCTTGGGCAGCTTGCCGGCCTTGGCCCAGTCGGCCGGCGGGCCCGGGCGGCGGCCGGCCATGATCTCGTCGATCTGGGCCGCGTCGATGGTCTCGTACTGCAGCAGCGCCTCGGCCATCACGTGCAGCTTGTCGAGGTTGTCCTTGAGGATCTGCGAGGTGCGGCCGTAGGCCTTGTCGAGGATGCCGCGCACGACCTCGTCGATCCTGCGCGCGGTCTCGTTGGACACGTTCTTGTGTTGGGTGACCGAACGGCCGAGGAAGACTTCGTCCTCTTCTTCGCCGTAGGCGATCGGGCCCATCTCGTCGCTCAGGCCCCACTTGGTGACCATGTTGCGGGCCATCTTGGTCGCGCGCTCGATATCGTTGGACGCGCCGGTGGTGACCTTGTCGACGCCGAAGATCAGCTCCTCGGCGACGCGGCCGCCGTACAGCGAGCACAGCATCGATTCGATCGCGACCCGGTTCATCGAGTACTTGTCGCCTTCCGGCAGGTACATGGTCACGCCCAGGGCGCGGCCGCGCGGAATGATGGTGACCTTGTACACCGGGTCGTGCTCGGGCACGACCCGGCCGACGATGGCGTGGCCGGCCTCGTGATAGGCGGTCAGCTTCTTCTCGTCCTCGCTCATCGCCATCGAGCGGCGCTCGGCGCCCATCAGGATCTTGTCGCGCGCCTTGTCGAAGTGCTCCATGCGCACGTCCTTGGCGTTCTCGCGCGCGGCGAACAGGGCCGCCTCGTTGCAGAGGTTGGCCAGGTCGGCGCCGGAGAAGCCCGGGGTGCCGCGGGCGATGGTCATCGGCTCGACGTCGTCGTGCAGCGGCAGCTTGCGCATGTGCACGCGCAGGATCTGTTCGCGGCCCTTCACGTCCGGCAGGCCGACCACCACCTGGCGGTCGAAACGGCCCGGGCGCAGCAGCGCCGGGTCGAGCACGTCGGGGCGGTTGGTCGCGGCGATCACGATCACGCCTTCGCCGCCTTCGAAGCCGTCCATCTCCACCAGCAGCTGGTTGAGGGTCTGCTCGCGCTCGTCGTGGCCGCCGCCCAGGCCGGCGCCGCGATGGCGGCCGACCGCGTCGATTTCGTCGATGAAGATGATGCAGGGCGCGTGCTTCTTGGCCTGCTCGAACATGTCGCGCACGCGGCTGGCGCCGACGCCGACGAACATCTCGACGAAGTCGGAACCGGAGATCGAGAAGAACGGCACCTTGGCCTCGCCGGCGATGGCGCGGGCGAGCAGGGTCTTGCCGGTGCCCGGCGGGCCGACCATCAGCACGCCGCGCGGAATCTTGCCGCCGAGCTTCTGGAACTTGGACGGGTCGCGCAGGAACTCAACCAGTTCGCCGACTTCTTCCTTGGCCTCGTCGCAGCCGGCGACGTCGGCCAGGGTCACCTTGACCTGGTCCTCGCCCTGCAGCTTGGCCCGCGAACGGCCGAAGCTCATCGCGCCCTTGCTGCCGCCCTGCTGCATCTGGCGCATGAAGTACACCCAGATGCCGATGAACAGCAGCCACGGCAGCACGTTGACCAGGATCATGATCAGCGAGGGGCTGCTCGACGGCGGGGTCTGCTCGGTGACGACCTTGTGGTTGATCAGGTCGTTGATCAGGTAGGGGTCGCGCGTGCTGTAGGTGGTGAACTTGGTGTCGTCCTTGCGCGTGCCGGTGATCGTGGTGCCGTCGTCGGAGATCTTCACTTCCTTGATCTTGTCCGACTGGACCTGGGCGATGAACTGGTCGTAGGCCAGCACATCGGCGCCGGGGGTGCGCGGGCCGAACGCCTGGAACACCACCATCAGCACGACGGCGACGATCACCCAAAGCAGCAGATTCTTGGCCAAATCGTTCATTTATTTCCTACCCTGCGGCCCCGCGGGGCCTCGTGTCCTCCGACGCCTCGTGCGCCGGCGGGTACCGCCAGATTGCCCAGATTGTCACACCGGCGCGCGTCAGGCACCTGCCGTCATGCGGCCGTTGCGCGCTTGCCCTGCGCCAGTGCGTACACCTCCGGCGACCGCTTGCGCGAGGCCGCCGGCTTGCGGATCGAGACCTTGGCGTAGCGCCGGCGCAGTTCGCGCACGTAATCGTCGAAGCCGACGCCCTGGAACAGCTTGATCAGGAACGTGCCGTCGACCTTCAGGTGCCGGTCGGCGAAGTCCATCGCCAGCTCCGAAAGGTGCATCGCCCGCGGCAGGTCCACCGCATCCACACCGCTCATATTGGGGGCCATGTCCGACAGCACAAGGTCCACCGCCTGCCCGCCCAGGGTGGCTTCCAACTGCGATAACACCGCATCCTCCCTGAAATCGCCATGAAGGAATTCGACCCCGGCCAGGCCGGGCATGTCGAGGATGTCCAGGGCGATGATCCGGCCGGGCTGCTTCGGATTCAGCCGGTCCAGCTCCTGCCGGACCCACTGCGACCAGCCGCCCGGGGCGGCGCCCAGGTCGACCACCACCATGCCCGGCCGCAGCAGGCGGTCGCGCTCGACCAGTTCCTCCAGCTTGTAGGCTGCGCGCGAGCGCAGGCCCTCGGCCTTGGCCTTCTTCACGAAGGGGTCGGAGAAGTGCT
Organism: Lysobacter sp. Soil_C_15; assembly: GCF_057657315.1. Classification (NCBI taxonomy): domain Bacteria; kingdom Pseudomonadati; phylum Pseudomonadota; class Gammaproteobacteria; order Lysobacterales; family Lysobacteraceae; genus Lysobacter; species Lysobacter sp. Soil_C_15. The sequence goes on from NZ_JBDGIR010000004.1 coordinate 223,869, forward strand.
CTTTGAGCCAGCGATGGCTGGATTTGCTGCGGGTCGCCATGGGCGGGCGGCCGTCCCGGTGGGGTTTGGGGGCGCCATGATACCCTGAGCGACCTTTCTACTCCGTTCGTGTGACCCGATGCCGACCCTGCTGACCTCCGCCCAGACCCGTTTCCTGCGCGGACAGGCCCACGATCTCAAGGCCATGCTCCAGGTCGGCGGCAAGGGCGTGACGGATGCCTTGGTCGCCGAAATCGACCTGGCCCTGGAGCACCACGAGCTGATCAAGGTCAAGGTCGGCGCCGAGGACCGCGAGGCCCGCGACTCACTCATCGCTGAGATCGCCGAACGCACCGGCTCGGCCCTGGTCCAGCGCATCGGCCACACCGCCGTGCTGTACCGCCCGAGCAAGGAACGGCGCCAGATCGTGTTGCCGCGGGCCTGAAGGCCGGGAATCGGGAATGGGGTGAGGGAATCGGCAGAAGCCGGTTCTGCCCCCCCGTGTCGCCTCACGCCCTACCCGGCTTTGGTTTTGACGATTCCCCATTCCCGACTCCCCGTTCCCGACGCTCATGCTCCTCTCACTCGAAACCCCCGACCACGAGTTCTTCCTGCGCGGGGCCGACGGCCGGGTCGCGCTGGTCAACGACCGCCGGATCGAGCGCAGCTTCGTGCTGGCGCCGAACCGGCTGATCGAGGATTGGGCGGTCGGCGACGTGCGCACGCTGAGCATCGACGACCTCGCCCCCCTGCTCGAGCTGCAGCCGGAGCTGATCGTGCTCGGCTGCGGCGCCAGCCAGGCATTCCCGCCGCCGGCCACCCTGGCCGCCTGCCTGGGCCGCGGGATCGGCCTGGAAAGCATGACCAACGCCGCCGCCGCGCGGACCTTCAACGTGCTCGCCGGCGAAGGCCGACGGGTGGTCGCGGGCTTCGTCCTGGGCGCATAGGCCGGGCATGGCCCAGGGAAGGGAATCGGGCGCGCTCGGTCTTTCGCGCCGCCCGCTTGCGCCCTCCGGTCGCGCGCGCCTGGTCGTCTTGCTGCTCGCGCTGATGGCGGCGGTCGCCATGTCCCTGTCGCTGCGCCGCGACGGCAGCGACACGCCAGAGCAGCGCTACCAGGCCTGGCTGGCGCGCGGCCATCGCGCGCAGGCCGAGGCCTACCGCGCCTTTCTACGCACCCACGGCGTGGCCGACGTGCTGCCGCTGCGCCAGTTGCTGCGCAGCGGCCGGCACTGGCGCCGCTGCGGGGTCGACGAGTTCGTCGTGCCGCCGCGGACGCTGTGGGCGGCGACCGTGCCCAGCCTGCGCCTGATCCGCGAACTGCGTGCGCAGGGCTGGCTGAACGGAGCCACCGTGCAATCGGCCTATCGCGACGAGCGCTTCAACCGCTGCGAGGGCGGCAGCCGGCTGAGCCGCCATCGCCACGGCGGCGCCTACGACTTCGATCTCGCCGCCGACGCGCCGGTGCGGGCGTTGTGCGCGTTCTGGCGCCGGCGCGGCGCGGCGGCCGGCTTCGGCCTGGGCTTCTACGACCGCCGCCATATCCACCTCGACACCGCCGGCTTCCGCACCTGGGGCGGCGATTTCACGCGCGGGACCTCGCTCTGCCAGAGGCCGCCCCAGGGGGCGCCCCCGGATGGCGCCCCTGCGGCGCGCAGGCTATAACCGATCGCACTCGGCCGCCCCCCCGGCCGCGCATGGAGGCGCACGATGGACCCGTCCCCCGCCGCTGGCGACGAACGCGCGCCCCTGGACCGGCGCGAACGCGAATACCTGCGCGCCAAGCAGATCCTGCGTTGGCCGGCCTCGGTGTTCTTTTCGATGCCGTTGGCGTCCCTGGCCTGCTTCGTGCCGGGCTTCGTGTTCGAGCCGGAGATGCGCCAGTGGTGGGTGTTCGCGATGGTCGGCGCGGCGACGCTGTTCCTGTTCGTGTTCGCGCTGTCGATCTACTGCGACGAGATGGCCTTGCGCGAAGACGTCGCGGCCGGGGTCAAGCTGTGGCGCGACGGCCGCATCGACGGGGTGATGATCCGCGAGGACGGCGAAACCTGGCCGCCGATCTACCGCCTTTACATCGCCATTGACGGCAGCGCCATAGACGGCAGCGCCATTGACGGCAGCGCCCCTGACGGCAGTTCCATCGACGCCAATGCCGGCGATGGCGAAGGTGCGCAGCCGTTGCTCGGTTTTTCGGTGCCGGCGGGCTGTTACGACGCGGTCGGGCCCGGCGACCGCGTCCGCATCGCTTATTCGCCCAAGTCGCTGCGGCTGTTGAACCTGATCGCCGGCGATTACCGCTACGTCGCGGTGGACCGTCAGTACGATCCGCCTCCGCCGCGGCCGTGAGCGGCATGGCGTTCCTGCCAGCAAGCCCCTGTCGGCGGGACGTCACTTCGCCGGCAGATACAGCAACGGATCGACCGGCTTGGCGTTGTAGCGGACCTCGAAGTGCAGCATGTCGCGCGCGGCGCCGCTGCGGCCCATCTCGGCGATCTGGTCGCCGGCCTTGACCAGTTGGCCCTCGTTGACCAGGCGCTTGCGGTTGTGGCCGTAGGCCGACAGCCATTGTTCGTTGTGCTTGACGATGATCAGCTCGCCGTAGCCGACCAGGCCGGTGCCGGAATAGACCACGACGCCGTCGGCGGCCGCGCGCACCGGCGCGCCGCTGGCGCCGCCGATGTCGACGCCCTGCTTGGTCGGCTCGTTGGCGACGTAGCGGCCCAGCAGCGGACCGTCGGCCGGCCAGCGCCAGCGGATGCCGCTGCTGACCGGGGCCGCGGGCGTGGGCGCCGGCGCGCTGCGCGGCGGCGCGGCGCCGGCCGATGCGGAGGACGAGCCCGAGCCGCTGGTCGGCGCGCGGCCGCCCGGCGGATACAGGCGCAGGCGCTGGCCCGGATACAGGTTGTACGGCGCCGACAGGCCGTTCCAGGCCGCCAGGTCGCTCATCGCGATGCCGTGGTTGGTGGCGATGCGGTACAGGCCTTCGCCGCGCTGCACGGTGACGGTGGCGCCGTATTTCGGCGTCGACGGACGCGGCGACGGACGCGAGGCCGGCGGGCGCGCGCCGGGACGGCTGGAGCCGCCGCGCGAGGGTTCGCGGACGACCGTGCTCGAACAACCGATCAGGGCAAGCGTAGCCAACAAGCAGGCGGCCATCGCCAGGGTCGGGGTTCGGGTCGTCTCGCTCATGCTCGTCCTCTTGCTGCGCCTGGGTTCGCGCGCATTCGTTCCTGATTGCGGCCGCCGGCGACAGTGTCGCGTCCGGCGCGGCTTAGTGTTGTGAACGCCAGACCAGCCAGGCCACCGCCGCGGCCAGGAGCACCGTGGCGATCCAGCCGATCGGCTCGATGTAGCGCCGCAGCGTCGCCTCGGCGCGCTCACCGCCGAGGCGGATCGCCAGCGCCAGCAGGTACACGCGCTTGCCGCGGCCGATCAGCATGCTCAGCACGTATTGCAGCATAGGCACGCCGACGATGCCCGACGCCCAGGTGAACACCTTCATCGGGATCGGCATGAAGCCGCCCAGCACCAGGAAGAAGAACACCGCCCACGGCGACTCGGCCATCTTGGCCTGGACCGTGGCGATGCCCGACTCGATCGCCGGCAGCATGCCCAGCGCGGCGAACATCGGCTTGAGCGCCTCGAAAGCGTAGTGGCCGAGGAAATAGCCGACCAGGGCGCCGGCCATCGAGCCGACGATGCTCAAGGTGGCGAACCAGAACGCCCGCTTGGGCTGGGCCACCGACATCGGCGCCAGCATGACCTCGGGCATGATCGGGAAAATGATCGCCTCGACGAAGCTCAGGCCGGTCAGGTAGGCCGGCGCATGGCGGTGGCGGGCCCAGGTGATGGCGCGCTCGTAGAGCGGCCCGAAAATCTTCAGTGCCATAGTGGGTCGGCTGCGGGGGTCAGTCGATCATGCCCGACAACAGCGGCACGAACACCACCGGCGCGAGCGAGGTTTGGCTGAGGTTGCCGTCGGCGTCCTTGCGCAATTGCAGCAGCGATTGCGACGAGGCCGCGCCGACCGGCGCGATCAGGGTGCCGCCGGGGGCGAGCTGTTCGGTCAGCGCCTCGACCAGGGCCGGCGCCGCGGCGGTGACGATGATCGCGTCGAAGGGGCCGTTCTCGGGCCAGCCGATGCGGCCGTCGTCGTGCTTGCTGCGCACGTTCAGGCCGAGCTGGCGAAAACGCTTGCGCGCGGTGCGCAGCAGCTCGCCGATGCGCTCGACGGTATGCACTTCCAGCCCCAGCGCGGCCAGGATCGCGGCCTGGTAGCCCGAGCCGGTGCCGATCTCCAGCACTTTGGCCGGGACGCGTTCGGCCAGCAGGGCCTCGGTCATCCTCGCCACCACCCAGGGCTGGGAGATGGTCTGGCCGTGGCCGATCGGCAGCGCGGTGTCCTCGTAGGCGCGCATCGCCAGGGCTTCGTCGACGAACAGATGGCGCGGCACGGTGCGGATCGCGTTGAGTACGCGCTCGTCGCGGATCCCGGCCTCGCGCAGGCGCTCGACCAGGCGGTCGCGCACGCGCTGCGAGGTCAGGCCGCTGCCGATCGCCTCGGGCTGCAGGCGCATGCGCTGGATCATGCGCCGGGCTCCGCGGCGACGCCGGCCTCGGGCTCGAGCGCGGCGGCCAGGCCGCCGACCCAACTGGCGACCTGTTCCAGCGCCTGATAGCGGGTCAGGTCGACATGAATCGGGGTGATCGAGATGTTGCCGGTACGCACGGCGTGGAAATCGGTGCCGGCGCCGGCGTCGGCCTCGGGGCCGGCGGCGCCGATCCACCACCACTGGCGGCCGCGCGGATCCTGCTGCGGGATGCAGGCCTCGGCGCGATGGCGGTTGCCGAGCCGGGTGACCTCGAAGCCGGCGACCTCGCTCCAGGGCAGGTCCGGCACGTTGACGTTGAGGATGGTGTCGGCCGGCAGCGGGTCGGTGCGCAGGCGGGCGATGATCTCGACCGCGGCGCGGGCGGCGGTTTCGTAGTGACGGCCGACGTGGTCGGCGGTGGCCAGCGACATCGCCACCGCCGGCAGGCCGAGGAAGCGCCCTTCCATCGCCGCGGCGACGGTGCCGGAATAGATCACGTCGTCGCCCAGGTTGGCGGTGTTGTTGATCCCGGAGACGACGATGTCCGGCTCGACCTCGAGCATGCCGGTGATCGCCACGTGCACGCAGTCGGTGGGCGTGCCGTAGACGCGCCAGGTCGAATCGTCGATCTTGTTCACCCGCACCGGCATGTCCAGGGTCAGCGAATTGCTGGCGCCGGAACGGTCGCGGTCGGGGGCGACCACCAGCACTTCGTGACCGGCGTCGCGCAAGCCCTGGGCCAGGATGCGGATGCCCGGGGCGTCGACGCCGTCATCGTTGCTGACCAATACGCGCATGGGGATTCCGCGGTGAAAGGCTGAATCATACCCGATCCGGCACGGCGGTTCGGCCGGCCATTGGGCGGTAAGATGGCCGCCGTACGGTCTGAATGCAGGGCAAGGCATGCAGTACTGGGAACATATCGAGCGCGTGTTCCGCGCCCGATCGCTGGACGAAGTGAAATCGGCGACGACCGCCTATACCAAGGCGCTCGGGTTTCAGCATCATGGCTATGCGATGAAACTGCAGGAGCCCTCGCTCCTGCCCGGCCATGCCGCGGCCCCGGGCAACGACTTCTTCTTTTTCGAGGACTTCGCCAGCGACTGGTCCAAGACCTATCCGGCGCTGGCCGGGGCGCATGCCGAACGCACCGACCCGCGCATCATCCAGGCCCGCGAGGGCCTGCCGGCGGCGTCGTGGAACGCGCGCGGCGAAACCAGCTACGAGTTGCGCCCGCGCGTGTACCTGATGCAACGCACCCGCCGCACCCTGGAGATGGCCGGCGAACACGGCCTGCGCGGCGGCATCACCGTGCCGAGCTGGTCGCCGGGCATGCGCTGGTCGTTCATGACCTTCACCCACAACGCCCTGTTCGACCCGCGCGAGATGCTGCCGACCGTGGCCTCGGCGGTGTACTTCGTCAATTGCATGCAGGCCGCGATCGACCGCCTGCTGCGCCAGCGCCAGCCGTTGCCGACCGTGAGCGAACGCGAGCGCGAGGTGCTGCGCTGGTCGGCGATCGGCAAGACCTCGTGGGAGATCTCGATGATCCTGCGGATCAGCGAGCGCACGGTGAACTTCCACCTGCAGCAGGCCTCGCGCAAGCTCGGAGTCAAGGGCCGCCGCGCCGCCTGCGCGCGCGCCGTCGCGCTGGGCCTGATCACGCTGTGAAACCAGGGACGCAGGGGGGTTGAGTCCTCTTAACCCCCTCGGTCCGTGTTTTTTTCGGACCTGTCTGTTCTGACAGGCGCGGCGCCGGCGCCGCTGCGACGCATGCTGAACTGTGCCGATGCGGTGTCGCAGACGCAGCGGCGCTCAGGCGCGCCTGGGGGCTGTCCGGCGCGCGCCGCGCGCGGTTTTCCCCGGTGACGGCCCGATACCGACGGGTCGCAGGTCCCAAGGAAGGGCCGGGGCTTTTATCCTGTGGCCATGAGCCCGCCCCCCGACCGCCCCGACGACGACTCCGACGACGACGCCGCCCTGTTCCGGGCCGCGATCGGCGAGGTACGGCGCCTGCCCGACGCGCCGCCGCCGCCGGCCGCGCCCAAGCCGCGACCGCGCGCGCGCATGGCCGAGCGCGACGAAGCGCAGGCGCGCGAGGAGTTCCGCCACGCCCTGGAAGACAGCCTGCTGGAAGCCGGCGATGCGCTCAGCTATCGCCGCGACGAAGTGCCGCCGCGGGTATTCGCGCGCCTGCGCCGCGGCGAGATCTCGGCCCAGGAAGAATTGGACCTGCACGGCAGCGACGTGCGCGAGGCCGAGCAGTTGCTGCGCGCCTTCCTCCACGACGCGCGCGAGCACGGCCTGGGCTGCGTGCGCCTGATCCACGGCAAGGGACGCAGCGGCAGCGGCGGCGACTACGTCGACAGCCGCGGCGTGCCGGTGCTGAAGAATCTGGTCGACCGGATGCTGCGCCAGCGCGCCGACGTGCTGGCGTTCCACTCCGCGCCGCCCGCGCAAGGCGGCACCGGCGCGGTGCTGGTGCTGCTGGCGCCGCGCCGGCGTTGACAGGGACGCAGGGGGTTAAACGCGTTTGACCCCCTGCGTCCCTGGCGCATTCATTCGTCCCCGACGGACTCGCGCTGCGGCGGATTGACCCACACCACATCGATGCCGCGATTGCGCGCGATGCGCTCGATCGTGGCGATGTAGCGCTCGTCGCGCGACATCGGCGACGGCTCGCGCGGCGCGCTGGCCGGCTCGGCGTAAGCGCTCTTGGTCTGGGTGCCGGCGCAGGCGGCCAGACCCAGGATCGACAACGACAGGACGGCGACACGCACGGTAGCGTTCATGACCAGGCTCCCTGACGCGGTGGAGTCCGGTCCCGGTACGCCCGGCGGCCGGACGGCAACCGGCCCCTGCCGGCTGTCACTTCCGGCTTATACGCCGGCCGGACCGGCGTTCCAGTGCCTTCGGCTGCAAGCCGACGAGCGGTAGGCGCAGGGGTTGCGGCGGCGCGGCGCGCTCAGCCCGCGGCGCCAGAATGCAGTTCGCCGAGCTCGGCCAGGACCACGGTGGCGTAAGCGCCTGCGGGCAAAGCGAAGCACACTTCCAGCGCGCCGTCCTCGCACCAGCGCCAGCTCAGCGCGTCGGGGCGCAGGCGCAAGGCGCGACGCTCCTGCTCCATCCCGGCCGCCTCCAGCCCGGCGCGCAAGGCCAGCGCCTGCGGGTTGCCGAGCGCGCCCCGCTCCAGCGCAGCCACCTCGTCGCGGCTGCGCAGTTCGCCGCGCCCCCACAACGGTCCGCTGGGATGGATGTCGAAGGCCGCCAGGCGCTGAGCCAGGTCTTCGCTCCAGGGCTCCGGGCCGAACACGCTGCGGCTGCCGGCCAGGGCCCAGACCTCGCCCGCCAACGGCGCGCCGTCGCGCAGGCCGCTCCAGCTGCGGTCCAGCACCCGCGCGGCGAGCACGCGGTTGAACAGTTCCGAACGCGCCGCCGACAGCAACAGGCTGCGCTGCTCGCGCCGCACCCGTCGTCCGGCGAACATCGCCAGCGCGTTGGCGACGTTGTCGCCGTCGCGGCCGAAGCGCTGCTCGCCGAAGTAATTCGGCACGCCCTGCTCGCCGATCCCGCGCAGCCGCGCCTCGATCGCCTCGCGCTCGCCGACCGGCTCGCGCAGGGTCAGCACGAAGCGGTTGCCGGCCAAGGCGCCGCGCGGCAGCTTCTTGGCGTGCCACTGGCTGTCGAGCACGCGCAGTTCGTCGCTCTGCAGCGCGTCGAGATCGGGCGCGACCCGCTTCGGCAGGTGCACGCTGAAGCGCTGCACGGTGACCGCGTGGCGGTCCTTGAGCCCGGCGTAGCCGATCGCGACCTCGCCGACACCGGCCCAGGCGGCCAGGCGCTTGGCGGCGAAGGCGGTGTTCATGCCGCGCTTTTCGATCGTCAGCAGCAGGTGCTCGCCGCTGCCGCTGGCGGCGAAGCCCGGCAGTTCCTCGACCCGGAAGTCCTCCGGCCGCGCGCGCAGGCGCGCGCGCAGCACCGCCGCGCCGTGGGCGCGGGGCAGCGCCGGCTCCTCGACCGCGCCGGCTGCGGCATCGTCGCGCTCGCTCATGCCGCGACCAGCAGGCACACCGCCATCGCCGCGATGCCTTCGCGGCGGCCGGTGAAGCCGAGTTGTTCGCTGGTGGTGGCCTTGACGCTGACCGCGTCGACCGCGATGCCCAGGTCGGCGGCGATCGCCTCGCGCATCGCCTGCGCGTGCGGGCCGACCTTGGGCCGTTCGCAGACCACGGTGACGTCGGCATTGCCGACCCGGTAGCCGCGCTCGCCGATCAGCGCATTGCAATGGCGCAGGAACTGCCGGCTGTCGGCGCCGCGCCAGCGTTCGTCGCTGGGCGGAAAATGGCGGCCGATGTCGCCCAACGCCAGCGCGCCGAGCATGGCGTCGCACAGCGCGTGCAGGACCACGTCGCCGTCGGAGTGGGCCAGCACGCCGCGGTCGTGCGCCACGCGCACTCCGCCGAGCATGACGTGGTCGCCGTCGCCGAAGGCGTGGACGTCGTAGCCTTGGCCGATGCGGATGTTCATGGAAATTCCTGAGTTCGAGGAGTGAGCGAAGAGGAGTGAGGAGCGAGCGAATGCAGAGGTCAATAGGTCGAGAGCCGGTTCGCGCTTGTGCTCACTCCTCGCTGCTCTGCGCTCACTCCTCGGCGGTCAAGCTTTGCCCAGCAGGTACTCCGCCAACGCCAGATCCGCGGGCGTGGTGACCTTGAGATTGTCCTCGCGTCCCTCGACCAGACGCGGGCGCAGGCCGATGCGTTCCATCGCGCTGGCCTCGTCGGTGACGATCGCGCCGTCCGCAGCGGCCTGAGCCAGGGCCGCGGTCAAGACGCCGCGGCGGAAGGCCTGCGGGGTGAAGGCGCGCCACAGGCCGTCGCGCGGCTCGGTGGCGAGGATGCGGCCGTCGCCGGCGCGCTTGAGGGTATCGCGCAGCGGCGCGCCGAGAATGGCGCCGGCAGGGTCGGCCTGCGCCGCGGCGATCAGCGCGTCGAGGTCGGCGCCGCGCAGGTTCGGCCGCGCCGCATCGTGGACCAGCACCAGGGTGTCGTCGCCGAGCTGCGCCGGCAAGGCGCGCAGGCCGGCCAGCACCGAGTCGGCGCGCTCGCCGCCGCCGAGGCAACGCAGCACCGGCTTGCCGAGCAGTTCGCTCCAGCCCGGCCACAGGGCGTCGTCGGCCGCCAACGCGACCATCGCCCCGGCGACCCGCGGATGCGCGAGCAATGCGCGCAAAGCGTGCTCGATCAGCGGCTTGCCGGCGGCGTGCAGGTATTGCTTCGGGGTCGGACCGCCGAAGCGCTGGCCGCGGCCGGCGGCGGGAAGGACGGCCCAGATCATGCGTGCTGACTCGAAAAGGATCGGTACGGAGGGACGCTGCCGCCGGCGTCACTGCGCCGGCGACGGCTGCGGTTCCGGCGCCGGCAGTTCGCCCGGCGGCTCGTCGACCTGCTCTTCCAGGCTCGGCTCGGCGGAGTCGGCCGAATCGGCCGGCGCCGCGCCGCCCTGCACCGCATTCACCGCCGCGGCCGCGTTCGGCCCCGGCGCTTGCGGCTTGGCCTCGACCACCCGGTAGAAGGTTTCGCCGGGCTTGATCATGCCCAATTCGCTGCGCGCGCGTTCCTCGACCGCCGCCTCGCCGGACTTGAGGTCCTCGACTTCGGCGGCAAGGGCGGCGTTGCGCTGTTGCAGGCCCTGGTTCTCGCGGCTCTGGCCGTCGACCTGGGCCTGCAGCGCGGCGACGCTGCCGCCGCGCCCGCCGCCGGCCCACCACAGCCGGTACTGCAGGAGGGCGAGCAGCGCCAGCAGCGCCACCACCGAGACCCGCACCCAGCGCATGCCCCCGCCTCCCGTCGCGATCAGCGGCGCAGCGACACGAACGCGTCGCGGCCGGCGTAGCGGGCGGCCGCGCCGAGCTGCTCTTCGATGCGCAGCAGCTGGTTGTACTTGGCGACGCGGTCGCTGCGGCACAGCGAGCCGGTCTTGATCTGGGTCGCGGTGGTGGCGACCGAGATGTCGGCGATGGTGGTGTCCTCGGTTTCGCCGGAACGGTGCGAGACCACGGCCGCGTACTGGGCGGCATCGGCCATCGCGATCGCTTCCAGGGTCTCGGTCAGGGTGCCGATCTGGTTGACCTTGATCAGGATGGCGTTGGCCACGCGCTGGTCGATGCCTTCCTTGAAGATCTTCGGGTTGGTCACGAACAGATCGTCGCCGACCAGCTGCACCTTGTTGCCGATCTTCTCGGTCAGCAGCTTCCAGCCGGCCCAGTCGTCCTCGGCCATGCCGTCTTCGATGGTCACGATCGGGTACTGCGCGGCCCAGTTGGCCAGGAAGTCGACGAACTGCTCGCTGGTCAGGCGCTTGCCCTCGCCCACCAGGTGGTACTTGCCGTTGTCGAAGAATTCGGTGGAGGCGACGTCGAGGCCGAGCAGGATGTCCTCGCCGGCCTTGTAGCCGGCCTTGCCGATCGCCTCGAGGATGGTTTCCAGCGCTTCCTCGTTGCTGCGCAGGTCGGGGGCGAAACCGCCCTCGTCGCCGACCGCGGTGCTGAGGCCGCGGCCCTTGAGCACCGACTTCAGCGCATGGAACACCTCGGCGCCGGCGCGCAGCGCCTCGGCGAAATTGCTCACGCCCACCGGCAGGATCATGAACTCCTGCAGGTCGACGTTGTTGTCGGCGTGGGCGCCGCCGTTGATGATGTTCATCATCGGCACCGGCAGCACCGGCGCGCGGTCGCCGGCCAGCGACTTCCATAGCGGCAGCTTCTTCGAAGCGGCCAGCGCATGCGCATTGGCCATCGACACACCGAGCAGCGCGTTGGCGCCGAGGCGGGCTTTGTTCTCGGTGCCGTCGAGGTCGATCATGCGCTTGTCCAGCGCGGCCTGATCGCCCGCGTCCATGCCCTTCAGGGCCTGGGCGATGACGGTGTTGACGTTCTCCACCGCCTTGCGCACGCCCTTGCCCAGGTAACGGGTCTTGTCGCCGTCGCGCAGCTCGATCGCCTCCTTGCTGCCGGTCGAGGCGCCGGACGGGACCATCGCGCGGCCGAAGCTGCCGTCGGCGAGGGTGACTTCGGCTTCCAGGGTCGGGTTGCCGCGGCTGTCGAGGATTTCGCGGGCGTGGATCGATTGGATGGAGGTCATGGGATCAGGGCGTCTGAGGAGAAAGATGGGCTTGAATTTGGCTGAGACGGGCTCGAGTCCCCGACTGGCCGTCCAGTTTGAACGAGCCGCGCAGAGGAAGGATGCTGTTGTCCGCGATCGCGGGAAGATCAGCGAAGATCAAGTAGTCGGCGCCCGCTTGCAGCTGCAGACCGCAGCTGTCTGCAGCGTCTCGCAGCAAGGCGGTCGGCGGCAGTTTGCCTTTTAGGTTGAGTAGCGGGGAAAAATCTGCGAACACGGCTCGCGAGCCGACCGGCGCGAAAAATTGAGCATCGCCGGGCACGCCAGGCACTGGCGTTTCAGCTTGATCTTGATCGGTTGAGGCGATCCCTTTCACCCGGGCGATGAACACCAGCGCGGAGGATTCGGCGAGCGCCATCGGCGTCGGCGCGTCGACATCACTAGGCAGTTTGCACGCTAGCGCCGGTTGGCTGCCCAAGGCAACGAGTGCCAGCAGCGATGCAACAGCTCGCCCGATCATGCCTCTGCCCCGGTCGGGCGAGTACCCGCGCTTCCCCGCTTACAGCCGATCACGACCGACCGATGCGACTGATCGATGCGAGCGTGGATACAGCTCAGGGAGAACGTACTCATATAGCGGGACGGACAGTCGCAAGAGGAACGGTTGGGACGAACGATAGCCGAGATGCGGGTGCACCGGGAGCGCGGTCGCGAAAACTGGGCCGCCGGTTCATAGCCTTGGCAGCCCCGGAAACGCAACGGCCCAGGCGACCGGACCAGCGTTCCGGGCAAAGACCAAGGAACCAGGGCCGCGACGCCACCATCGTCAGAAATCCTGCTCCAGGAACCCGTTCTTCTTGGTGATCCGGTCGAGCTCGACCAGGGTCTCCAGCAGGCCGCGCATCTTCGGCAGCGGCACCGCATTGGGGCCGTCGGACAAGGCTTCCGCCGGGCGCGGATGGGTTTCCATGAACACGCCGGAGACGCCGACCGCGATCGCCGCGCGCGCCAGCACCGGGACGAATTCGCGCTGGCCGCCGGACTTGCCGTCCATGCCGCCGGGCAACTGCACCGAATGGGTCGCGTCGAACACTACCGGGCAGCCGGTGTCGCGCATCACCGCCAGCGAGCGCATGTCGCTGACCAGGTTGTTGTAGCCGAAGCTGGCGCCGCGTTCGCAGGCCATGATCTGCTGGTTGCCGGTGGCCTGGGCCTTGGCGGTGACGTGCTTCATTTCCCACGGCGACAGGAACTGGCCCTTCTTGATGTTGACCGGCTTGCCGGCGCGGGCCACGTTCTGGATGAAATCGGTCTGCCGGCACAGGAAGGCCGGGGTCTGCAGCACGTCGACCACCGAGGCGACCTCGGCCATCGGCGTGTACTCGTGCACGTCGGTCAGCACCGGCACGCCGATCTGGCGCTTGACCTCGGCCAGCACCTTCAAGCCCTCTTCCAGGCCGGGGCCGCGGAAGCTGGTGGCCGAGGTGCGGTTGGCCTTGTCGAAGCTGGACTTGAAGATGAACGGAATGCCCAGCGCGGAGGTGATCTCCTTGAGCTGGCCGGCGACGTCGAGCTGCAACTGCATCGATTCGATCACGCAGGGACCGGCGATCAGGAAGAACGGCTGGTCCAGGCCTACGTCAAAACCGCAGAGTTTCATGCTTGAGTTCCGGTTGCGTTCGTGGGTCGATCAGATGGCGGCCGAAGCCGGCGCCGGCAAGGCCGGCGCATGCGTCGCGCCGGCCGTCGTTCACGGCGGACTTACTGCTTGACCTCGCGCAGCAGCTTGCCGCCGGCCTTGGCTTCGCGCGCGGCGCGGACGAAGCCGACGAACAGCGGGTGGCCGTCGCGCGGAGTGGAGAGGAACTCCGGGTGCGCCTGGCAGGCCAGGAACCACGGGTGCGCGCTGCGCGGCAGCTCGACCATCTCCACCAGCAGGTCGTCCATCGACTTGGCCGAAATGACCAGGCCGGCGTCCTCCAGCTGGGTGCGGTAGCGGTTGTTGAACTCGTAGCGGTGGCGGTGACGCTCGCCGACCACGTCCTTGCCGTACAGCTCGCGCGCCAGGGTGCCGGGCTTGATCCGCTGGTCCTGCAGGCCCAGGCGCATGGTGCCGCCGAGGTCGCTGGCTTCGCTGCGGCGTTCGATCTCGCCGGTGGCGGTGCGCCATTCGGTGATCAGGCCGATCACCGGATGCGGGCTATTCTTGTCGTTCTCGGTGCTGTTGGCGTGTTCCAGGCCGACCACGTGGCGGGCGTAGTCCACTACCGCCGCCTGCATGCCGTAGCAGATGCCGAAGTACGGCACCTTGTGCTCGCGCGCGTAACGGGCGGTGGCGACCTTGCCTTCGAAGCCGCGGTCGCCGAAGCCGCCGGGCACCAGGATGCCGTCGACGCCCTGCAGCGGCTCGACGCCGTCGCGCTCGATCTCGCTGGATTCCAGCCACTTCAGGTTGACCTTGGTGCGCTGGCGCAGGCCGCCGTGCTTGAGCGCCTCGGCCAGCGACTTGTACGCGTCCTGATGGTCGATGTACTTGCCGACCACCGCGATGGTGACCTCGTCGACCGGATGGGTGCTGGCGTCGACGACTTCGTTCCACTCGTTAAGGTCGGCCGGGCCGGCCTGGATGCGCAGGCGGTCGAGGACGATCGCGTCCAGGCCCTGCTCGTGGAACCACTGCGGCAGCTTGTAGATGTTGTCCAGGTCGACGGCCGAGATGACCGCCTTTTCCGGCACGTTGGTGAACAAGGCGATCTTGCGCCGCTCGCTGTCCGGCAGCGGCTGCTCGCTGCGGCACAGCAGCACGTCGGGCTGGATGCCGATCGAGCGCAGTTCCTTTACCGAGTGCTGGGTCGGCTTGGTCTTGAGTTCGCCGGCGGCGGCGATGAACGGCACCAGGGTCAGGTGCATGAACAACGCGTGCTCGGGGCCGCGCTCGGTGCGCAACTGGCGGATCGCCTCCAGGAACGGCAGCGACTCGATGTCGCCGACGGTGCCGCCGACCTCGACCAGGGCCACGTCGAAGCCTTCGGTGGCCTCGACGATGCAGCGCTTGATCTCGTCGGTGATGTGCGGGATCACCTGCACGGTGCCGCCGAGGTAGTCGCCGCGGCGCTCCTTGCGGATCACGTTCTCGTAGATCCGGCCGGTGGTGATCGAATTCTTGCGGCTGAGCCGGGTGCGCAGGTAGCGCTCGTAGTGCCCCAGGTCCAGGTCGGTCTCGGCGCCGTCGTCGGTGACGTAGACCTCACCGTGCTGGAACGGGCTCATCGTGCCCGGATCGACGTTGATGTAGGGGTCGAGCTTCATCATCGTCACGCGCAGCCCGCGCGCTTCGAGGATGGCCGCCAACGAGGCCGCCGCGATGCCCTTGCCAAGCGAGGACACCACGCCGCCGGTGACGAAAATCAGGGGAGTCATGGATTTTGCAGCCGCTGGAAAGCCGTAGTTTACCGACAGTCGGGTCGAGCCGCACGGCTTGACAGTGCGCACGGACCGTTCCAGACCCCGCAACCCCTTGCCGGACGGGGCATTTGCGGCCAGCCCGGCGCGTCCGTGCCGACGCCGGCGCGCGGGCTCAGGCCAGGCGGGCGCCGCGCGCGGCCAGCAGCTCGCGCAGGACCGAACGGTGGCAGCGCGATTCGTCCTGGCAATAGCAGCCTACGGAAAGATCGCTGTCGCGCGACATCGCCGCCAACAATGCCAGCGCATGCGCGGCGTCGGGCGCGGCCATCTCCGCCTTGTACCGGCGCACGAAGGCGTTCCACTGCGCCGGGGTGTCCGCCGTCTGGCCCTGCTTCATGGCCTCCAGGCTCGGCGCCAGGTTCGGGAACCAGACGTCGTACCAGTCGCCGGAGGCGAACTCGCTTTTGGGCACGCCGCGCGGCGGCCGCCGCACGGTGCCGATGCGCAGGCCCTCGCCGGGCTGGCGCGGACTGCCGAGTCTGACGATGCGCAGCGCCATCGGGCTCTCCTGGGACCGGGAGCGGGCGACGACCGGGCCTGGGCCGGCCGCGCGCCGCCTAGGCACGATAGCCGGGCGCGACGGCAGCGGTCACCGGTCCGGCCCGCTCCGGCGCCGGGAGCGCCGCGGCGCGCCCGGCGGCCGCGCAAACGAAAACGCCCCGGCCGGGCCGGGGCGTCGAAGGGGCGCCGGGAACGGGGCGCGACGGGACAGCGCGGCCCGCAGCCGGCCTGGCGCCTCAGCGGTCGCCTTCTTCCTCGGGCTCGACGCCGCGGTCGCCGGACTTCTGGCGCTTTTCGGCCTCGGCCTTTTTCTTGGCTTCCGCCTTCTTCGCGTCTTCGGCCTTCTTGGCTTCTTCGGCCTTCTTGTCGGCCTGCGGGTCCTGCTGCGCGAACGCGCTCGGCGCGACCAGGGCCAGCAATGCGGCGGCGATGACGGTGGGGAGCAGCAGCTTGCGGATCTTCATGGGGTGACTCCGTACGAATGGGGAGCGGCCGGTTCGGGAGCGGCGCCCGCGGCGCCCCGGCTCCCAGGCCGGCCGGTCTTCGCGCCGCGTCCGTGCAGCGTCGGGCGAACCCTAGTCGGGCCTGCCTCGCCAGGACCTGAACGCCCAGGACCTGAACGCCAGGACCTGAACGCCAGGACCTGAACGCCAGGACCTGAACGGCCCAGACCAGAACGGCCAGCGCCGGGACCCACGCCGGCGCGGCCGGGTCGCCCCTCACAATGGGGCCGCGAGCGGCCGCGTTCAAGCGGCCCGGCCCAGCCGCGGGCCGGGGCCGGACGGCGGCTCAATAGCGCGAGCTGAACATCGCCGTGACCGAATTCATCGCCTGGCGCCAGCGCGCCAGCAAGGCCTCGTCGGCGCGCTCGTCGTATTCGCGGATCGCCAGCAACAGGCTGTTGATCCAGTACGGATACAACTCCGGCGGCACCGGGGTGCGGCCTTGGCGCGAATGCACGTCGGCCATCTGCTCGCAGGTGCGCTTGACCACCGCGCTGCCGGCGGCATGGAAGATCGCCACGCTGATCCCGCGGCGCAGGGCCAGGCGCTGCTTCTGGAAGTCGGTGCGCTCGAACATCGGCGCCACCTCGGGGTGGCTGGCCATGAAGATCTCGTAGAACCGCTCGATGAAGCCTTTGCGGATGAGGCAGCGGCCGTAGCTCTGCTGCAGATCGAAGTATTGGTCCTGGGCGGACACCCTGCCCTCCTGTGGCGAGAAAGAAACGGCGCGCAGGATCGCAGCGCCGGCGCCGGCCCGGCTTGCGCCAGATCAACCTGCGGGCGCGCCGGCGCCGGCTCGGTCGCCGCGGCGTGGCGCCGGTCTCAACCGGCGAGACGGCGGCGGGCGTGAATGTCGCCCGCGGCCGGTGCGGCTTGACCCGGCTGGCGCCGGTCGCCATGCTCGCTGCGCCCCGCGCCGGGCCCCGCCGATGCGCGGCCGTCACCGGCCGATGGCAAGATGGCCGCGGCCGCCGCCCGACCCGCTCCGCCGGCGCCCGCGCGCCGTCCGCAGCGCCGGCCCGGACGCCACTCCTTACTACCGATGCAGGTTTCATGAGCAGTCGTTACAACGCCGCAGACATCGAAGTCCTTTCCGGCCTGGACCCGGTCAAGCGCCGGCCCGGCATGTACACCGACACCGCGCGCCCCAACCACCTGGCGCAGGAAGTCATCGACAACGCCGTCGACGAAGCGCTGGCCGGCCACGCCCGCAGCATCGAGGTGACCCTGTACGCCGACGGCAGCTGCGAGGTCGGCGACGACGGCCGCGGCATGCCGGTCGACATCCACCCGGAGGAGAAAGTCCCCGGCGTGGAGCTGATCCTGACCCGCCTGCACGCCGGCGGTAAGTTCAGCAACAAGAACTACACCTTCTCCGGCGGCCTGCACGGCGTCGGCGTCAGCGTGGTCAACGCCCTGTCCAAGCTGGTGGAAGTGCACATCAAGCGCGAGGGCAGCGAATACCGCATGACCTTCCGCGACGGCGACCGCGCCACGCCGCTGGAGGTGGTCGGCTCGGTCGGCAAGAAGAACACCGGCACCCGGGTACGCTTCTGGCCGGACCCGAAGTACTTCGACACGCCCAAGTTCAACCTGCGCGCGATCAAGCACGTGCTGCGCGCCAAGGCGGTGCTGTGCCCGGGCCTGAACGTCAAGCTGTTCGACGAGGCCAGCGGCGAGCGCCTGGAGTGGTACTACGAGGACGGCCTGCGCGATTACCTGTCCGGCGAACTGCGCGAAGGCCAGGCCCAGCGCGAACTGCTGCCGCCGGACCTGTTCGTCGGCCAGCTCAAGAAGGACACCGAAGTCGTCGACTGGGCGGTGGCCTGGGCGCCGGACGGCGAGCTGGTCCAGGAAAGCTACGTCAACCTGATCCCGACCGCCCAGCACGGCACCCACGTCAACGGCCTGCGTACCGGCTTCACCGACGCGCTGCGCGAGTTCTGCGACTTCCGCAACCTGCTGCCGCGCGGGGTCAAGCTGGCCCCGGAAGACGTCTGGGACCGGGTCGCCTTCGTGCTCAGCATCAAGATGACCGACCCGCAGTTCAGCGGCCAGACCAAGGAGCGGCTGTCCTCGCGTCAGGCCGCCGGCTTCGTCGAGGGCGCCGCCCACGACGCCTTCTCGCTGTGGCTGAACCAGCACACCGAACTGGGCGAGAAGATCGCCCAGCTGGCGATCGAGCGCGCCGCCGCGCGCCTGAAGACCGAAAAGCAGATCGTCCGCAAGAAGGTCACCCAGGGCCCCGCCCTGCCCGGCAAGCTGGCCGACTGCACCTCGCAGGACCTCTCGCGCACCGAGCTGTTCCTGGTCGAAGGCGACTCCGCCGGCGGCAGCGCGCGGCAGGCCCGCGACAAGGATTTCCAGGCGATCCTGCCGCTGCGCGGCAAGATCCTGAACACCTGGGAAGTCGCCTCCGGCAGCGTGCTCGGCTCGCAGGAAGTGCACGATCTGGCGGTCGCGATCGGCTGCGACCCGGGCAAGGAAGACATCTCCGGCCTGCGCTACGGCAAGGTGGTGATCCTGGCCGACGCCGACTCCGACGGCCTGCACATCGCCACCCTGCTCAGCGCCCTGTTCCTGCGCCACTTCCCGTCGCTGGTCGCGGCCGGCCACATCTTCGTGGCGATGCCGCCGCTGTTCCGCGTCGACGTGGGCAAGCAGGTGTTCTATGCGCTGGACGAAGAGGAAAAGCGGATCCTGCTGGAGAAGATCGAACGCGAAAAGGGCGACCGCAAGAAGGGCCTCAGCGGCGCGGTCAACGTCACCCGCTTCAAGGGCCTGGGCGAGATGAACGCGTCGCAGCTGCGCGAATCGACCATCCACCCCGACACCCGCCGGCTGGTCCAGCTGACCGTCGACGACAACTCGCAGACCCATTCGCTGATGGACATGCTGCTGGCCAAGAAGCGCGCCGGCGACCGCAAGCAATGGCTGGAGACCAAGGGCGACCTGGCCACGCTGGAGGTCTGAGGTCCGCCCGCGGGCTTCGGCCCGCCGCGAAGACGCAGGCGCCGCCTCCGGGCGGCGCTTCGTTTTTGCAACATCCCTGCGGTCCGACGCTCACGCCGCCGTGCCGGCGGATGCGGCATGCTGGACGCGTCGGTATCGGTCAGCAGATCGATATGGACGCAAGCTGCCGCATCGCCCGCCGCGCCGCGCGCGGGCCCCGCCGCGGAGGACCTCGTCATGGCCGTTGAGCGCCTGCACATCCCGTTGCGCATGCCCGCGCACATGCACCTGCCGCCCGCGGCGCAAACCCGGTTGTTCGGAATCCTGGCCTGGTGCGCGCTGCTGCTGGGCCCGTTGCTGTCGTGGATGCTGGTGTTCGCCTTCACCAGCGCCGAGCAGTGCGGCAGTTGGGACCTGCGCTGCACCGGCCAGGCCATCCTGTGCACCGCCGCCTGCTGGCTGTTCGGCAGCCTGTCGGCGATCGCGGCCTTGTTCCGCCACGAACCGCACGACACCGCGGTGCCGGCGCTGGGGCTGAATCTGGTCGCGCTGGCGGGGCTGATCGGCGCGATCGTGCTGATTTCGAAATTCAACTGACCGACTGGGGGCAGCCGGCCGGCGGCGCCGCGCCGCCGCGGCTCAAGCCGCCGCCGCGGCGCTGAGCGCGCGCCGCAGCAAGGGCGCGAACGCGGCCGGGCGGCAGCGGCCCAGCCTCGCCTTCGGCGTGCCGTGCCAGCGCGCGCATTCGTCGATCGCCGCAGCGATGTCGGCGGCCAGGCG
The DNA here is from genome assembly GCF_057657315.1 of Lysobacter sp. Soil_C_15. Classification (NCBI taxonomy): domain Bacteria; kingdom Pseudomonadati; phylum Pseudomonadota; class Gammaproteobacteria; order Lysobacterales; family Lysobacteraceae; genus Lysobacter; species Lysobacter sp. Soil_C_15. The sequence continues at coordinate 243,759 of NZ_JBDGIR010000004.1, forward strand.
TTCGCTGGGCTCGACGCCGTCTTCCAGGTACAAGGCCTTGACCTCGAACTCGCCGGCGGCGCGATGCGCCTTGGCGTCCAGGCGCCCGACCAGCCGCCCGCCGGCCAGGATCGGCAGGACGAAGTAACCGTAGCGGCGCTTGGGCTCGGGGACGTAGCACTCCAGGGTGTAGTCGAAGCCGAACAGCTCGCTGGCGCGCTCGCGGTCCCAGACCACCGGATCGAACGGCGACAGCAGCGTGGCTCGGGTCGCGCGCAGGCGCCCGGCCGCGGCCTGCGCCAGCAAGGGCGCGTGCGCCGGATGCACGTAGCCCGGCGCGCTCCAGCCCTGCACTTCGACCCGCAGCAACTCGCCTTGCGCGACCAGCGCGTCGAGATCGGCGTCGCGCAGGCGCGGCTTGATCCGGAAGTAGTCGGCGATCCAGCGCGCCTGGGCGACGCCCAGCGCCTGCACCGAGCGCAGCACGGTGTCGCGGCGCACCGCCTCGGGGGCGATCCGCGCGGTATCCCAGTCCGCCACGGCGGCGCCGGCCACGCGTTCGGCCAGGTCGTAGACGCGGTGGAAGTTCTCGCGCCGCGCGACCATCAGCTCGCCCAGGGCGAAACCGGCCTCGAGCCAGCGCTTCTCGTCTTTCCAGCCCCACCAGCCGCCGCCGGCGTCCTCGCGTTCGAAGTCGGAGGACTTGACCGGGCCGAGCTCGCGGATGTGCTGCAGCAGACGCTCGATTTGCGCGCCGTTTCTGTCGCGGTGGCTGCGCGCGTTGCGGATCGCCCAATGGTGCTCGCGCTGCGGCAGCGCGTTGCGGTGCAGGATGTAGTCGCGCATCGAGGCGAAGCAGGCCTCGTGAGCCCAGACCTCGAAGATCGCGCGCTCGGCCAGCAGTTCCTCCAGCCAGCGCTGCGGGTAATCGCCCAGGCGCGAGAACAGCACCAGGTAGGGGCTGCGCGCGACCACGTGGATGGTGTCGATCTGCAGCAACTGCATGCGTTCGATCGCCGCCACCAGGTCGGCCTTGCGCGCGCGCCGGCGCGGCCGCGCCAGCAGTCCCTGCGCGGCCAGGTGCAGCGCGCGCGCCTGCGCCGGGCGCAGCGGCGCCGTCGGCGTCATGTCCACCGGCCCGAGCCCGTGCGCCGCGCCGCGGCGGTCATGCCGCCTGGGAGTCCAGCGCGACGCGCAGCAGGGCCTCCAGCAGCGGCTGCAGACGCGCGGCCTTGGCTTGGTCGTAGGCGAAGCTGTCCTCGTCCATGTAGTTGCGCTGGCTCAGCTCCAACTGCACCGCCTGCACGCCGATCTCCGGATCGCCGTAATGGCGGGTGATGTAGCCGCCCTTGAAACGGCCGTTGGCGACCCAGTCGTAGTCGGTCTGCGCGCCCAGCGCGCGTTCCAGGCCGGCCTGCAGTTCGGGCAGGCAGCTCTTGCCGGCGGCGGTGCCGAGATTGAGGTCGGGCAAGCGGCCTTCGAACAGGAACGGCAGTTCGCCGCGGATCGAATGGCCTTCCCACAGCACCGCGCGGCCGTGCTCGCCGCGGATGCGGTCGAGTTCGGCGACCAGGGTGTCGTGGTAGGGGCGCCAGTACCGCTCGACCCGTTCGGCGACCTCCTCCGGCTGCGGCGCCTGGCCTTCCAGGTACACCGCCTCGCCGCTGAACTGCACCGCCGGGCACAGCCCGGTGGTGTTATGGCCCGGGTACAGCGAGGTGTCGTCCGGCGGCCGGTTCAGGTCGACCACGTAGCGCGAGTAGTGCGGCACCAGGATCGAGGCGCCGAGTCCGCGCGCGAACGCGTACAGGCGCGAGACGTGCCAGTCGGTGTCCGGCGCGCGGCGCGCGGACTCGACCATGCGCGCGGCGATCGGCTCGGGAATGCGCGAGCCGTCGTGCGGCAGGCTGATCAGCAGCGGCGCCGTGCCGCGGTGCAACTGGAACACAGGCTCGGTCGGCGGCGGTACGGGAACGGCGTTCATGCGATGGCGTTCAGTCTGCGGCGCCGGACTGCAGGTGCCGGCGGAAGAAGGCCATGGTACTGCGATGCACCTGCAGCCAGGTCGCATGGCGCAGGAAGAAGTGATCCTCGTCCGGCAGGACCAGGGTCTCGACCGGAGCGCCGCGCGCGCGCAGGCGTTCGACCAGTTCCACGCTCTGGCCGAACTTCACCGCCCGGTCGTCGTCGCCGTGGATCAGCAGCGCCGGGGAACGCCAGCTGTCCACGTGCGCCATCGGCGAGGACTGCCAGGCCAGTTCCAGTTCGTCCGGCCGCAGCCCCCACAGGCCGCTGTTGTCGCCGCCCTTGGCGCTTTCGCGCCAGTCGTGGACGCCGTGGCGGTCGGCTCCGGCCGCGAACAGGTCGGAATCGCGCGCCAGCGCCGAGGCGGTCAGGAAGCCGCCGTAGGAGCCGCCGTAGATGCCGATCCGGCGCGGGTCGACGTCGGCGCGCTTGGCCAGGTAGGCGTGCGCGGCCAGCACGTCCTGGTACTCGCTGGCGCCGCGCGGGCCCTGCTTGGCGGCGCGGCGGAAGGCCTGGCCGTAGTTGGTGCCGGCGCGGAAGTTCAGCGCCAATACGACGAACCCCTGGCTCGCCAGCCACTGATTGTTGGCGTAATCGGCGTAGTAGTAGCTGCCGTAGTGCCAGCCCGGCAGCATCTGCCGGATCGGCCCGCCGTGCACGTAGACCAGCGCCGCGCGCTTGCCCTTGAAGCTCGCCGGCGGCTCGAACACGGTCGCATGCGAGACCACGCCGTCGCTGGCGCGCAGGGTGATCGTGCTGGGCTCGACCAGGCGGTCGATCGGGAACCGCGCCGGCAACTGCGCGGGGAAGATCCGCCGCGGCTCGCCGCCTTGGCGCGGCACCAATGCGATCGCGGTCGGGCGGCGCGCGTCGGCGTGGCGGAACGCGAGCCATTGGCCGCCGGCGACCGCGACCGGCTCGGTGGCGATCTCGCGTTTGCCGGTCAACAACGTCTGCGCCTCGCCCTTGGCGTCGACCGCGAACAGTTGGCGGTAATCCAGGTCGGCGCAGTTGCCGCTGAAGAAGAACTTGCCGTCCTCGGCCAGGACGCTGGTTTCCACCTCGCATTCGCCGCGGCTCAGCGCGACCGGCTCGCCGCCGTCGGGCGACAGCGCGTACCAGTGCAGCCAGCCGCTCTGTTCGGAACTGAACACCAGGCGGTTGTCGCGGCTCCACTGCAGCGCATCGGGCTCGGCGAACTGGGCGTAGCCGCCGGCGGTGTCGTTGGAGCGGAACACGCGCCTGGCCTGGCCGGTGGCGACCTCGGCGACCCAGATCTCGAACGGATTGGCGCCGGTCAGGTCGAAGGTCTCGCCGTTGCGCGCCGCGGCGGTGCGCAGGAAGGCGATCCGGCGGCCGTCCGGCGACCAGGCCGGTTGGCTGTCGCGATTGAAGTCCGCGCCCATCCAGCGCACCGTGCGCGCGGCCAGGTCGAGCACGCCGACGAAGCTGTGGTCGCCGCGGCCGCTGACGAAGCTCAGCGACTTGCCGTCGGGCGAAAATCCGGCGCTGCCGTTGCCGCCGCGGGTCCTGATCAGGTCGCTCTTGCACCACGCCGGCGCCTGGATGCCGGGCAAGGCATGGCAGGCCAGCGCCGAGCCTTGCACCAGCAGCGCATCGCCCTGCGGCGCGAACTGCATGCCGCGGCCGGCAGCGATGCGTTGCGGCGGGCTCGAGCCGTCGCTGGCCACCACCCACACCGCCTGTTCCTGGCCGTCGGGGTCGCTGGTCGGGTTGCTGTTGTGGCCGGCCGCATCCGGGCCGCTGCCGCGCACGTAAGCCAGCCAGCGGCCGTCGGCGCTGAACTGCAAGGGGCCGATCGCCTGGCCGTCGTCTTCTGCATAGGAGGTCAGGCGCTTGGGCGCGAAAGCCGGCGCGCGCGCGGTCCACACGTTGCGCACGCCCTGCTCGTTCGATACCCAGGCCAGCACCGGCGCGTCGCTGGCGCCGACCAACTGGTCCGGCCGCGGCACGCTGAGCAAATCGGCGATGTCCATCGCCGGTGACGCCGCCGCGGCGCTCGCCGGTGACGCCGCCGCGGCGCTCGCCGGCGGCGCCGCCGCGGCGCTCGCCGCGATGCCCATCATGCCGGCTACCGCGCCGGCCAGAATCCAATGACGTTGCTTGTGCTTCATCGCTGCCCCGGTTCGGATCGCGCGCGTGGCCGGCGCCGGCGCGGCGGGCGTCGCCGGGCTAGCGCATCAACACCACTTCTTCGGCGCTGGTGGGATGGATGGCGACCGTGTCGCGCAGGTCGTCCAGGGTGATGCCGCGTTTGAGCGCTACCGCGAAGCCCTGCAGGATTTCGTCGGCCCCCTCGCCCAACAGATGGATGCCGACCACGCGGCGCTCCTGGCCGACGCAGATCAGCTTGAACAGGCTGCGCTGCGGCGACTCGGCCAGGGCGTACAGCATCGGCCGAAAGCCGGCGCGATAGATGTGCAGATTGTCACCATGTCGATGGTCACCGTAGCGTTCCCGCGCCTCGTCCTCGCTGAGTCCGACCTTGCCGATCGGCGGATGCGAGAACACCACGCTGGGAATGTCCTCGCGGCTCAGGCGTCCGTCGCGGCCGCCGAACACGCGGTCCATCAGCCGCCGCGCGGCGGCGATCGCGACCGGGGTCAGCTGCGGGTCGGCGGTGACGTCGCCGACCGCGTCGATGCCGGCGACGCTGGTGGCGTTGAGTTCGTCGATCGCGATGTAGCCGCGCGCGTCCAGCGCCACCCCGGCGCGCTCCAGGCCGAGGCCGGCGGTGTTGGGCCCGCGCCCGGTGGCGAACACCACCTGGTCGAAAGGCTCGCTGAGCGAACCGTCGGCGCCGCGCAGCCGCACCCGGCCGGGCTCGCCTTCCAGGGCGGCGACGGCGTGGCCGAAATGCAGGCGCACTCCGTTCTGGCGATAGTCCTCGGCCAATTGCGCGGTCAGCTCGGCGTCGAAACCCTCGAGCAGGCGCGCGCCGCGCGCGAACAGCTCGACCTGGCTGCCCAGCGCCTGCAGCACCCCGGCCAGCTCGACCGCGATGTAGCCGGCGCCGACGATCGCGACCCGCGCCGGCGCCGCGCACCATTGGAAGAAATCGTCGGACACCGCGCCGAGCCCGGCGCCGGGAATGTCCGGACGCAGCGGCCGGCCGCCGGTCGCCAGCAGCAGCCGCGTCGCGCTCAGGCGCGCGCCGTTCTCGCATTCGACCGTGTTGGCGTCGACCAGCCGCGCGCGCATCGGCAGCACCGCGATGCCGGACGCGTCGAGGCGGCGCCGGTAGCTGTCGTGGATGTTGGCGATGTAGCGCTGGCGATGGACGATGAAGGTCGGCCAGTCCAGCGCGCAGGACCGCTGCGGATCGGCCTGCAGGCCGAAGCCCAGGCTCTGGGCCATGCGCAGCCTGGCGGCGATGTCGGCGGCCAGCCACATCGCCTTCTTCGGCACGCAGCCGACGTTGACGCAGGTGCCGCCGAGCGCGCCGGGTTCGAGCAGGGCGACCCGCGCGCCGTATTCGGCGGCACGGAACGCGCCGGCCAGGCCGCCGGAACCGCCGCCGATCACGATCAGGTCGTAGCGGCCGTCGGCTTGCTCGGAAGAACTCATGCGAAACGCTCCGGTCGATAGGGATGCGGATCGATCGCCGGCGCGCGGCCGGCGACCAGGTCGGCGATCAGCTGGCCGGTGCCGGCGCTCATGCTCACGCCCATCATGCCGTGGCCGGTCGCCAGCCACAGGCCGTCGCGGCCGGGCACGGCGCCGACGATCGGCACGTCATCGACGCTCATCGGCCGCCAACCGAACCAGCGCTCGCGCACCACCGGTCCGACCGGCTGGTGCAGGTATTCGGCCGCGCCGCGCTCCAGCGCCGCCAGGCGGCGCGGATTGAGGCTCTCGTCGTAGCCGGAGAATTCCATCGTGCTGCCGAGCCGGAAACCGCTGTCCCACATGGTCACGCAGACCTTGCGCTCGCGCAGCACCACCGGCCGGCGCGGCACCAGGGCCGGGCGGTCGTAGGTGATCGAATAGCCCTTGCCGGGCTGCATCGCGCGCGGCAGCGTGCGCAGGCCGATCAATTCGGACAGCTTCGGCGACCAGGCGCCGGTCGCCACCACCACCTGGCCGGCGCGCAGCGCGCCGCACGAGGTCGCGGCGCGGTAGTCCGCGCCGTCGCGCTGCAGTTCCTGCAATCGGCACTGTTCGATCAGTTCGCCGCCGCGCTCGCGCACCGTGCGCGCCAGTTCGGCGACGTAGCGGTCGGGGCGCAGCACGGCGTCGTGCTCGAAGCGGATCGCGCCGGCCACGCCGGGCTTGAACGCCGGGTCCTGGGCCTCGTAGCGGGCGCCGTCGATCACCTCCACCTGGATCCCGAACTCGCGCAGCAGGTCGAGCTCGAACTGGCCGCCTTCGAACGACTTGCGCTCGCGGAACACGTAGTCGACGCCGGCGTTGTCGAACTCGCAGACCAGGCCGTAGCGGCCGACCCAGTCCTCCAGGCGCGCGCGCGAGTCGTTGAGCAGGGCCGATTTGGCCTGCGCGCTGGCGCGCCAGTCGCGCTCGTTGCAGCGTCCGGCGAAGCGCAGCAACCAACCCCACAGCTGCAGATCGAGCTTGGGATGCACGTACAGCGGCGCGTCCGGGGTCAGCATCCAGCGCAGGGCCTGGGCGATCACGCCGGGCGCCGCCAGCGGCGTCGCATGGCTCGGGGTGATGGTGCCGCAATTGCCGTGCGAGCTGCCGCCGCCGATCCGGCCGGCGTCGATCACCCGCACGCTGCGTCCGGTTTCCAGCAGGGCCAGGGCGCAGGTCAGGCCGATCACGCCCGCGCCGACCACGATCACATCGCTGCGGCCGCGGTCCGCCCGCGCTTCCGCCTCAGCCACTTCTGCTTCGCCCATCTGCCCTTTCAGCCGTCCGGAGTCTGGTCGTGCGGCCGCGCGGCGTGCGCCGGCGGCCCCAGTGCCGTCGGGGAGCCGTGCGGCACACGCCCCATAGTACTAAGACTGGACCGGCCCGGCCGAGCCCGGCTTTGCGCCATGGGGCGGGCCGCCGATCGCGCCGCCGCGGCGGGCCGCCCGCGGTTCTGTGATCGGCAACAGAAAAGCCCGCGGCATTGTGTGACCGCGAACGCGGGTTTCGCGTTCAAGCACATCGCCGGCTCCGCCTAAGGTCGCACTCGTCCATCGACACGCGCGCCGCGATCTCCACCCCCACGGCCGCGCTGGAGCGCCGGACCCGACGCCACTGCCCGCACCGACCGCCGCCGCCGCGGCCGGCAGGGACGGCTGCGGCCTATGAAAACCACTCAGGGATCCATCCATGCACGCCAAGACCGCTCTGCTCAGCGCTGCCGTCGTCGCCGGCATCGCCCTCCTCGCCGTGTCGTCCCGTTCCGGCTCCGAAGCCGCTCCCGCCGCCGCGGCCGCCGGCTTCGCCGCGGGCGCCGCCCAGGCTGCGCCCGCGCCGCAGGCCGATACGACCGTCGCACACGAACGCCGCGCCGCCCAGTCGATGCGATTGGCGGTCGGCAGCCGCCGCGAAAGCGACCTGCTCGCCGCCTCGACCTCGCCCGAGCAGGCCGCGGCCTCGCCCGCCGCGCAGCGCGCGCGCCGCCTGCTCGAAACCGTCGCCGCCGACGAAGTGCACCGCACCCAGGCCGACGGCTTCGTCGCCCGCGACGTGATGATCGACCGCGACGGCACCGAGCACGTGCGCATGGAGCGCAGCTACCGCGGCCTGGCGGTGGTCGGCGGCGACCTGGTCGTGCATTCGCGCAACGGCGAACTGCTCTCGGTCACCCAGGGCGACAACATGCGCAGCTTCGGCCGCCCGGCGATCGAACCGAAGATCGGCGCCGAGCAGGCCGGCATCGACGCCGGCGCCGCGTTCGACGGCCGGGTCACCGCGATCGCCCCGGCCCGCCTGGTGATCTTCGCCCGCGGCACCGAACCGACCCTGGCCTGGCAGGTCGACGTCGAAGGCGACCGCCGCAACGACCCCGCACCGGGCCTGATCAGCTACTACCTGGACGCGCGCAACGGCAAGCTGCTGCAGGAAGACGACCGGGTGCACTCGGCCGCCGCCAACGGCACCGGCCGCACCCTGACCCTGGGCAACGTCGGCCTGGTCAGCAACTCGATCAGCGGCGGCTACACCCTGACCGACCCGACCCGCGGCAACGGCCAGACCCTGGACGCGCGCAACCAGACCGGCACCAGCGCGGCCACCGCGTTCAACGACGCCGACAACGTCTGGGGCAACAACGCCACCTCCGACCGCGCCTCGGCCGCCGCCGACGCGCATTACGGCGTCGCCGCGACTTTCGACTATTTCAAGAACGTGCACGGCCGCAACGGCATCTTCAACGACGGCCGCGGGGTCAAGAGCTACGTCCACTACGGCCCGACCAACCTGGTCAACGCTTACTGGACCGGCTCGGCGATGGTCTACGGCGACGGCGACGGGGTGACCTATCGTCCGCTGGTCGCGCTGGACGTGGCCGGCCACGAGATGGCCCACGGCGTCACCGGCGCCACCGCGCGCCTGGGCTACTACAACATCAAGGACAGCGGCGGCCTCAACGAGTCCACCTCGGACATCTTCGGCACCCTGGTCGAATTCAGCGTCGGCAACGCCAACGATCCGGGCGACTACCTGCTCGGCGAGGAGGTCTACATCAACAACCCCGGCGACACCAAGGCGCTGCGGCTCATGTTCAAGCAGGACGCCGACGGCCGCTCGTTCTCGTGCTATCCGGTCGGCGGCTTCACCGCCTCGCAGACCGGCCAGGGTGGCAAGTACGACCCGCACCTGAGCTCGGGCGTGGGCAACCGCTTCTTCTACCTGCTGGCCGAGGGCGCGGTCACGCCGAAGGGCTTCAGCTACACCCCGGCGCAGTTGGTCTGCAACGGCGACAGCGCCATCGCCGGCATCGGCCGGGCCAAGGCCGGGGCGATCTGGTACCGCGCGCTGACCCGCTACTTCGTCTCCAGCACCACCTACCCGCAGGCGCGCACCGGCACCCTGCAGGCGGCGGCCGACCTGTACGGCAGCAACTCGGCCGAGTACAAGGCGGTGGCCCGCGCCTGGAGCGCGGTCTCGGTCAACTGAGCCCGACGCGCCGGGCTCCACCGGCCGGGCGAGACGCAATGGCCCGCGCATGCGGGCCATTGCGCTGCCGGCGCCAGGCGGACGGCAGCGGCGATCAGGCGCGCGCCTTGCGCCACGGCGGCAGGCGCCAATAGGTGAAGGCGCGCCACAGCCATTCCGCCGGGCCGAAGCGGAACCGGCGCAGCCACCATTGCGCCAGCAACAGCTGCAGCACGAACAAGCCGACGGCTGCCGCGAACAACGGCGCCGGCGCGATCCGCCCCCACAGCCCCAGGCCGTAGCCGTAGAACACCCAGGTGCCGACCAGGGACTGCATCAGGTACAGGCTCAGCGCGACCCGGCCGGGGGCGATGAACGGCCGCGGCCAGCGCCAGCCGCGCGCCAGCGACAGCACCACCGCCGCGACCAGCGACAGGGCCAAGGGCAAGGCGCCGATCATGTGCAGGGTGCTGGCGAGGAAGGTGCGCGCGCTCAGGCGCGCGCCGTAGGCGGCGGGATCGATCGCCAGGCTAGCCGCGGTCAGCGCCGCGCCGGTCGCCAGCCCGCCCCACAGCAGGCGGCGCCACAGTCCGCGGTGCGCCGCCGGATCGGCCAGCACGCCGCTGCGCGCCAGGCCGGCGCCGATCAGGAACAGGCCCAAGGCCAACGGCACCATGATCGAGGCGCTGGACAGGGTCAGCCCGACGAACTCGCGCAGGCGTTGCGCGGTCGCCTCGGCATAGCTGCCGTGCGCGTAGGCCGCCACCGCCTGCGCGCGTTCGGCGGCGCCGCGCGCCTGCGCCTGCGGATCGCCGTCGGCCACTCCGGGCAGCGTCAGCAGGCCGGCCAATAGCAGCAAGAACACGCACGGCACCGCGTACAGCGACAGGCCGAGCCGCCACTGCGCCGCGGCGCCGAGCCCGCGCAGCGCGTACAGCAGGAACGCGCACGCCGCATAGGTGACCAGGATGTCGCCGGACCAGAACAGCCAGGCATGCGCCAGGCCGATCGCCAGCAAGCCGAAGCTGCGGCGCAGGTACAAGGGACGGAAATCGCGCCCGGCCGCCCCGGCGCGCTCGCCCATCACCGCGAAGCCCATCCCGAACAGCAGCGAGAACACGGTCCAGAACTTGTGCCGGACCGCTACATGCACCGCCATCGTCGCCCAGCGGTCGAGCCCGCGCAGGGCCGGATCGACGCCGTCGCCGAGGTCGGCCAGCGGCGCGCTGAAGAACGGCGCGTTGCTCAACAAGATGCCGAGCAAGGCGATGCCGCGCAGCGCGTCCAGCGCCTGCAGGCGTTCGCCGGCGGCGACCGGCGCCAGCGGCAAGGCCGGCGGCGGGGGCTGCGCAACGGGGCCGGGGTCGGTGGGCATCGCGGTTCCTATCTAGCCGGCTCCTGTCTAGCCGGTTCCTGTGTAGCCGGCTGTTATCTAGCCCGTCCCGGCCGCACAAGACAGGACCGACCCGCAAAAACGCGAACGGCCCGCGCGAGCGGGCCGTCCGGAACGCCGACCGCTACGCGGTCAGTGCTGGTGGCCGCCGTCGCCGTGGACGTGGCCGTGGTCGATCTCTTCCTTGCTGGCTTCGCGCACTTCGACGATCTCGATCGCGAAATGCAGGTCCTTGCCGGCCATCGGGTGGTTCAGGTCGACGTCGACCACGCTCATTCCGACCTTCTGGATGGTGACCGCGCGCGGGCCGAAACTGGTCGGCAGCACCGCCTGCATGCCCGGGCTCAGCTTGGCGTCCTTGAAGTACTTCTTCGGCACGCGCTGGGTCAGGCCTTCCTGGCGGGCGCCGTAGGCGTCGACCGCGGCCACGTCGACCTCGAACTTCTCGCCGGCTTCGCGACCGTCCATGGCCTTCTCCAGGCCCGGGATGATGTTGTTGTGGCCGATCAGGATCGCCAGCGGATCGCGGCCTTCCGAGCTCTCCAGCGGCTCGCTGCCCTGCTCGGAGACGGTGTAGTGGAAACGGACGACGCGATCTTTCTCGATTTTCATTGCTGGATCCGGATGAAGACCGCGCGGCGGCGGTCGGAAAGGGACACGGCGGCGCGCAGGAATGCGCGGACCGCCACAAAACGACAGGGACGCTGTCTTGTCGCCGCTGCCTTTAGCCGCCAAGCTAGCGACGTGACGAAGGCCGCGCATTATCCCGGCAACACCGCTCCCGCGCCAGCGCGCGGCCCGCTGCCGTTGCCGGCGCTGGTCCTGGCGGCCGTGCTGAGCGCGCTGCTGGCGGCCTGCGGCGGCGGCCGCGAACTGGTCCGCAAGCCGGCCCCGCCCAGCGCCCCGGCCCGGCACTGGCCGCACGTCCAGCCCGACGATCCGGATTCGGCCAATGCGGTGCTGATGCGCGCGATCAGCCTGGTCGGCACCCCCTATCGCTACGGCGGCAACACCCCCGACAGCGGCTTCGACTGCAGCGGCCTGGTCAACTACGTCTACCGCGACATGCTGGCGCTGAGCCTGCCGCGCACGTCGCGCGACCTGGCCGCCTTCCAGGGGCCGCGGATCGAGCCGACCCGCCTGGCCGCCGGCGACCTGGTGTTCTTCGGCAGCCGCGGCAACGTCAGCCACGTCGGCATCTACGTCGGCGAAGGCCGCTTCGTCCATGCCCCCAGCAGCGGCGGCACGGTGCGGCTGGACCGGCTCGACGGCCCCTACTGGGTCGATCACTACAGCGGCGCCAAGCGGGTGCTGATGAAGTGAGCCCTCGCTTCCTGAACAGGGAACGATGTCCGGCCTGGGTGAAAAATGTGAATCAAATCACGCGCTTGTTAACGCGCAGCTAACGAAATTTGAACCTATGTCTCGCACGCGCCGGGCATCATCTTTCCCCGGTGACGACTTCGTGATGACTGCGTGACGCCTCAATTCACTCGCCAAGGCCGCCAGGCTGCTACCCCCGAAGCCCCCCTGGCCCAGAGCACCCGCACCGCTCGGGCTAGCCAACGTCTCCTGCTCACCGCCGCGCTGGCGGTTTGCGCCCTCCCCGCTTTCGCCGATACCGCCACCGGTACCGGCCTGTCGATGGGCGCCCTGCCGGGCGGCCCGTCGCTGCGCAACGATTCGGCCGATGCGCCGGAGTCCAGCGCCGGCAGCATGCTGCCGGAGGCGATGACCCTGTCCGACCGCGCCCTGCTGCTGGCGACCGACCTGAACCGCCTGCTGGGCCCGAACGCCAACCTGGGCAAGGCCGATCTGCCGGTCGCCGAACAGAGCCGGATCAAGAACCTGCTGCAGCGCGCCCTGGGCCTGCTCGGCACCCCGTACCGCTGGGGCGGCAGCAGCCCGGACCAGGGCTTCGACTGCAGCGGCCTGGTCGGCTACGTGTTCCGCAACGCCCTGGGCATCGAACTGCCGCGCGTCTCGCGCGAGATGGCCAAGACCGGCGCGGTGATCGACCGCGCCTCGATGACCGAAGGCGACCTGGTGTTCTTCGGCCGCCGCGGCCGGGTCGACCACGTCGGCATCTACCTCGGCGACGGCCGCTTCGTCCACGCCCCGCGCACCGGCAAGGACGTCACCGTCTCCAGCCTGGACACCGGCTACTGGAGCGGCAAGTTCATGGAAGCCCGCCGCGTCGACGGCATCTGAGGTTTCCTGCTTCGCGCATCCCAACAAGCCGCCTTCGGGCGGCTTGTTCGTTTTTGGGGGGCGCGATTTCGCTCAGGGCGCGCCGGCGCCAGCTCGGGCAAGAGCGGAGCTTCGATCGCTGACGACGGTCTTGGATTCTCTGCGCGTCCCGGGGTCGCGGCTTACGCCGCTCCTACAGGGGCATAGGGCAAAGCGCGGCGAGATTGCGCGATGGCTCAGCGCTCGATCAGGATCAGCTTGCCGGTCTTGGGGTCGCGGTAGACCTGGCCGACCTCCTGATAGCCCGGCCCGGCGCCCTGCTGGCCCCGGTGCGGGCGTTCGATCGCCTTGCCGCGGGCGACTTCGACCGGCGCGCGTTGCGAGGTGGTCGCGCTGATCGCGGCGAGCAGGCCGCAGGCGAACACCAGCATCACGTCGACCAGGTTGACCAGGCTGGCGCGCGGGTCTTCGTCGTCGTGGTCGAAGCGGGTACGCAGCCGGCGCCGCGCCGCGCGGGTGGCGCGCAGGCTCATGCCGCGGCCTCCATGCGTTCGAGCAGTTCCTCGTACCAGCGCCGGCGCAGGCGGCCGATCCACAGCCCGGCGATGCCGGCGATCAGGCCGAGCACGGTAGCGTCGAAGGCCACCGTCACCGCGCTGGCCAACTGGGCCGGATCGCCCTGCCCCAGCGCGGCCAGGCCCGGGCCGAGCGGGATGATGGTCGCCATCAGCCCCAGCATCGGCGGCACCCGCGCCAACAGGTCGCAGCGCTCGATGCGGCGCCGCGCCAGACGTTCGACCAGGGCCGGATCGCCGGCGCGTTCGAGCCGGCGCAGGCCCAGCCAACGCTCGCCGATCGCCAACCCGGCTTCGATCAGGGCCGCGCCGCAGGCCACCAGCAGCACCGCCATCGCCACCGGCAGCAGGCGTGCGATCAGGTGGTGCAGCCAGTCGAAATGGGTCATCCATTCCATCGTCGTGTTACCTCATGTTCGTTGATCGGATAGATCCCGCGGCCGCCGCGATCGCAATGCCGGCGCGGTGGGATCGGCATCGGCGCGCGCTCGGGAGGCCGTTGCTGCGCGAAGAGCAAATCCCCCCTGCTCGTCCGGCCAGCAGACACAGCCTGCTGGCGTTCGATCGTGCGCGAACCTGGCGGTTCGCAAGCGCACGCTCTCACCCTTTTCCAAAGGGGGGAACAGCAACGGATGAGCAGCGGTGGCGCGGCCCTGTGCCAGCGCGCAGTTGTGCATACGCAAACCCGAGCAGCCCCCCCCTCACACCGCCCGCGTCTTGGGCACCGCCAGGCCGCGGCGCAGGCCGAAGCCGAGCAGCAGCGCGATCGCCAGCGCGACCAGCGCCGACGGCAGCGGATGGCGCTGGACCAGCGCCACCGGCGCCAAGGTCGACAGTTCGCTGACCCGTTCATCGCGTGCCGGCCCGGCCGGCTTCGGCGTCGATCCGGCCGGCTTGGCCGCGGGCTGCGGTTTGCGCGGCGGCAGCGACGGCGACGGGCGGTTCGCTGCGACGTCTGCGGCCTGGCTCGACGCATCCGTCGCGGCTTCCCGAACCGCCGCCTGCCGCGCCCGCGCCTCCTCGCCGCGGGCGAAGGTCGACACCGCGCCGCGCTCGCCGCGCGCGCGCGCCAACACCTCGGCGACCTGCGCCCGTGCCGCCGGCGACAGGCGCGGCTGCAGCCAGCCCCACAGCGGATGGTCCGGCGCGGCGTGGCCGCTGCCGGGCAAGCCGTTGCGCGCGATCAGCGCGGCCAATTGCTCGCCCAGGCGCGCGACGTTGGCGTCGGGCGTCTTCCAGTAGCCCTTCTGCGCCGCCACCAGCATCAGCGCCAGCATGTGCGCCTTGGCCTGCTGGGCGTGGCCGCGATCGAGGAAGTCGGCGACGCCGAGGCGGTGGCGATCGTCGAGGTAGACGCTCTGCACTTCGTCCCAGGCCCAGCCGCGGATCACGTCCGGCCGGGTCACCTGCCAACCCCACAGGTTTTCCAGGAATTCCTGGCTGACCGTGCGCGCGCCGGCGTAGCCGTGCTTCATCAGCGGCCGGATCCAGGCCGGGTTGAGGTAGCGGCCGCGGAACTCGCGCAACAGCGCCGCTTCCAGCGGCTCGACGTCGGCGCGCTCGGCGTCGGCGTTGTACAGCACCTGCGCCTGCGGCACGCGTCCGGTCAGGGTTTCGACCGCCAGCGACAGGCCGCCGAAATAATCGAAGGCATCGTTGTTGTCGAGCAGTCCGTACAGGTGCGAGGCGCGGCCGTGGTAGCTGCGCTCGATCCGGCCCAGGCCGATCTCGAACGCGCGATGCGCGGCGCTGCCGTCGGCGTCGAGACCGTAGGCATGGCCCATGCGATTGAGATAAGCGCGGCCGATCTGGCGCCGCTCGCTCCAGGCGCCGGAGCGTTCGGTCAGTCGATTGACCCCGGCGCCGTACGCGCCCGGCGCGTCGCCGAAGATGCGCCAGGCCGCCTCGCGGCCGGCGTCGGCCAAGGCCACGCCCTGGGTCCGCAAACTATCGGTGCGCTGCAGCCATTCGCGGGCGACGCCGTTGCCGGCCACCGCTTCGTCGCCGTACTCGACCTGTTCGCCCAGCGGCGCCAGCGCCGCCGCCAAGGCCGGCGCCAGTTCCGGGCGCTGCGCGCGCAGGGTCTTGGCGCTGGCGGCCAAGGCCAGGCGGCCGCCGCGGTCGAGCAGCAGCACCAGGTTCGGGTACAGATCGCGGAACAGGCCCGAGGTGGTGACGATGACGTCGCGGCGCGGCTGGCCTTGCGGCATCGGCTTGAGCTCCAGGCCCTGGACGATGCCGCGCGCGTTCCAGCGCGGCTGCACGCCCATCAGCGCCAGCGAGAAGCCGACCATGACGCCCTCGTCGCGCACCGCGTCGGAGGCCCACAGCACCACGCCTTCGCTGCCGCTGCGGCCGTCGCTGCGCGCCAGCACCCGCGCCGCCTGTTCGGCGCCCAGGCGCTGGGCCAGCGGCGAGGGCAGCACGTCGCCGTCCAGGCCGTGGAAATTGCGCCCGGTCGGCAGCGATTCGGGCGCGCGCAACGGGTCGTTGCCCTTGCCCGGTTGGACGAAACCGCCGTCCAGGCCATGCAGCCAGGCGGCCATTTCCGCCGGCGGCGATTGCAGCAGCTTGCCGCGCAGCGCGTCGCGCTCGCCGAGGCCGCGCATCGAGTCGAGCATGGTGTCGAGCTGGCCCGCATCCCAGGCCTGGCCGAACACGTGCAGACCGTGCGGCATGAATTTTTCCTGCAGCTTGGTCAGGTAATGGCCGATCTCGTGCGCGAGCAGGTCGTCGTCGGCCTGCTCGAAGCCGATCCCGCGCACCTTGAGCACGTCGGCCATGCTCGCTTCCAGTTCGGCGCGCAGTTGCAGCGCCTCGACCTGGGCGCGCATCTCGCTCGCGGCCTGGGCGCGCAGCGGTTCGCTGCTGCTGCTCTCGAAACTTTCGACCAACTGGCGCAGGGTCAGCAGGCGGTCGTACAGCGGCGTCGCCGCCAGCGGCGGGGTCAGGTGGTCGACCATCACCGCCAGGCCGCGGCGCTTGGCCTGGGTGCCTTCGCCGACGCCGTCGACGATGTAGGGATAGATCCCCGGCACGTCGCCGGCGATCAGCCGCGAGTAATCGTCTTCGGCCAGCCCGACCGCCTTGCCGGGCAGGAATTCGTAGGTCGAATGGCGGCCGATGTGGACGATCGCATCGGCGCGGAACACGTCGCGCAGCCAGTGGTAGTAGGCCAGGTACTGGTGCGGCGGCGGAATCTGGGTGTTGGCGTGCAGCAGTTCCTCGTCGACTTCCCAACCGCGCGGCGGCTGCGGGCCGAGGAACACGTTGCCCAGGCGCAGGCCCGGCAGCACCACGGTGTCGTCGTGCACCATCACCTTGCCCGGCGCGCGGCCCCAGCCGCGCAGGCCCGGCACCTGCAGCGCCAGCAGCCGGCGCTGCGAAGCCTCGGCTTCGGCGCAGGGCGCGTCGGCGGCCGCGCCCTCGGCCTGGAGGCAGCGCAGATGCGCCTGGATCAGGCTGCGGAACTCGCTCAGCGCCGCGTCGCGCGCGGGGTGGTCGATGCCTTCGAGCAGATGCAGCAGTTCGCGCTCGGCGTCGCGCACCCGGCGCTCGCCGAGCTCGGTCTCGTGCCCGGCGCGCGCCAGCGCGACCTGGGCCTGCAGGCGCGCCAGCGGGCCGTCGCTGACCTCGCCCTGCACCGCTATCGGCAGGGTCGCGAACCAGCGCCGGTAATCCTCGCCCGACAGCGTGGTCGTCTGGCTCGCCATCGCCGCCAGTTCGCCGCCGTCCTCGGGCGTGTTGACGCCGGTCTGCATCATCCGGTCGAGCAGGGCCTCCGGCGTGGCCGGCAAGTCGTCGACGCGATAGCCGCCGGCGCGCATCGCCCGCAGCATGCCGTGCAGCGAGGCCGGCACGTCGAGATTGTCGGCGCCGATGTTCTGCCGGCCCGGCGGGTGGTTGTAGTAGATCAGGGCGATGCGCCGTTCGCTCGCCGGCTTGGCGCGCAGCGCGCGCCAGCGCTGGGCGCGCTCGACCAGGGCGCGGATCTCGCCGCCGAGCGGTTCGGGCCGTTGCAGGCGCACTCCGGTCAGGGGGTCGATGCGCGGCGCGCCGGCCGCGGCCAGCACCATCGGCTGGCTGCTGCCCTGCAGCTCCGACATCGCCACCCGGTACTGCACGCTGGAAGCCGGCAGGCCGTCGCCGGACAAGCGCCATTGCGCTTCGCTGCGGTCGAGCAGACGGATCGCCTTGAACACCGGCACGTCGAGCGCGGCGATCGCGCGGGTCGCCGCATCGCGGCCTTCGGCGGCGCCGACCACGAAGTCCTGCAGCACCACCAGCCCGGCCAGCGGCTGCGCGCCGAGCATCGCGCGCAGGTTCTGCACCGCCTGCAGCGAGGCCTCGCCCCAGCGCGCGTACAGGCCCAGGCAGGCCAGGCCCTGCGCCTGCGCCTGCGCGCACAGCGCGTCGCCGGTGGCGACGTCGGCGTTGTTGAGGTCCAGCACCGCCAGCAGCGGCCGGGTATCGGCGGCCGGCGCGGCGACCACCGCGCCGTTCTGGCGCAGCACCAGATCCGGCTGCGGCTGCGCCGCCGGCACCGCGCCGCCGTCGAGCAGGAAGGCATAGCTGCGCTGCAGATTGCGGCTGCCGCCCTCGCGCCACAGCGCGCGCAGGTCCAGCCATTCGCCGGCGAAGGCGTCGGCGCGGGCGCGCTGGACCAGTTCGGCGGGCGGCGTTTCGGCGCTGACGCGGATCAGTTCGGCGGCGCTGAACGCGCCCAGGCCGTGGCGCTCGCGATGGCTGGCCTGGGTCAGGCCGGCCTCGCCATGGAAAGCGTACAGGCGCTGCGGGCCGCGGCCGCGCTGGCGCAGCCAGGCCGCCGCTTCGCGCAGGCGCACGCCTTGCTCGCCGAACAACGCCACCGCGACGACGGCGTCGCTGGCGCCGACCAGCGCGCGCAGTTGCTCGCGGTCGAGCGCTTCGAGCTGTTGCGGCGTGCGCAGCACGATGCGGTCGTCGGGGCGGGTCGCCAGCAGTTCGCGCGCGGCCTCGGCCGCTTCCGGCGCGGCGCGCTCGGAGACCACGCCGAGCACGGTCTTGGCCGGCGCGGCGGCGGCGAACAGCAACAAGGCCGCCGCACCCAAGGCGCGCCACAGTCCTTCGAATCCGTGCCCACCAAACCCACGCTCACGGAACCCACGCCCGACAAAACCACGCGCAACACGCATCGACGGCCTCGCTCGCCGCACGCCCTGTGCGGAGCTGGTGAAGGAGGCGAACGAAACCGCGGAGGCAGGCCACGGACCCGGTGCACGGGCGCGCGACGCCGCCCTCCGCGACGTCCACCGCATACGCACCGGCCGGTCTCCGGGCTTGCGGGGGCCGGGACGAACCCGGCGCATCGGCGCCTTCCCGGAGCGGACGCTCCAGTGGCTGCGGCGGGCGCGCGGAACCGGCGCTGGATCGCGCCCCCGCGGCCGTCGCCGACGTGCCGATGCTTTAACCCGCCTACCGTTGCAGGGGCAGCGCCGGACTGGTCCGCGGCATCGCGGACGCACCGGCTTCCCGTTTAACCGCGTCGCCGGGAGGGCGAGGCGGCACCAGATGCAAAGCGCGCGCAATCTAGCACAGCGCGCCGGCGCGGGGCGGACGCGGGGGTATGGAGGCGGTCGGTGTGTCGGGCCGACGGAGATCGTGGCGGACGCTGAAAGCAAATCCCCCCGCGCTGCGGACATCGCTCAGCAACCCGCTTGCGCCGGGCGCTGGCCCCCTTTTTCAAAGGGGGCGATCGATGACGCGCTCGGTTCTCGGTTCTCGGTGGCTCGGTGGCTCGGTGGCTCGGTGGCTCGGTGGAATGCTTTTGCAGCTCCCCCTTTGGAAAAGGGTGAGAGCGTGCGCTTGCGAACCGCCAGGTTCGCGCACGATCGAACGCCAGCAGGCTGTGCCTGCTGGCCGGACGGGCCAGGGGGATTTGCTTTAGCGCCGGTCCACGGCGAACGCCGCTTCCCGATCAGCCCTCGTGCACGTAACGCTCGACCGTCGCCTCGATGCCCTTGCTGAGTTCCATGATCTTCAGCGCGTACTCGGCCAGGCGCTTGTCGTCCTCGGTCAGCGGGGTCCACGTCGGCACCGGGGTCGGCTTGCCGTCGGCGTCCATCGCCACGAACACGATCACGCAGTGGGTGCACAGGCGCTCTTCGGCCACGCCGTCGTCCAGGCCCGGGTCGCGCGCCTTCACGTCGACCGCGAAATGCATGCTGCTGGTGCCGGTGTGGATCAGCTTGGTGTGCACGGTGACCAGGTCGCTGATCCGGATCGGAGCGACGAAGCGGATCCCGCCGACCGCGACGGTGACGCTGTACTTGCCGCTCCAGCCGACCGCGGCCGCGTAACCGGCCTGGTCGATCCACTTCATGACCATGCCGCCGTGGACCTTGCCGCCGTAGTTGACGTCGGTCGGCTGGGCCAGGAAGCGCAGGTTCAATTCGCGTTGCTGCCCTTTCATGCTCAGCCCTCCCGCACGACCTTGATATGCCGCACCACCGCCGCGCCGACCCGCTGCACGGCCTCGCGCTGGCGTTGGTCGCTCAGTTGGCCGTAATCGGCGAGCTTGTCGCCGGCCTGGCCGACCGCGACCTGCTGCGGCACCACCAGCAGGCCGAGCTTGGCCAGCGCGTCGCGCAGCACCAGCAGCGAGCGCAGCCCGCCGAGCGGGCCCGGCGAGGCCGAGACGATGCCGGCGACCTTGTCGGCGAACAGGCTGGTGCCGGAGGCGCCGTCCGGCAGCGGCCGCGAGATCCAGTCCAGGGTGTTCTTGACCAGCGCCGGCATCGAACCGTTGTATTCCGGGGTGCTGATCAGCAGGCCGTCGTGCTCGGCCATCAGCGCCTGCAGCCGGCGCGCGTTGTCGGGCATGCCCTCGGCCTCGATGTCGCCGTCGTACACCGGCAGCGCATAGTCGCGCAGCTCGATCAGGGTCACCTGCGCGCCGGCGGCGCGCGCGCCTTCGGCCAGGACCGGGATCAGGCGGCGGTTGAAGGATCCCTGGCGCAGGCTGCCGGCGAAAGCCAGCAGGCGCGGGGCGGCGGACGGGATGGCGGCGGACATGGCGGGCTCCGTGGCGAAGCGGGGATTATGCGCGAGCCCTTCCGGCAGCGGGAGCTTGCGCGGCGACGACGGCGGCGCGATGCTCGCGGCCACCCACCCTGGGGAGGCGCGGACCATGGCACGTACGATCCTGGCGGTGCTCGTCGGCATGCTGGCGGCGATGGCGACGATGCAGCTGTTCGAATTCGGCTCGGCCCGCCTGCACCCGTTCGCGCCCGGCGCCGACCCGAACGACATGGCGGCCTGGGCCGCGCACGTGGCCGGCGCGCCGTTCGCGGCCTTGGCCCTGGTGGTCGCCGGCTGGACCGTCGGCGGCTACGCCGGCGGTCTGGTCGCGGCGCTGATCTCGCGCCGGCACCGGCGCGGCGCGGCGCTGACCGTCGGCGCGCTGATCGTCTGCGCAGTGATCGCGGTCAACGCGATGTTCGCCCACCCGCTGTGGATGCTGATCGCCGGCCTGCTGCTGCCCCTGCCGGCCAGCTGGCTCGGCGCCCGCACGATCGCGCGCCGCGCGAAGGAGACCGCATGAAGCAAGTGTTGTACGGATTCGGCGTGTTCGTCGCCGCGTTCGCCCTCGGCGCGGGCCTGGCCCGCTTTGGCGCGCCCGGCGACGACACCGCGATGTGGATCGGCGGCGGCATGCTCGCGGTCGGCCTGGTGGTCGGCTACAAGGCGTTGGAAGCGCTGGCGATGCTGATCGCGCCGTTCGTACTGGCGCGTATGGCGCTGCGCTGGGCCGCCACCGGCCGGCCGCTGCAACCCGCGCCCGAGCGCGGCGAACGCGGCCAATGGCTGGCGCGGCTGGTGTTCGTTCCGGTCTACGCCGTCTACGCCGCGCTGACCGGGACGATCGTCGGCGCTTTTCCCGGCGGCCACGGATTCTTTATCAACGGCCTGATCTACGGCGCCGCCGGCCTGCTGTTCGCCGCGCTCGCGGTCGGCGTGGTGCTGAAGTGGTTCGGCGAGAACTGAGCCCGCGCTCGGCCTCAAGGCGCTGGAAACGAAAACCCCGGCTTCGCAGCCGGGGCTTTCTTGTTGCCTAAACCGGCTCGGTCAGGGGCTGGCGCCGAACTCGCCGTAAGGCTTGAGCTGGTTGCCCAGGGCCTTGGCGTCGCCGACCACGATGATCGACAAGTCCTTCGGCGCGTAGTACTTGCGCGCCATCGCCTGCAGTTGCTCGGCGCCGACCGCGCGCACCTTCGGCACGTACTCGCCGAGGAACTCCGGGGCCAGCCCGGCCAGCCAGTTGCCGGCCAGGGTCGCGGCGACCGCGCCCTGCATCTGGTTGTTGATCAGATAACCGCCGGCGACGTAGCGCTTGGTGTCCTCCAGCTCGGGCGCATCGACCTTGTAGTCGTTGAGCTTGCCGAACTCGTACAGGAACTCCTTGATCGCCTCGCCGGTGACCTCGTTGCGCACGTCGGCCGAGGCCTGGACCAGGCCGCCGGCGCGCATCGCGCTGAGGCCGCCGCGGGCGCCGTAGGTATAGCCCTTGTCCTCGCGCAGGTTCTGCATCAGCCGGCTGCTGAAACCGCCGCCCAGCACGATCCCGGCCAGCTGCGCCGGCACGTAGTCGGCGTCGGTCGCGGCGATCGCCGGATGGCCCAGCCGGACCGCCGACTGCACGCTGCCGTCGCGCTGCACGAACACCCGCTTCGCCGGCGCCTCGCGCCGCGCCGGCGCGGCGTCGGCGATCGCTTCGCCCTCGGCCTTCCAGCCGCCGAACGCGGCCTCGGCGAGCTTGAAGCCCTGCTCCGGCGCGATCCGGCCGGTGATGACCAGCAGGCCGCGGTCGGGACGGAAGCGGCGCAGGTGTTCGGCGCGCACCTTTTCGGCGGTGACCGCGTTGATCGCCGCCTCGGTCGGCTGCACCCGCGCGTACGGATGGTCGCCGAAGGTGGTGGCGAGCAGGGCCTGGGTGGCCTTGAAGCCCGGTTGCGACTGGGCGACCTTCAAACCCTGCAGGGCGTTGGCCTGGGCCAGCTTGACCTCGCCGTCGGGGAAGGTCGGCTGCTGGGCGACTTCGGCCAGCAAGCGCAGCATCGGCTCGGCCTGGGTCGGCAGCGCGTTGGCGCTGAGCTGGATGCCGTCGTTGCCGGCGCTGGCGCCGATGCCGCCGCCGTAGCCCTGCGCCGCCTCGGCGATCGCCTTGGCGTCGCGCTTGGCGGTGCCCTGGGTCAGCAGGCCGGCGTACAGCGAAGCGAAGCCCGGCGCGTCGGCCGCATCGGCGGCCAGGCCGGCGTTGCGCACCGCCAGCACGTAGTCCACCCGCGGCACGCCCTGGCGCGGCACCACCCACACCTGCAGGCCGTTGGCCAGGGTCTTCTGGGCGATCTGCGGCACCGGCAGGGCCTTGTCGGCGGCCAGCGGCGGCAGTTGCGCGGGCAGCTTGACTCCGGGGCCGGCCACGGCGGCGCCGCTGCCGAACAGGACCAGCGCGGTGGCGAGCGCGAGCACAGTCTTATGGATCGTCATGGTCGTCTCCTCAGTGCTGGCCGGACGGCGCGGCGGCGGGCTTGGCCGCGCCGGGCATCATCGCCGCCGGACGGCGGTCGATCACGGTGCGGTTGGCGCGGGTCAGATAGGTCTTGGCGACGCGCTGCAGGTCGGCCGAGGTCACGCCCTCGATCCAGCCCGGCACCTTGTTCACCACCTGCGCATCGCCCCACAGGGTCTGCATGCGCGCGACCGTGTCGGCGCGTTCGATGAAGCTTTCCAGGCCGTTGTACCAGTCGGCCAGCATGCGGGTCTTGACCCGCTTGAGGGTGGCCGCGTCGACGCCTTCGCGGGCGATCTTCGCCACTTCCTCGTCGATCGCCGCCAGCACCGCGTCGGCGCTGCTGTCGGGGCGATACAGCGCGAACAGGGTGAACAGGGTCGGGCCGTTGTAGCTCCACGGGTCGGTCAGGCCGTACAGCGGATCGACGTTGATCGCGATCTGGCGCTGTTTGACCAGGCCCTGGTACAGGCGCGAGGCCTCGTCGCCGGCCAGCAGGTTGCCCAGCACCGCCATCGGCGCCTGGTCGCGGCTGCCGCGCGCGGGCATCTTCCAGGCCGCGGCCAGCGCCGGCACCTGGGCCAGCGCGTCGCTCTGGGTGATGCGCTTTTCCTGGGTGTTGAGGCCTTCGGAGAAATCCGGCGCCTGCGGCGTCGGCCGGCCCGGGATCGCGCCGAAGTACTTGTCGGCGAGCTTGAACGCCTCTTCGGGGCTGATGTCGCCGGCGATGCCGAGCACCGCGTTGTTGGGGCCGTAGTAGTCGCGGTGGAACGAACGCACATCGTCGAGGCTGGCGTTCTCCAGGTCTTCGAAGCTGCCGTAGCCGTCGTGGTTGTTCTCCCACTTCTGGAACGCCTGCTGGGCGATGTCGATCCACATGAAGCCGCCGTAGGGCTTGTTCTTCACGTTGACCCGGATCTCCTCCTTGACCACGTCCTGCTGGTTCTTGAGCGTGGTCGGATTGAAGTCCAGGGTCTTCATCCGATCCGCTTCCAGCCACAGGATGCGGTCCAGCGCCGACACCGGCGCGACCTCGATGTAGTTGGTGAAGTCGGCCCGGGTCGAGCCGTTGTTGCGTCCGCCGCCGCCGCTGATGACGTTGTCGAACACGCCCTTGGGCGCGACCGGCGTGCCCTGGAACATCAGGTGCTCGAACAGGTGGGCGAAGCCGGTGCGGTTGCGCGGTTCCAGGCGCATGCCGACGCGGTAGACCACGCTGACGCCGACGGTCGGCGACGTGCGGTCCTGGGATACGACCACGGTCAGTCCGTTGTCGAGTTTCTTCACCGCGACCGGCACCTGCCAACGATCGCTCTCGGCGGCGTGCGCGGTGGCGGACGCGGCGCTGGCGATCGTGGCCAGGCCGGCCAGCAACACGCTCAGATGACGCTTGCGCATGGATGTCTCCTTACAGGTCGAATGGTCCGCCGGCAACCGCGGCGGGCCCCCGATGCTACGTGACGGAGGCTGCCGCACGCCAACCGGGCACGGCGCCACGAGCGAACGGAGCGAAAACATGGGGCGGAAGTCACGTGGGGCGGAAGTCACGTGGGACGTTCGCCGCGGCTTGCGTAGGCGACGGTCCTGGCCAGGACGTCCTGGCCTCGACGCGACGGATCGCCGACACTGTGCGGCCCGCGTCCGCCGCCGCGCACTCTGCCCGCTCGCCGTCGGCCGCGTCCGCACGCTCCCGCCAGGAATCCCCGATGCCGTATACGCCCATCGTCGCCACCCTCGGTTATGTCCTGTCGCCCGACGGCCGCCAGGTGCTGATGGTGCATCGCAACGCGCGCCCGGACGATCACCAGCTCGGCAAGTACAACGGCCTGGGCGGCAAGCTCGAGCGCGACGAAGACGTGGTCGCCGGCATGCGCCGCGAAATCCGCGAAGAGGCCGGGATCGAGTGCCTGGCGATGAACCTGCGCGGCACGATCAGCTGGCCGGGCTTCGGCAAGCACGGCGAGGACTGGCTGGGCTTCGTATTCGTGATCACCGCCTTCGCCGGCGCTCCGCCGGCCAGCAACGCGGAAGGCGCGCTGGAGTGGGTGGCGATCGATCGCCTGCACGAGTTGCCGATGTGGGAAGGCGACCGCGAATTCCTGCCGCTGGTGTTCGACGCCGATCCGCGCCCGTTCCACGGCGTCATGCCGTATCGCGACGGGCGCATGCAGTCGTGGAATTTTTCGCGCATCTGAGCATCCGGCCGGCGCGCGCCGCTCAGGCCGCCATCAGCCGCAGTTCGATCTCGTCCCACGGCACCCGCCAGACCTGCCGGTTCGGCGGCCAACGATCGCTGTACGGCCCGTCCTCGACCACGGTGGCGAAGGCGTCGTCGTCGAAGCGCAGCGACAGCGCCAGCCTCGATACCGGCGCACGCCGCAACACCGCGCGCCGCGCCGGACGCAACAGACGCCGCGGCGCTTCGCCGGCCAGGAAGTCGGCATAGTCCTGGTCGCGATAATCGTGCACGGCCAGGCAGTGCTCGGCGTCGATGCGCAGCAGGTGCAGCACCGCGCCGCGTTCGGGCTCGCGCCAGGACTTGCAGGCGTCGAAGGCGTAACGCTCTTCCTCGACGTCGCCGCGGTCCAGATCGGCCAGGTACGGCCCAAGCACGCGCCGCCGCCACTGCACGCGACGACGGCGCAGCCACAGCCCGTAGCCGAGCAGGCCGAGCCCGCTCGCGCTCAGGTACGCCGCCAGCGCCGCGCCCAACCGGCCCTCCAGCCATACCGGCAGCAGCGCCGCGCGCTGCGCCAGCCACGCCAACAGCAGGCTCGCCGGGATCAAACTCAACCAGGGCCGCAGCGCGCGCCGCCACAGGCCGGCATCGGAGGCCGGCCGATCCAGGCCGGCGAAGCGCGACAGACACCGGCGCTCTTCGTCCTGCATCGGCGCCGCGGCGACGCCGAACGACGGCCCGCTTTCGCGCAAAGTCGCCATCAGCCGCCGATCCGGACCAGGCCGCGGCCGTCGTGCTGCTCGAACACGAAGACGAACGCCAGGCTGACCGCGACCGGCTCCTCGCGGCCGCTGACGCAGCCCTGCTCGTCGGCGGGCTTGGCGCCGGGGTAGACGCAGCGGAACGCCGGGTCGAACCGCCAATCCGCGACCGTTCGCCTAGCCGCGGCGAAGAAGCGCGGGTCGACCGTGTCAGGCGCCGGACAGCCCTCGGCGCGCTCGACCGGACGACTGCCGGCGACCGCGCCGTCCGCGCCGATGGCCAGATTCAGGCAGACCGTCTGCGGCCCCAGCCGCTGCGCGAGCAGATCCTCGGGATAGGCCGGCGCGGCGTTGCCGGCCTCGGCCAGCGGCATCTGGAAGGTTTCGTTGGCCGCCAGCGACAAACGATCGGCGTCGAGCAACTGCTTGTCGATCGAGCGCACGCCGACCGCGCCGGAGCGCGCATCGGCCTCGGCCGCCGGCGGCGCGCTGGCGCAGGCGGCCAGGCCCAAGGCCATCGCGGCGCCGGCCAGGCGAATCGCTGCGCGCGCCGTCCTGGCGCTGTTTCCTGTCGACGTCCCTGCCGTCATCCCAGCACTCCGTGTCGGTCGCGAGGGCTGGATGATGCCGCAAACCGGCGCGAATGTGCCACGGCCTTTGGGCGCAGCGCCGTCCCGCCTAAGGACGCGGACGGCGCGCGGCGGACGGCCTCGGGCCGTCCGGTTCGATCAGGTGCGGCCCTGCTCCGGACCGTCTTCGATGCCGACGTTGGTCGGCGCCGCCTCGTAGACCGCGCGGTCGAGCAGGCCGGTCTCCTTGGCCACCAGCACCGGCACCAGCATCTGGCCGGTGACGTTGGTCATGGTGCGCATCATGTCGAGGATGCGGTCGATCGCGTACAGATAGCCGATGGTCTCCAGCGGCAGGCCGGCCGCGCTGAGCACCACCGTGGCCATGATCACCGCCGTGCCCGGCACGCCGGCGGTGCCGAAGCTGCCCAGCACCGAGGCGATCAGGACGATGAAGTACTGATCGGCGCTCAACGGCGTGCCGGTGTATTGCGAGATGAACACCGCGCACAGCGCCGGGTAGATCGCGCCGCAGCCGTCCATCTTGATGCTGGCGCCCAACGGCGAGGCGAACGCGGCGTAATCCTTGTTGACGCCGAGATTGTGGGTGATCGAGCGCATCGCCACCGGCATCGCGGCGAAGCTCGACGAACTGACGAACGCGACCTGCATGCCCGGCGCGGCGCCGCGGAAGAACTTCAGCGGGTTGAGTCCGTGGGCCAGCAGCAGCGCGCTGTAGACCACGACGATGTGCAGGGCGCAGGCCAGGTACAGGGCGAGGACGAAGTTTCCCAACGGCAGCAGCTTTTCGAAACCGTAGGCGCCGACCAGGCCGGCGATCAGGCCGAAGGTGCCGATCGGGGTCACTTCGAGCACGAAGCGGGTGACCTGGATCATCAGGTCGCTGGCTTCGCCGACCAGCTTGCGCACGCCGGCGACCTTCTCGCCGAGCTTGACCATCGCAAAGCCGAGCAGGCCGGCGAAGAAGATCACCGGCAGGATCGAACCCTTGCCCGCGGCCAGCACGGTTTCGCCTGCGGCGTTCTTGGTCGTGCCGATGCCGGTCAGGGCATAGAACGGGTTGCTTGGCACCACGTCGAGCAGCACCCGGGTCACGCTGGGCACGTCGCGCGGCTTGTAGGCCGAGTCCACCGCCAGCCCGATCACCCCGGTGCCCGGCTGCAGGATCGTACCGACCGCCAGCCCGACCGCGACCGCCAGCACCGCGGTGATCGCGAACCAGAGGAAGGTGCGGCCGCCGAGCGCGGCGATCGACTTCTGCCCGTGCAGCGAGGCCACCGCGTTGATCACCGCGAAGAACACCAAGGGCACCGCGATCATCTTGATCAGGGTGACGTAGAGATCGCCGAGCGGACCGAACCAGGTTTCGGCCGCGGGCCCGAACGCCCAGCCGGCGAGCGCGCCGAGCACGAAGCCGGCGACCACGCGCTGCCAGAACGGAATGCGGAACCAGGCCTGGAACACTGCGGTCATGGCGTATCGTCCAGTGAAGTCGAGAGAGGCGCCGCGCCGCGCGAGGCGGCCCGGCGATGGCGGGACGCCACGATAAACAGCTTAGCGGCGGCCCCGGCGAATCCGGCGGCATAAGCCGGCAACCAAACGTCATGAACAGCGACCGCTTCGGCAAATCGCCGCGCGCGCCGGTGCATCGTCAGCCCCGCGCCTTGGCCGCGGGCGAGCGCGCCGCGCCGCGGCGGCGGGTCGCCGCAGAGGCTTTCGCCGCGGGCTTCGGCGCCGGTCCGGCGGCGGCCGCGGCGGCGCCGCACCCGGCCAGCACCGCACGCAACAGGCCAGGGAAGCGCAGTTCCAGATCGTCGCAGCGCAGGGTGTTGAGATACTGCGTTCCGGATTTGACCGTGCGCACCAGGCCCGCCGAACGCAGCACGTCGAAGTGCCGAGACAGGGTCGCGCGCGGCAGCTCGTCCTCGACGCAGGCGCCGACGCAGGACACCGGCTTGTCGCGGCTCAGCCCGCGGATCAGCCGCAGCCGCACCGGGTCGGCCAGCGCGTACAGCACGGCGGTCAGCTCGATGTCTTCGGTGGCGGGATGGTGCAGCGGGCGCATCGGGCAAGCTTGCTACAAGCGGGGGCGCGTCGCCATAGCTTCCGAAGTTCCGGATTTCGGGATTTCGGGATTTCGGGACTCGGGACTCGGGACTCGGGACTAGGGCTAGGGCTAGGGCTAGGGCTAGGGATTGGGATTGGGATTGGGATTGGGATTGGGATTGGGATTGGGGATTGGGGTTCGCAATAGCGTTCGGCCCTGTCGTCTCCGGCGCGTCGTTGTGCCGGCGCTGGCGTTCTCGCCTCGCGCCGCAAACCCACTCGCCCGCCGTGCGCTCGCGCCGTCACACGCCCGGGGCATAATCGGCCGCTTGTCCGTCCCAAGTCCGGCCATCCGATGCCTAAGCTGCGTTCCCTGGTTACCCTTGCGCCCGCCCTCCTCGTGCCCGCGCTGCTGACCGCCTGCGCGGCGGCCGCGCCGACCACCCGCGCCGATGCGCCCTCGGCCGGCGTTGTGGTCGATGTGCCGACGATCCAGCATCCGCAGGACGAGACCCCGGCCTGGTGGTATCGCGACGGCGCCGCCCAGGCCGCGCAGCGCGGCGCCGGCGCAGCCAAGGCCAAGAACGTGATCCTGTTCGTCGGCGACGGCATGAGCCTGACCACGGTCGCCGCCGCACGCATCCTCGCCGGCCAGCAGCGCGGCGCGCCGGGCGAGGAGAACCGCCTGAGTTGGGAACGCTTCCCGGCCACCGCGCTCAGCAAGACCTACAACACCGACTCGCAGACTCCCGACTCGGCCGGCACCATGAGCGCGATGGCGACCGGAGTGAAGACCCGCGCCGGCGTGCTCAGCATCGGCCAGAAGGGTCTGCGCGGCGACTGCGCGCAAGCGCTGAAGGCGCCGATGCTGACCCTGTGGGAACTGGCCGCGGGCCAAGGCCTGGCCACCGGCGTGGTCACCACCACCCGCGTCACCCACGCCACCCCGGGCGCGACCTTCAGCCATTCGGCCGACCGCAACTGGGAAAACGACATGGACCTGCCGGAGAAGGCCAAGGCCGAGGGTTGCGTCGACATCGCCCGGCAGATGATCGAGTCGCCGTTCGGCACCGGCCCGGACGTGCTGCTCGGCGGCGGGCGCGGCAACTTCATGACCGTCGAACAGCGCGATCCGGAGTACGACGACAAGGTCGGCCAGCGCCTGGACGGCCGCGACTTGATCGCGGCCTGGAAGCAGCGTCATCCCGGCGGCGCCTATGTCTGGAACGCCAAGCAGTTCGCCGCGGCGCCCAAGGACCGGCCGCTGTTCGGCCTGTTCGAACCCGACCACATGCAGTTCAGCCACGACCGTCCGCAGGACCGCGCCGGCGAGCCTTCGCTGGCCGAGATGACCGTCGCCGCGATCGAGCGCTTGAAGGCGATCAAGGGCGACCGGGGCTTCGTGCTGCTGGTCGAAGGCGGCCGCATCGACCACGCCCACCACATGGGCAACGCCTACCGCGCCCTGACCGACACCATCGCCCTGAGCGAGGCGGTCGCCGCCGCCGACCGCGCCACTTCGGCCGACGACACCCTGATCCTGGTCACCGCCGATCACTCGCACACCCTGAGCTTCGTCGGCTACCCGACCCGCGGCAACCCGATGCTGGGCAAGGTGCGCGGCACCAGCGGCGAGGACGGCGACGCCAACGAATACGCCCGCGACGCGCTCGGCCGGCCCTACACCACGCTCAGCTACAGCAACGGCCCAGGCTACACCGGCGCCAGCGCGCAGCAGCCGGAGGGCCCGCACACCTTCCCGCACACCGCCAGCGGCTTCGAAGAGATCGCCAAGGGCCGGCCGGACCTGAGCCGGGTCGACACCGAGCATCCGGATTTCATGCAGGAAGCGCTGGTGCCGACCAACGCCGAGACCCACGGCGGCGACGACGTCGGCATCTGGGCGCGCGGCCCCGGCAGCGCCGCGGTGCGCGGCAGCGTCGAGCAGAACGCGATCTATCACTTCCTGCTGCAGTCGATGCCGAGCCTGCGCGCGGCGCTGTGCGCCAAGGGCGGTTGCGACGCCAACCGGGTGCCGGTGGTGTTGCCGAACCCGGACGATTTCAAGACGCCTTGAGGCGAAGCGGCAGCGACAACGACGACAACGACGGCAGCGGCAGCGGCAGCGGCAGCGGCAGCGGCAGAAGCAAATCCCCCCTGCCCCCCTTTTTCAAAGGGGGGAACAGCAGAGGCAACGGCAACAACCCGAAAGGGAACGGCAAAACGGCGACCTGGCGGTCGCCGTTTTCGTTTTGCCGGACGTTCGCTTTCGGCTTTTGGCCATTCCCGAGACCCGAGTCCCGAGTCCCGAGTTCCGAGTTCCGAGTCCCGAGTCCCGAGTCCCGAGTCCCGAGTCCCGAGACCCGATCCCCAAGTCCCAAGGCTCAAAACGGCTTGGCCAACACCAGCCAGACGACCGCGATCAGGGCGAACACCGGAATCTCGTTGAATACCCGCAGGGCGCGCGAGGACGGCAGCGGACGCCCTTGGTCGACGCCTTTGAGCCAGCGGCCGCTGACGATGTAGAAGGCGAACATGGCCGCGACCACGGTCAGCTTGGCGTGCAGCCAGCCGCCGCTCATGTGGAACACGAACCACAACACGCCACCGAGGATCGCGGCCAGGCCGAACATGATGTGGCCGAAGCGATACAACCGCCGCCCCATCAGCACCAGGCGCGCGCGCACCGCGGGTTCGTCG
Organism: Lysobacter sp. Soil_C_15; assembly: GCF_057657315.1. Classification (NCBI taxonomy): domain Bacteria; kingdom Pseudomonadati; phylum Pseudomonadota; class Gammaproteobacteria; order Lysobacterales; family Lysobacteraceae; genus Lysobacter; species Lysobacter sp. Soil_C_15. Next base: position 274,818 of record NZ_JBDGIR010000004.1, read on the forward strand.
CCGGCTTCGGCGATGTTGACCAGGATCCGCGGCAGGTAGAACACCCCGCCCATCCAGGCCATCACGAACACCAGATGGAAGGTCTTGGTCAACAGATAGGCATTCATGGCGGTTTCCTGGGCGGGCGGGCGAGGCTGGCACGGCGAAGGGGAGAACGAGCGATGCCGTCGCCGCGGCCCGCTGCGGGCCCGCGCACGACGGTCGCGGCCGGGGCGCCCTGCGCACGGGCGCGGCGCGCGTTAGGATGCCACGCCCGCCGCCGAGCCACGCCCCGCATGAGCAAACAGTACGACGCCGACTACTTCCAGCGCTGGTACCGCGACCCGGCGCTCAAGGCCCAGGCCATCGGCGGCGCCGCGCGCCTGGCGCGCAAAGTCGCCCTGGCCGTGGCCACCGCCGAGTACCACCTCGAGCGTCCGCTGCGCAGCGTGCTCGACATCGGCTGCGGCGAGGGCGTGTGGCGCGCGCCTTTGCTGAAGCTGCGGCCGCGCGCGCAGTATCTGGGATTCGACGCCAGCCGGTACGCCACTGCGCGCTTCGGCCGCAGCCGCAACCTGCACCTGGCCAGCTTCGGCGACTTCCAGTACCTGCGTCCCTGCGCGCCGGTCGATCTGCTGATCTGCAGCGACGTCATGCACTACCTGGACACGCGCGAGCTCGACCGCGGCCTGCCCGGCCTGGCCGAGCTGTGCGGCGGGGTGGCCTTCCTGGAAACCTTCGCCCGCGAGGACGGCATCGAAGGCGACACCGACGGCTTCAAGCGCCGCCCGGCGCGCTTCTATCGCGAGCGCTTCGCCGCCCACGGCTTCGCCGCGCTGGGCTCGCACCTGTGGCTGGGCCCGGCCCTGCGCGGCGACACCGCGGCGCTGGAAACCGCCGACTGAGCGAGCAGCGGCGGCGTCCCGCTCCTACCCCGGCACGCGGCCGGGCGGCGTCTCATCACATTCTGGAACGGCGATCGCCGCCACCGCGCCATTCACGCGACCGTCGTCGCAATCCGCTATGCTGCGCCGCAGCAAACCGCCCGCGCCGGAACCGCTACGCTCCGGCGCCAGTTCGTCCGCCACTGAGAGTCCGACCCGATGCTGCTTTATCAAATGCACGAACTCGGCCGCGCCTGGATGGCCCCGATGACCTACTGGGCCGACGCCGGCGCGAAGATGTTCGCCGCGCCCGGCAGTTGGCTGTCGTCGTTGCCCGGCGCCTCGCGCCTGGCCGCCGGCTACGAACTGCTGTACCGGGTCGGCAAGGACTACGAGAAGCCGGAGTTCGGCATCCACTCGGTGCAGATCGACGGCAACGCTTATCCGGTGATCGAGCGCGAGATGCAGCGCAAGCCGTTCTGCCGGCTGCTGCGCTTCAAGCGCTACGCCGACGACGCCGGCAACATCGCCGAGCTCAAGGACGATCCGCCGGTGCTGGTGGTCGCGCCGCTGTCGGGCCACCACAGCACCCTGCTGCGCGACACGGTCAAGACCCTGCTGCGCGACCACAAGGTCTACATCACCGACTGGGTCGACGCGCGCATGGTGCCGATCGAGGACGGCGCTTTCACCCTCGACGACTACGTCGCCTACATCCAGGACTTCATCCGCCTGATCGGCGCCGAGCGCCTGCACGTGATCAGCGTCTGCCAGCCGACCGTGCCGGTGCTGGCGGCGGTGTCGCTGATGGCCGCGCGCGGCGAAGCCACGCCGCGTTCGCTGGTGATGATGGGCGGGCCGATCGACACTCGCGAAAGCCCGACCAAGGTCAACGACCTGGCCGTGCACAAGCCGCTGTGGTGGTTCGAAGGCAACCTGATCCACCACGTGCCGGCCAATTTCCCCGGCCGCGGCCGCCGCGTCTACCCTGGCTTCCTGCAGCACGGCGGCTTCGTGGCGATGAACCCGGAGCGGCACTTCCAGTCGCACTGGGACTTCTACCAAGACCTGCTCAAGGGCGACCTGGAAGACGCCGATTCGCACCGCCGCTTCTACGACGAGTACAACGCCGTGCTCGACATGCCGGCCGAGTACTACCTGGACACCATCCGCGTGGTGTTCCAGCAGCACCTGCTGCCGCGCGGGCTGTGGGACGTGGCCGGCGAGCGGGTCGACCCCAGCGCGATCAAGAACACCGCCCTGCTGACCGTGGAGGGCGAGTTGGACGACATCTCCGGCCAGGGCCAGACCCGCGCCGCGCACACCCTGTGCACCGGCGTGGCCGAAGCCGACCGCGAGCACCTGACCGTGGCCGGCGCCGGCCACTACGGCATCTTCAGCGGCCGCCGCTGGCGCGACCAGGTGTATCCGCAGGTGCGCGACTTCATCGCCAAGTACGCGCGCTGAGCGGCGCGATGCGGCGAACGACAAGCCCGGCTCCGGCCGGGCTTGCGCTTTCTGCGACCCGCATCGGGCGGGCGGCACAGGCGGGCCGCCGCGGTTGCCGCTACAGTCGCGCCCGGCGCGGCGCACGGGATCGCCGCGCCGATCATTCGCGAATCCCGATCAGCTAAGGAGAGCCTGATGAAGATCGCCATCGTATCCGCCGCCCTGTCGGCGCTGTTGCTGGCCTCGGCCGCCGCGTCCGCCGCCACCCCCGCCTGCCAGACGTCGCGCGTCCAGGTCGAGGTCGAACGCCTGAGGCGGGTCAACAACTGCACCAGCTATGGCCCGAACAGCTGGCAGTGCCTGCAGAGCCAACAGGTCGAGGACCTGTCCTGGCAAATAATGGACGCGCAATGCCCGGCGCCGACCGGCATGTGCGCGGTGCAGCGCCAGCTCTACAACATCCGTTCGCAGCAGCGCCAGAGCACCTGCCAGCAGGCCGGTTCCTCGACCGATCCGGCCTGCCAGAGCGCGATGCAGTTCGAGCAGATCGCGTTCATGCAGGTAAAGGCGAGCTGCTTCCTGCCCTGAGCGGCGCAGCAACGATGTCCATGAAAAAGCCGGCCTCGCGGCCGGCTTTTTCGTTCCTGCGGATCGGCGCCGCGCGACTCAGCCGTACTGCGCCGAGCGCACCAGCAGGTGCTTGGCCAACTGCCCGTGCACTTGGCCGACCAGGCGGGCGATGTGCATGGTCAGGAACAACGCCAGCACCCCCGCCAGCACCGCCGCCGGCCACGACCAGGGCTCCCAGGCGGCGAATACGTCGTAGCCGTCGAACTGCACCGTGCCGATGCCGATCAGGCGCAGCAGCGGGAAGAAGATCAGCGACAGCGAGATGCTCAGCCCGGTCACCGCGACGGTGAAATACACCGTGCCCAGCGGCAGCATCAGCAGCATGTACAGCAGCGTGCCCCAGGTGCGCGGATCGGTGAACATGTCCTTGATCCGCTCCAGCAAAGGCCGGCCGCGCTGGCTGTACAAGGGCCGCCGCGGCATGCGCTCGCCGAGCATGACCTCGACCAGGCGGCCTTCGACCAGGGCCAGCACCCGCACCGAGCCCAGGAACAGGATCAGCAAGGGCAGGCCGACGATCAGGATCATCAGTCCCATCGACACCGACAGGCCGGTGGTGACCCAGGTGAAGTAGAACACGCCGGTGGCCAGCGACAGCAGCATGTAGAACAGCGCGGCGTAGGTGCGCGGTTCGGCGGCGACGCCGAAGAAGCGGCCCAGCAGCGACTTGCGCGGCTTCGGCGCCGGCGGCCGCAGCGCGGTCTGCACCTTGACCTCGGTGTCGCGATAAATCTCGGCGACTTCGTCCGGCGCGCCGTAGCTGCCGGCGACCGAGGCGATCACCTCGGCCTCGCCGCGGCCCGGGTTCTCGGCCAGTTCCGAGCGCAGGTATTCCTCGGCGTCGTACAGCGCATCCTGCACCAGCGCCGGATCGGCGCCGGCCAGGGCCGCGCGCAGGCGCTCCAGGTACTCGGGGATGGAGCGCGGCAGGCCCGTGCCGGCGACGGAAGCGGAACCTGCATGGTGGGTGGTGGCGTTCATAGGTCTAGCCCCTGGAGTACGGAATCGACGGAATCGCGGGTGGCGCGCCAAGCGGAAACCCATTCGCGCAGTACCTGCCGCCCGGCGTCGGTAATGCGGTAGTAGCGGCGCGGCGGCCCGGTCACCGAAGGCTCGACGTGGCTGTCCAGCAGCCCGGCCGTGCCGAGGTTGCGCAGCACCGGATACAGGGCGCTCTGCTTGCCGCTGAGCACCCCCTCGCCCTCGCGTTCCAGGCGTTTGGCGATCTGGTAGCCATACATCGGTTCGTCCGCCCCGCCGAGTACGGCGAGCAGGGCCAGCGAGACCGTGCCGGTGCTCAACTCTTTCTGGAACTTGCGCCGTTGGCTTTCGAATTCGTCCACGTCCGCCTCCTTCCGCTATCTTGGAGTCCACACTAGTGCGAAGTTCGGTATAGCGGATGTGCTGATAGTAATAGCCAGTGAATAGCGGAGAGGAGTGAGGAGCGAGCCGGCGCCTTGCTCGCTCCTCGCTCCGCTACGCTCACTCCTGCCTCCATGCCATGCTCGCCAACCGCGCCGGCCCCGCGCCGGCGCTTCCGTTCCCTACGCCCTTGCTCCGGAGACCGCCCGATGCGCTGGATGCCGCACGCCGCCCTGTTCTGCCTGCTGACCGCCACCCTGCCCGCCGCCCAGGCCCAGACCGCCGCCAAGGGCCGGACCATGCAGCAAGTGCTCGAGGCCAGCCGGCCCGGCGACTGGCGCGCGCTGGATCCGAAGAACACCCTGTATGTGGAACTGGCCGCCGGCCGGGTGGTGATCGAGCTGGCGCCGCAATTCGCGCCGGCGCACGTGGCCAATATCCGCGCCCTGGCGTCGAACGGTTACTGGAACGGCCTGAGCATCAACCGCGCCCAGGACAACTACGTCGTGCAATGGGGCGACGGCAACGCCGAGGACCCGGCCAAGCGCAAGCCGCTCGGGCGCGGGGTCAAGCCCAAGCTGCCGGCCGAGTTCGCGCGCAAGAGCCAGGGCCTGGCGATGACCGTGCTGCCCGACGCCGACGGTTGGGCGAGCGAAGCCGGCTTCGTCGCCGGCTTCCCGGCCGCGCGCGATTCGGCCACCGGCAGCAGCTGGCTGGCGCACTGCTACGGCACGGTCGGCGCCGGCCGCGACATGGCCGCCGACTCCAGCAACGGCGCCGAACTCTACGTGGTGATCGGCCAGTCGCCGCGCCACCTGGACCGCAACATCACCACCGTCGGCCGGGTCGTCCAGGGCATCGAGCTGCTCTCGGCGCTGCCGCGCGGCACCGGCCCGCTGGGTTTCTATGCCGACCCGGCCCAGCGCACGCCGATCCGCGCGATCCGCCTCGCCAGCGATGTGCCCAAGGCCGAGCGCGCCAACCTGGAAGTGCTGCGCACCGATACCCCGCTGTTCGCCGAGCTGGTCGAATCGCGCCGCAACCGGCGCGACGACTGGTACCTGCAGCCGGCCGGCCACATCAACATCTGCAACGTGCCGGTGCCGGTGCGCGAGGCCGCCGCCGCGGCGGCCGCGGACAAGGGCAAAGGCAAGGCCGGCAAGCGCTGAGGCGCCTTTCCGCCCCGGCCGCACGGCCGGGGCGTGAGCTGCGTCGCAAGCCCGCCGCCGCGGCGCGCCGCGCAGGCCTCAGTCGCGGCGCTGGCGCCGCGACAGCGGCCCGTCCTCGCTCACGCCCAGCGCCTGATGCTGGAACAGGCACATCCGCACCACGTCGTGGTAGCGGCCGTCGCTGAAGAACTCGTCGATCAGCACGCCTTCGCGGCGGAAGCCGGCGTCCTCGTAGATGCGGATCGCGTGGGTATTGTCGACGTCGACCAGCAGGTACAGCTTGTACAGGTTCAGCACCCGGAACGCGTAGTTGATCGCCAGCCGGGTCGCGGCGCGCGCATAGCCGCGCCGTTGCTGCTCGGGCGAGATCATGATCAGGAATTCGGCGCGGCGGTGCAGGTGGTCGATCTCGACCAGCTCAACCAGGCCAACCCGTTCCTGGCCGCCGTCCTGGACGATGAAGCGGCGTTCGGACTGGTCGTGGATGTGCTTGCGATACAGCTCTTCGAGCTCGACGAAGGATTCGTACGGCTCCTCGAACCAGTAGCCCATCACGCTGCGGTTGTTGTTGAGCACGTGGACGAAGTGCAGATCGCCGCGCTCCAGCGGGCGCAGGGTCACGATCGGCACGGCCTCGCCGGCCGCCGCGGCGGATTCGTCGTCATGGATCGTATCGGTGGCGTCGGTCGCATTCATGACCCCACCCTACTCCACCGTCCACGGCGGCGGTGTGACGCTTCACGGCGCCTTAGCCGGCCCCTGCCTAGCCTCGAACCACCCCCTGCGACGAGGCCACGCCATGCCCCTGCTTCGATTGCGAGTCACCGGCAACGAAACCGACGCCCGCGCGATCGGCAACCTGCTGTCCAGCCTCGACGGCATCGAGCACGTCGAGGAAGTCGCCGACCTGATGCCGCACATGGACGATGCCGACTCCAGCTCCGCCGGCCTGCCCGACGACGCCGGCCCCGGCGTCCACGAGATCGAGATCGACGCGCCCAACGACCACACCGCCGCACGGGTGCGCGAGGCGGTGGAAGCGTTGGCCTTCGATCTGGACGTGCTGGTCGAATTCGAGCACGACGAGGCGCGCTGATCCTTCGCGCGGCCGGCGGGTCGGCGCGGGCCGCGCTCAATCCGCTGCGCCGGCAGCGGATCGGTACCCGGACGCGGGCGCGCGCCGCCGATCGAAGCTCAGCCGCCGCGCGCCTGACGGCGCTTGCGCAGATAGCGGCGCAACAGCCACAGCAAGGGCAGTACCGCCAGGCTCAGCGGCAGCAGCACCGCGACGGCTCGGATCAGGAACGCGACCACCGATGCGACGATGCCGCCGAAATCGCGGAACGCTTCGCCGATTTCGCTGCGGCTGGCCTGGCTGCGGGTGGTTTCGAAATCGAAGGTGATCAGTTGGGTCGAGATCCGCCGCTGCTGCTGCGCCGCTTCCTGCTGCGCGCCCTGCAACTGCGCCTCGAGCTCGGCGATGCGGTTGGACAGGGTCAGCACGTCGGCGATCTTGAGGTCGTCGCGCTGCTGGAACTGCAACAGGCGCGCATGCTCTTTCTGCAGCCGGTCGCGCAGCATGGCGTTGTCGCGCACCGCCGCGGCCAGGTCGTCGGCCTGGATGCTGCGGTCGGAGATTTCCCCGCCCTTGCCGGCCAAGGCCACCAGCGGTTCGACCCCGGCCGGCACGATCCGCACCTGCACCATCGCGCTGGGGAAATCGCCGCCGGTCTGGCTCATCTCCAACACCGCGCAGGCGCCGAACTTGCCCGAGTCGCAGCCGGCCCGCACCGCCTGCGCCTGGCTCGCGATGCGCTCGCCGGGCAGGCGCAGCAGCACCCGATGTTGGTAGGCCAGCAGCACGCCGAGGTCGGGCTTGTCGGCGCCGCCGCCTTCCGCCGGCGGCGCCGCCGGCGCCGCCACCGCAGCGGCGGTGCCATCGGCGGCCGCCTCGCTGTTGTGCCTGGCGCAACCCGCCGCGCCCGCCAAAGTCCCTGCCACCAGCGCCGCGGCCAGCAGCCGCTTCGCGAATCCATACGCCATATCCGTTCTCCTTGCCCTAGTCCGTGATCCGTTCGGCCCCGGCACTATGCCATCGCCGCCGGCGCACGCGGATCCGCCCGGCGTCGCCGTTGTCGTGGATACATCAACGCGGATCGGGGCGGAACGGGGTTGGGCGGCTGCGCCGGATCTTCGAGCCGTCATCCCCGCGAAGGCGAGGATCCGGGGACTTGCGAGCCGGCCCTGGATCAAGCCCTGTAGGCCCGCCCATGCGGGCATGACGGCGTTGGGTCAACGACGAAGGGACGCAGGGGGTTGAGCGCGCTTAACCCCCTGCGTCCCTGTGCTGCGGCTGGCCGCGCCGGGCTCAGAACTTGTGCTTGAACCCGACCGTGACGAACCGTCCCAGCGCGTCGTACTGGCTGATGTCGTACGGCAGCGCGCCGCCGGCCGGGTCGAACGGCGGGTCCTTGTCGGCCAGGTTCTGCACCGACAGGTAGAGCGTTGTGTCGCGCAGGCCCTCGTAGCCCAGGTACAGGTCGAACTGATGGTGATCGTCGACCTTGGCGTCCAGACCCGGGTTGCTGCGCGCGTCCACCACCTGCTGGCGGTAGCCGCCGATGTAGCGCCACGACAGTTGCGCGTTCCAGTCGCCGCGGCCGTAGTTGAGCGAGGTGATGCCGCGCCACTTCGGCAGCGCGCCGAAGCGGTTGCCGCCGGCGCCCTCCAGCGCGCCCTGCCCGGCCACCTGCGGCTGCTCGTAGCTCAGCAGGCGGGTCCAGGTGCCGTCCAGGGTCCAGGCCGCGTCGCCGGCGCGCCAGACCTTGCGGCCCTCGATGTCGAAGCCGGTGGTGGTCAGGGTGCCCTGGTTGGCGTAGCGGTTCTCGACCAGTTGCAGGCGGCCCTGGGCGTCGCGGGTGATCCGGCCCGGGTTGAGCTGCGGATTGGAGACCACGTACTGCACGCTGTCCGGCGCGATCAGGTCGTCCTGGCGGATCCGGTACAGGTCGACGCCCAGGCTGGTGTCGGCGTCCGGCGACCACAGCAGGCCGAGGTTGATGTTGCTGGAGCGCTCGGCCTTCAGCTCCGGATTGCCGGCGCGCAGGATGGTGACGCCGCGCGAGGCGCCCGGCTGCACCGGATCGTAGGGATCGATCACGCTGCCGTAGCTGATCGTGGTGCTCTGGGCGATTTCCGGCAGCGACGGCGCGCGGAAGCCGCGCGAGGCGTTGAAGCGCACCAGGAAGTCGTCGCTGGCCTGCCAGCGCAGGCCGAGCTTGGGCGAGAACGCGCTGCCGAAGTCGCTGTAGTGGTCGCCGCGGCCGGCCAGCTGCACTTCCAGTGGCTGCCAGGGCTTGAGGCTGAGTTCGAAGAACGCCGCCGAGACCCGGCGGTCGCCGTCGATCAGGTTGATCGCCGGGCGCAGTTCGGTGCCCGACAGCACCTGCGGGCTGGTGCGCGCGTCCTGGGCCTCGTTGCGGAACTCCACCCCGGCGGCGACGCCGACGTCGCCGGCGCGCCACTGCCACGGGAAGCCGGAGATCTTGCCGCTGAGCGTGCTCAGCCGATACGTGCCCGGGCGCCGGGTCGACAGGCGCAGCGCCTCCAGCGCGCCGGGAGTGCGCGCGGGGTTGAGGAAGTCGTAGCTGCCGTCGCGCAAGGTCTGCTCGAACGCATAACGGTTGAGGAAGTTGCGCACGTACTCGTGCTGACGGCTTTCCGAATGGCTGGCGGCGACGTCCCAGTCCCAGGTCTCGCCCTTGCCGCGCAAGCCGAACAGCACCCGCGAGAACTCCGACTTGTTGATCTTGTAGCGCGCGCCCAGGTCGAGGAACGAATACTCGAACGGGGTCGGCGTCGCGTAGGGATTGTTCGGGTGGCCGACCGGCAACAGCGCCGGAATGTCGACCAGGCGGCCGGTGCTGCGGTCGTAGGCGCGCAGGCCGGCGCCGACCGTCATCGGCGCGCTGAAATAGGTGCCGTTGTGGCTGGTGCTGTACAGCGCTTCGGCGAAGCCTTGCAGCGAATCGTTGAACCAGACGTCGCCGGCCAGCAGCGCCTGGTAGCGCTCCACGTCCGGGACCAGGGTGCGGAACGGCTGGGTGTTGAAGGCGCAGGCGTTGCCCGGCAGCGGGCTGCCGAAGTCGCTGTACGGCCGCGACTGGGTCCCCGGCTGGCACGGGAAGGCGACCGGCGCGCGCGGATTGCTCAGGTAGGCGCCGCCCTGGGTCGACCAGCCGGCCAGGCGCCCGCCGGGCTGGTCGCGGTAATCGCCGTCGCGGGTCAGATCGCGTTCGTCGGCGTCGAGCCGACCGCGCTGGAACACGTCGAGGCTGAAACGCAGGCTGTAGCGATCGCCGGCCGGGTCGCCGCGGCCGGCGCGCAGGCCGATGCGGTGCTGGTCGATGCCGCCTTCGGTGGACGCGCCGTAGGCTGCGTCGAGTTCGATGCCTTCGATCTTGCGGCGCAGGATCAGGTTGACCACGCCGGCGATCGCGTCGGAACCGTACAGCGCGGAGGCGCCGTCCTTGAGGATTTCGACCCGCTCGATCGCGCCCAGCGGCAGCGCGTTGAGGTCGACGAAATTGTCCTGGGTGTTCTGGGCGAAACCGTAGGACGCGACCCGGTAGCCGTTGACCAGCACCAGGGTGTTCTTCTGGCTCAAGCCGCGCAGCGAGACGCCGGCCGAACCGTTGGCGAAGCTGCCGGTGTACTGCTCGTTGAAGCTGTTGCCGCTATTGACGGTGAGGCTGCGCAGCAGGTCGGAGACGGTGAGTTTGCCGCTCTTCTCGATCTGCGCGCGGTCCAGCACCAGCACCGGGTTGACCCCGGCTTCGTCGCTGCGCTTGAGGTTGGAGCCGGTGACCTGGACCGCGTCGAGGGTGACCCCGGGCTCGGCGTCGGGTTGCGGCGCAGCCTCCTCGGCCAGGACCAGCGGCGCGGCCAGCGCCAGGGACAGCGCGAGGGCGAGCCGTCGGTAACGCACGCCGGTGCGGGAAGTATCGAAAACGTGGGACATGGAAGGATTCCTGAGTCGAAGGGAAGAGACGAAGCGAAAGAAAACAAAGGCCCGACCGGAGCGGCGCGCAGCCGTCCGCGCTGCGCTGGGCGCAACGAAGTCACGTTGGGGAGGGGTACGACGCGATGCGGATCGACCGCAAAGCCGCGCACCGTTCCGGAGCGGGCGAAACCGGCGGCAGGTTCAGCCCGTCAGGGCATCACCCGCCGGCTACAGAGGTGGCGCATGCGCGGTGCGCGGCGGACAGCGGCGCAGGCGGGCGGCAGCGAAGAATCGAGGAGCGAAGCGGACATGAGCGAAGACGAACCAGGACAGCGACCGGGAGGCGAACGCGTTGCCGCTGAGGCGGGGGATGCGCGAACGAGAGACGGAACGAAGCGCTTCAACAACGACGCATCGGCCGGCGGCACGCGCGCATTCGGAGCGCTGCGGCGATCGGTCGGCGGGTCGGGGCGGCTGGGTTCACGGCGGCGGTCTGCATGGATTCGGACGTCGCCTGGCTGGCGACGGGAGATATGTTGCATCGCGATAAAGCGACGTCAAACCGTGCCCGGTGCTGGTTGGCGATTTTTTCGCCACTCCAAGGCGAGGGTTCGCAGCTCGCACGGCCCGGTGCTGAATGCGTCGGCCCGGCACGGCGCCTGGCCGGGCCGCGGGAACCCGCGCCGCTGCTGGCTTGCAGGCGGTTCGGACAGATTCCGTCAAGTGCGCCGCAGTGCGCATGAAGATATGACCGATGCTCATGACGCCGCCGCCCGCACGGCGCCGAAATCCGACCCTGGACACGGTAATTGCGCCGGAATCGGCCGGCCGCCCCATGCCCGAGCGGGCGGCCGGCGGTGCCGAGGACGGCGGTCGCCGGTGCCGACGGCGTCGCCCGCACAGCCACGCCCGCGTCGCGCCCGCAACGGCGAGGCCGAGGCGCAGCGAAGGCCCCACGAATGACCCATGCGGGGCCCTGCGGCTTGGCCTATCCTCCGCGCATCGCGGCCACCGCCGCCTGCCACGACCCGATATGGACATGCGTCTGCGCCCCTCCCCCTCCCCGTTCGCTCCGGCGCCGCGCCCGCTCGCGCTGGCCCTGCTCGCTCCGGCCCTGCTCGGCCTGGCCCTGTCCGGCTGCGGCCCGCACAGCGCCGCCCAGCCCGCGGCCGGCGCCGCTCCGGCCGCGACCGCCGCGCCGGGCGCCGCCGACCCGGCCGTCGACACCGCCTTCGCAGCGCTGTCCAAACGCTGGCTGGACGAAGTCATGCGGCTCAACCCGGTCAGCGCCACCCAGATCGGCGACCACCGCTACGACGCCGAGATCGACGACCTCAGCGCCGCCGGCCGCCAGCGCCAGCTCGACTTCAACCGCAAGCTGCTCGCCGAGCTCGACGCCATCGACGCCGCCAAGCTGTCGCGCGAGAACCAGGTCGACGCGGCGATCCTGCGCAATCGCCTGGAATCGGAAGTGTGGTCGCTGCAGACCCTGCAAAGCTGGGCCTGGGATCCGCTGATCTACAACGGCCTGGCCGGCGATGCGATCTACAACCTGATGGCGCGCGAGTTCGCGCCGATGCCGCAGCGGCTGAAGTCGGCGACCGCGCGCATGGAGAAGATCCCGCAGATCTTCGCCCAGGCGCGCGCCAACCTCGACCCGGCGCGGGTACCGAAGATCCACGCCGAGACCGTGTCCAAGCAGAACGCGGGCGTGCTCAGCCTGATCGACACCTTCATCGTCCCCAACGCCGGCCAGCTCAAGGGCGCCGAGCGCAAGCGCCTGGACGCGGCGGTGGCCGGCTTGCGCAAGGCGGTGGCCGAGCAGCAGCAGTGGCTGGACCAGACCCTGGTGCCGAACGCCAAGGGCAATTTCCGCATCGGCCAGACCCTGTACGACGAGAAGCTGAAGTTCTCGCTCAACGCCTCGCTGTCGCGCGCCGAGATCATGCAGCGCGCCCAGGCCGAACTGGCGCGGGTGCGCCAGGAGATGTACGCGATCGCCCAGCAGGAGCTCAAGGGCAAGCCCGGCGCGCCGGAACTGCCGGACAAGCCGAGCCCGGAACAGCAGCAGAAGGCGATCGAGGCGGCGCTGGAGCTGGCCTATGCCGACAAGCCGGCGCGCGACAAGGTGGTCGAGTTCGCCAAGCAGACCACCGCCGAGGCCACCGCCTTCGCCCGCGCCAAGAACCTGGTCACCGTGCCCGACGCGCCGGTCAAGATCATCCTGATGCCGGAGTTCCAGCGCGGCGTGGCCTTGGCGTACTGCGACTCGCCGGGCCCGCTCGACAAGGGCCTGGACACCTACTACGCGATCTCGCCGATTCCCGACGACTGGAACCCGCAGCAGGTCGATTCGTTCCTGCGCGAATACAACTCGCGCATGGTCCACCTGCTGTCGATCCACGAGGCGATGCCGGGCCACTACCTGGAGGGCGCGCATTCAGCCAAGGCGCCCTCGACCCTGCGCGCGGTGCTGCGCTCGGGCGTGTTCGCCGAAGGCTGGGCGGTGTACACCGAGGACATGATGGCCGATGCCGGCTACCTCGGCGGCGATCCGCTGTTCCGCCTGGTCCAGCTGAAGTTCTATCTGCGCAGCATCGGCAACGCGATCCTCGACCAGGGCGTGCAGGTCGAGGACTGGAGCCGCGAGCAGGCGATGGAATTCATGACCCGGCAGACCTTCCAGCAGGAACGCGAAGCCGCCGGCAAGTGGGTGCGCGCGCAGCTGACCTCGGCCCAGCTGCCGACCTACTTCGTCGGCGCGCAGGAGCACTTCGACATGCGCAAGGCGGTGCAGGCCAAGCTCGGCGACAAGTTCGACCAGAAGGCCTACCACGACCAGGTGCTGTCCTACGGCGCGCCGCCGGTGCGCTTCGTGCGCCAACTGGTGCTGGACGAGCCGATCCGCTGAATCGCGCCGGGCGCCGCGCCGCCGCGCTTTGTGCCGGCGGCGATGGTTCCGCCGCGCCGCTTGCGCTAGCCTCGTAGCCGCCTCGCCGGGGCGGCGCCGACGCACGGTCCGCGCCGCCGCCGCGGGCATGCTACCGTCGCGCCGAGAGGAAGGCCGCCCGCGGCCGCTGCCATGATTGCGAACCCGAACCCGTCCGCCGCCGAGATCGCCGCCGAACCCGGCGCGGTGCGGCGGCAAGTGCATCGCCGCCGCGGCGATCGCCGCGAGGACGGCCTCGACGCGATCGCCGCCGAAGTGCCGGTGAGCCTGGTCTACAACGACGCGCCGTTCGCGGTGATGATGGCGACCCCGGCCGACCTGGAAGACTTCGCCCTGGGCTTTTCGCTCAGCGAAGGCATCGTCGCCGCGCCCGCCGAACTGTGCATCGAAGCCGTCGCCCACGGCCTGGACGGCGCGCAACTGTGCCTGCGCATTCCCGAGCCGCGCGCGCAGGCCCTGGCCCAACGCCGGCGCAGCCTGGAAGGGCGCAGCGGTTGCGGCGTGTGCGGCAGCCAAAGCGTGGATGCGATATTGCGTGCGCCGCCGCAGGTCGCTGCCGGCGCGCCGATCGCCGGCGCCGCCCTCGCCCGCGCCCTGCGCGAGTTGCGCGCGCAGCAGCCGCTCAATGCGCTGACCGGCGCCACCCACGCCGCGGCCTGGGCCGCCGGCGACGGCCGGATCGCGCTGGTGCGCGAGGACGTCGGCCGGCACAACGCGCTGGACAAGCTGATCGGCGCCCTCGCCGCCGCCCGGATCGATCCCGCGCAAGGCTTCGCCGTGGTCACCAGCCGGGCCAGCTACGAGCTGGCGATGAAGGCCGCGCAGGCCGGCATCGTCCTGCTCGCGGCGATCTCGGCGCCGACCGCGTTGGCCATCGCCCTGGCCGACAGCGCGCGGCTGACCCTGGTCGGTTTCGCCCGCGACGACGGCTACGCGGTCTACACCCATCCCCAGCGCCTGCTCGACGACGACGCCACCGGAACCCCGCCATGAGCAAGAAGACCATCCGCCCCTACGACGGCCCGGCCGGCGGCTGGGGCGCGTTGCGCAGCGTCGCCCAGCATCTGCTCGAACAGCAGGTGCCGGTGCTCGGCGCGCGCACCCTGCTCGCGGCCAACCAGCCCGACGGCTTCGACTGCCCCGGCTGCGCCTGGCCCGATCGCGACCACACCTCGACCTTCGAGTTCTGCGAGAACGGCGCCAAGGCGGTGGCCGCCGAGGCCACCCGCCACCGCGCCACGCCGGAGCTGTTCGCCCGCCATACCGTGGCCGAACTGGCCCGCTACAGCGATCACTGGCTGGAAAATCAGGGCCGGCTGACTCATCCGATGCGCTGGGACGCAGCCAGCGACAAATACCTGCCGATCGGCTGGGACGAGGCTTTCGCCCGCATCGGCGCGCAGCTGGCGGCGCTGGATTCGCCCGACCGCGCGCTGTTCTACACCTCCGGCCGCTGCAGCAACGAGGCCGCGTTCCTGTACCAGTTGTTCGTGCGCGAGTTCGGCACCAACAACTTCCCCGACTGCTCCAACATGTGCCACGAGCCTTCCGGCACGGCGATGAAGGCCCAGCTCGGGGTCGGCAAGGGCACGGTGCAGCTGCGCGATTTCGAACTCGCCGACGCGATCTTCATCTTCGGCCAGAACCCCGGCACCAACCACCCGCGGATGCTCGGCGAGCTGCGCCGCGCGGCCCAGCGCGGCGCCGCGATCGTCTCGTTCAACCCGCTGCGCGAACGTGGCCTGGAGCGCTTCGCCGACCCGCAGGACAAGCGGGAGATGCTGCACAACGGCTCGACCCGGATCTCCTCGGATTATTTCCAGTTGCGCATCGGCGGCGACCTGGCCGCGGCCAAGGGCATCGCCAAGCGCGTGCTCGAACTCGACGCCCAGGCGCTGCGCGACGGCGGCGAGCGCGCGCTGGACCTGGATTTCATCGCCGAGCACACCCAGGGCTTCGAGGCCTTCGCCGCCGACGTGGCCGCCGAGCCATGGGAGACGATCTGCGCCGAATCCGGATTGAGCCGGGACGAACTGGAGCGCGCCGGCGATATCTACGCCCGCGCCGGCAGCGCGATCTTCTGCTGGGGCATGGGCATCACCCAGCACAAGCATTCGGTCGCGACCATCCAGATGCTGTGCAACCTGCTGCTGATGCGCGGCAACATCGGCCGACCCGGCGCCGGCGCCTGTCCGGTGCGCGGCCACAGCAACGTGCAGGGCGACCGCACCATGGGCATCTACGAGCAGCCCTCGGCCGCGTTCCTCGACCGGCTGCAACAGGTGTTCGGCTTCGAGCCGCCGCGCGCTCCCGGCCACGACACGGTCGGCGCGATCCAGGCCATGCTCGACGGCCGCTGCACCGCGTTCTTCGGCCTGGGCGGCAACTTCGCCACCGCCACCCCCGACACCGAAGCCACCCATCGCGCGCTGCGCGGTTGCGAGCTGACCGTGCACGTGACCACCAAGCTCAACCGCAGCCACCTGGTGCACGGGCGCGAAGCCTATATCCTGCCCTGCCTGGGCCGCACCGAGATCGACCTGCAGGACGCCGGCCCGCAGGCGGTCACGGTCGAGGACTCGATGAGCATGGTCCACCTGTCGGCCGGCATCAACGCGCCGGCCGATCCGATGCTGCTGTCGGAGCCGGCGATCGTCGCGCGCCTGGCCGAGGCCACGCTGGGCGCACGCAGCAAACTGCCGTGGCGCTGGCTGGCCGGCGACTACGACCGCATCCGCGATCTGATCGCGCAGGTGTTCGACGACTTCCACGACTTCAACCGGCGCGTGCGCGTACCCGGCGGGTTCCATCTGCCCAACGCCGCCGCCGAACGGCGCTGGCTCAATCCGCAAGCCAAGGCGCTGTTCAAGCCGCACGCGGTGCCGACCGACCTGCCGCTGCATCGCGCCCGCGCGGCGCAGGCGCGACCGGTGTTCAACCTGGCCACGACCCGCTCGCACGACCAGTACAACACCACCATCTACGGCTTGAACGACCGCTACCGCGGTGTGTTCGGCGAACGCCGGGTGGTGTTCATCCATCGCGAGGACATCGCCGCGCTGGGACTCGCGGCCGGCGACTGGGTCGACCTGGAAAGTCTGGGCGAAGACGGCGTGCAGCGCATCGCCCGGCGCTTCCTGCTGGTCGAGTACGACATTCCGCGCGGCTGCCTGGCCGCCTACTACCCGGAGACCAACGCCCTGGTGCCGCTGTCGAGCTTCGCCGACCAGGCGCGCACGCCGACCTCGAAATCGATTCCGGTCGTGGTCCATCCGCACCGTCCGGTCGCGGACGCGGGACTGCAGTCGGCGCGGGACATCGGCCATGTCCGGCTGGACTGAAGGCAGCCCGACCCCGCGCCTGCTCGCCGCGCTCGCGGCCGAGCCCGACGGAGTCTCGCTGCCGCGCCTGTGCAAGCGCCTGGGCCTGCGCATGAGCGTGCTGCTGCGCGAGCTTGCCTGGATCGGCGAAGACCCGATCGGCGAACACGCCGGCCTGGGTTGGGTGCGGATCGAAGTGCGCAGCGATGCGCGCGGCGAAACCCGCATCGCCGTACTGACCGAGCGCGGGCGCGCCCGTTTGGCGGATGGGCCTCCGCCCGCGGGCAAGCCATAAGCCGCTAAGGACGCGCTTGCCCTGTAGGAGCGGCGTAAGCCCAGACCACCGCACTTGCCCTGTAGGAGCGGCGTAAGCCGCGACCACCGAAGCGGTGCACGCAAGCGCTACTTGCCGAAGCCATCATCGCAACGTTTTGCAGCACCCCGGCGAACCGCGCTTCTTGCGACAGCGCGGCATGACATCGCTTCGGCGGTCGCGGCTCACGCCGCTCCTGCAGGAGGGCGGCCGCGCCGCTGGCCGCGCTCAGAACTCGCGGCCGTTGATCGGCACGATCTTGATCTGGCTCAAGTCGATCCCGTCCAGGCAGCGCACGTTGATCGCCGCCATCGGCGAGCCGTCGCGCATCTTGCCTTCGCTGAACGGCGAGATGCCGCAACTCGGGCAGAAGTGGTGGTCGATCGCGTTCTTGTTGAAGTGGTAGGTGCCCAGCTCGGCCCGATCGGTGGTCAGGGTCATCGAGGCGCGCGGCACGAACCACAGCAGGCCGCCGCGCTTGAGGCACATCGAGCAGTTGCAGTCCATCGCCTGCTCGATCTCGCCTTCGACCGTGTAGGCGATCTTGCCGCAGTGGCAGCCGCCGGTATACGTCGTCATAGCCGTTCCCTCCCGCGCCATCGAAGACGCGAGAATAACGCCGCCGCGCTATCCTCGTCGCCTGACGTTCGTCATCCGCGGGCCGCCTGCGTCCCGCTGCCAGGAGCGCCTCCATGGACCCCATCGCCGGCAGCACCATCATCCCCTCGCTGCGCTACCGCAACGCGCCGGCCGCGATCGACTGGCTGTGCCGCGCCTTCGGTTTCGAGAAGCATGCCGTCTACGCCGACGGCGATATCGTCCACCATGCCCAGCTGACCTACGGGCCGGGCATGATCATGCTCGGCTCGGTGGTCGAGGACGACGACAACGAATGGGCCCGCCGCATCGTCCAACCCGATGAGATCGGCGGACGCGAAACTCAGGCCTGTTCGGTCGTCGTCGCCGATGCCGACGAGCACTACGCCCGCGCCCGCGCCGCTGGGGCGCAGATCGTCGCCGACATCGCCGATCAGGATTTCGGCGGCCGCGCCTACACCTGCCGCGACCTCGAAGGCCGGCTGTGGTGGTTCGGCACCTACAACCCCTGGACCTTATGAACCGCAAACGCTCCGCTTCCGCACCGGCCGACGACCTGTTCGCCGCGCCCGCTCCGGCCAAGACGGCCGCATCCGCCGGCGATTTCGGCCCGGGACCGGCCGCCGTCGAAGGCATCCGCGTCGGCATCGGCGGTTGGACCTTCGTGCCGTGGCGCAACAACTTCTATCCCGACAAGCTGGTGCAGCGGCGCGAACTGGAATACGCCAGCCGCCGGCTCAGCAGCATCGAGATCAACGGCACCTTCTACAGCGCGCAGAAGCCGGCGACCTACGCCAAATGGGCGGCGGAAACCCCGCAGCATTTCGTGTTCTCGTTGAAGGCGCCGGGGCGCATCACCCAGGCCGGCGCGCTGGCCCGCGCCGGCAACGGCGCGCGCGCCTTCATCGACGGCGGCCTGGGCGAATTCGGCGACCGGCTCGGTCCGATCCTGTGGCAGCTGGCGCCGAGCCGGCGTTTCGACCGCGACGACCTGGCGCCGTTTCTCGACGCCCTGCCGCGCGAACTGGACGGACGCGCGCTCAAGCACGTGCTGGAAGTGCGCCACCCCAGTTTCCTCGATCCGGCCTATCTGGCCTTGGCGCGCGAACGACGCATCGCCACGGTGTTCACCGACTCCGACGAGTATCCGTCGCTGGCCGATCTCACCGGCGACTTCGTCTATGCGCGCCTGATGCGCTCGCGCGCCGGCGTCGACACCGGCTATCCCGACGGCGAACTGCAGGCCTGGGCCGAACGCGCCCGTCTGTGGGCCCGCGGCGGCGACTGCGCCGATCTGCCGCACGTCGCCGCGGCGCAGGACGACGCGCCGCCGCGCGAAGTCTTCGTCTATTTCATCAGCGCCGCCAAGGAACGCAATCCGGCGGCGGCGATGGCGCTGATCGGGAAAATCGAGAAGCGAGCGGAGAGGAGTGAGGAGTGAGCGAAGGCAGATGAAAGGCTCGAGGAGCGAGCGGAGAGGAGTGAGAAGCGAGCGACGGCGAAGCAAAGGCAATACCGCGCGGGGCAAGCAGCCGCTTTTTCTCACTCCTCACTCCTCTGCGCTCGCTCCTCGCTTTTGCTCACTCCTCACTCCTCTCCGCTCACTCCTCGCTTTTGCTCCCTCAATACGCCAGCGTGAACCGCCGCCGCGAATGCGCCGGCTGTTCCAGCTCGTCGATCATCGCCAGCGCGTAGTCCTGCACCGAGATCGTGCTTTCGCCCTGCTCGTCGACCAGCAGTTGGTCGCCGCCGAGGCGGAAGCGGCCGGTGCGTTCGCCCGGCACCAGGTGCGCGGCCGGCGACAGGTAGCTCCAGTCCAGTTCGCGCTCGTCGCGCAGGGTGCCCAGCACCCGGCGCATCGCCTCGGCGCCGCCGCGCCATTGGTCCGGGAAGCCGGGCTGGTCGAGCAACTGCTGGCCCGGCGCGACTTCCAGGCTGCCGGCGCCGCCGACCACCAGCAGGCGCGGCACCCCGGCCTGCTTCAGGCCGTCGATCAGTTGGGCGTAGCCGGCGACCGTGTCGTGTTCCAGGTTCGGGTTGCTCCAGCCGCCGACGTTGAGCGAGGCGATCACCGCATCGGCGCCGCGCACCAGTTCCGCCGCCCGCGCCGGGTCGCCGCCGTCGATCGCGCCCGGGCGCAGGGTCAGGCCGGCGTGGGCCGGCAGCGTCGAGGGATCGCGCGCGACCGCGGTCACCTGGTGGCCGCGCTGCAGGGCTTCATCGAGCAGGGCGCGGCCGACATAGCCGGTGGCGCCGATCAGGACGAGATTCATGGGACGACTCCGTTGCAGTGAGTGGGAACGAGATCTAGTCTGATCACTAACAGACACGGCGATAATCCGCCTGATTTGACTAGGACCATGAAGCTGGACTTCACGATAGACCGCCTCAAGCGCATGGCGGTGTTCGCCCGGGTGGTCGAGCTGGGCTCGATGAGCGCGGCCGCGCGCGAGCTGGACATGACCCCCTCGGCGGTCAGCCAGCAGTTGCGCCAGCTCGAGGCCGAGACCGGGGTGGTGCTGCTGCACCGCTCGACCCGCAAGCTCACCACCAGCGAGGTCGGCCAGGCCTATTACGAGGACTGCGCGGCGATGCTGCACGCCGCGCGCAACGCCGACGGCCGCCTGGGCAATCTGCGCGACGAGCCGCGCGGCGAGCTGCGCATCGCCGTGCCGATCGGGTTCGCCGCCCACCTGGCCCAGGCGCTGGCGCCGCTGATGCGCGCCCACCGCTCGCTGTCGCTGCGGGTGTTCGCCGACGACCGCCAGATCGACCTGATCGGCGAGCGCATCGACCTGGCGATCCGGATCGGCCGGCTGGTCGACTCCAACCTGATCGCGCGGCGCATGGCCGAATGGCGGCATCTGCTGGTCGCCGCGCCGGAGTACGTGCGCGAGCACGGGCTGCCGCGCACGCCGGCCGAGCTGGCCCGGCACGAGCTGATCATCCTCAGCGTGATCAATCAGCCCGAGTACGTGGAGATGCACCGCGCCGGCGAGCCGGCGCAGCGGGTCCGGGTCGGCGGCCGCATCGTCAGCAACAACTCGCGCACGGTGCAGCAGATGATGCTGCAGGGCCTGGGCATCGTCCGCCTGCCCGAGCCCGACGCGCTGCCTTTGCTGGCCGAGGGTCGCGCGGTGCCGGTGCTGCCGGAGTGGTCGATGCCGCCGTTGGGCGTGTATGCGGTCACCGCCCAGCGCGACGCGCAGCCGGCCAAGGTGCGCCAGGCGATCGCCGCGCTGCAGGCCTATCTCGACGCGAACGCGCCCTCGGCCGGCGCCTGAGCCGGCCGCGGCGCGCTCAGTCCGCCAGGGTCGCGATCGCCCGTACCGGGAAAGTGCCCATGCCCTTCACCTTCGGCGGCACCGCGCTGAAGCGGAAGCCCTGGTCCGGGACCGCGGCCAGGTTGCGAAGGTGTTCGACGATCAGGATCCCGGCGCCGAGCAGCACCGTATGCACCGGCCGCGCCTTGCCGCGGGTGTCGTCGATGTTCATCGAATCGATGCCGACCAGCTTGACCCCGCAATCGCGCAGCCAGCGCGCCGCGGCTTCGGTCAGGAAGGGGTGGCCGTCGGCGTAGGCCGGGGTGGCGAAGTGGCGGTCCCAGCCGGTATGCACCAGCACCGCGCGGCCGCGCAGCTCCAGGTCGCGGAAGCGCTCGACGTCGATCGCCCGCACCTCCGCCGGCACCCGCACCACGATGGCGTCGAGATCGGCGCAGTCTTCCGGGCCGATCTGCGACAGGTCCTTGCCGTCGGCGTAGCGATGCGAGGGGCAGTCGATGTAGGTGCCGGTGTTGGCGACCATGTCGATGCGGCCGATCTGGAATTCGGTGCCCGCTTCGTAGATCTCGCGCGAGCGTTCGCGGCTGAGGTAATCGCAGACGTGCGCCGCCGGCAGGCCGGGATAGGTCACCAGCCCGTCCTCGATGGTGTGGCTGAGATCGACGTAGCGCAGCCGGCCGGTCTCGAGCGCGTCCCTGCGCTTGTGCGCCTCGACGATGATGCGCTTGTTGAGGATGCGCGCCGGACCGACCATCAGCAGGCGCAGATCGCGCACGATGTAGTCGATCAACTCGGCATCGCCGATGTCGTCGCCGTCGATGTCGAGGCGGAAGCCCTGCCCTTGCAGGCCGCCGCCGTTGCTGAACTCGATTTCGAAGTCGAACTGGACGCGGTGTTGGATGGCGTTCAAGGCTTTGGGTCGGGAATGGGGAATGGGGAATGGGGACCCCGGACCCGGGACTCGGGACTCGGGACTCGGGACTCGGGACTCGGGACTCGGGAAAGGCTAAAGCCTGGGGCTACGGTTTTGCTCGTCATTCCCGCGAAGGCGGGAATCCAGGGCTTTATCGCGACATGACTCTGAAGGCTCTGGATTCCCGCTTTCGCGGGAATGACGACTTCGGGAGTTCGCTGCGCCGGGGCCCTCCAGGAACATCGCCCATCGAGCGTCGCAGCGTTGCAATGCGCGGCGTTTTTCGCGTCGATGCGTTGCGGCTGCGGTTGCCGCCTCGATCGCGCTACTTCGCCGCGCGCTGGCTCAGCGCGACGCTGCCGAGGATCAGCACCGCCGCCGCCAGCATGGTCGCGGTCAACGGCTCGCCGAGCAGCATCCAGCCCCAGGCGACGCCGAACAGCGGCACCAGGTAAGTCACCGCGACCGCGCGGCCGGCGCCGATGCGCTGGATCAGGCGGTAGTACATGACGAAGGCGATGCCGGTGCAGAGCACGCCGAGCAGGGCCGCCGACAGCCAGGACTTGGCCGGGATCGCGTGCGCCGGCCATTGCGCGATCGCGAACGGCAGGGTCAGCAGGGCCGACGTGCCCAAGGTCGCGGCGGCTACCGCTGCGGCCGGCAGGCCGGTCAGCTGGCGCCGGACCAGGTTGGCGCCGATGCCGTACAGGAAGGCCGCGGTGCAGCCGGCGGCGACCGCCCAGCCGATGCTGGCGCCGGCGGTCTTGCCGCTGGCCAGCACCACCACGCCGGCGAAACCGGCCAGCAGCGCGATCGCGCGTTGCAGGCCGATTTTCTCGCCGAAGAACAGGAACCCGACCAGGGCGGTGAACAGCACCGCCATCGAGTTGGTGATCGCTCCGACGCCGGCCGGCGCGCGCTGCGCGGCCCAGGCGAACAGCACGAACGGCACCGCCGAGTTGATCAGGCCGATCAGGGCCAGCTTGGCCCAGATCTTGCCGCCGCGGAACGACTCGCGCGCCTTCCACAGGAACGGCAGCAGGATCAGCGCGCCCAGGCCCAGGCGCATCTCCACCAGCGGCAGCGCGCCGAAGTCCTTGGCCGCCACGCGCATGAACAGGAACGAGCCGCCCCAGATCGCGCCGAGCACGGTCAGCTCCAGCGGCGTGCGCCAGCCGGCGCGCGCGGAATCGGTGGCGACGGCGGCCGAAGAGGCGGAGCCGTTGGAGGTCATGCTGGCGGCGAGTTCGGCGGAACGCATGCGCTAAATCCTCGAAAGCGGCGGCCGCGCGATGCGGGCGCCTGCGGGGGAAAACGGCCGCGCCCGGCCTCGCGGCGGCGCGTTGGGCGCAGCGGCGGCGACGCCGACGCGCGCGTTGCGGCGGATCGGCGCCAGCCCTGGCCCGATGCGATCCGGCGCGGGACCCGATCGCAGTATCGGTGCGCGCCCCGCATGCGGATATCCGGATCCATGCAAGAACCAAATCCATGCAAGAGCCGACGGCTGGAACGAATCGGAACCGACCGCGATCCGGCCCGCCGTCCTCGCTCAGACATCCCTGCTCACACGGCCGCGCTCTCGCAACCGGCCTCAGACATCCAAAATCACCAGCGTGCCGCGGCTGCCCGGCGCGACCCCATGGGCCACGCCCGCGGGCACCACGTACAGCTGCCCTGCCCCGACTTCGACGATCTGGTCGCCGATGCTCAGGTTCATGGCGCCGTCGAGCACCAGCAGGCCCTCGGCGAAATCGTGCGTCTCTTCCTCGTACCCGCCGGCGTCCATCCGCACCAGCTTGAAGTTGGCGCCGCCGAAGCGGCCGACCACGGTCGAGCGCCAGGCGTCGGGCAGTTCGGCGGAGGTCGCAAGCAGGTCGATGAGGCTCATGCGCAAGTACTGGATGGCGGGTCGCGCGGGTCGCGACGACAATCTGGCTTTTCCCTGCCGCCTATTCTGACTGGCCCGCAATGCGATGCAAGCGCATACTTTCGCATCCAGCCACAAACCATATTTGAGGCTCCAATGGCATTGCGAGCGGACTGGCTGCCGGCCCTGGCGGCGTTCGAGGCGGCGGCGCGGCACCAGAACTTCGCCCATGCCGCGGAGGAACTGCATCTGACCGCCAGCGCGGTCAGCCACCACGTGCGCAAGCTGGAAAGCCGGCTCGGCGTCAGCCTGTTCCAGCGCCATGCCCGCGGCGTGGCGCTGACTGCGCAAGGCCGCCAACTCGCCGACGCCGCCGGCACCGCGCTGGCCGACGTCGACGGGGTGCTGCGCAGCCTGCGCCTGGCCCGCGACGACCGCGACCGGGTCCGCATCACCACCCTGCACTCGCTGACCTACACCTGGCTGCTGCCGCGCCTGCCCGAGTTCACCCGCGCCCACCCCAAGATCCAGCTCAGCCTCGACACCGAGATCGCCCTGGCCCGCTTCGACGACGGCGGCCCCGACCTCGGCATCCGCCACGGCGCCGGCCACTGGCCGGGGCTGACCGCGCACCCGTTGATGGACGACAGCCTGTTTCCGGTCGCCTCGCCGCGGATGCCGGGGATCGAACGGGTGCGCACGCCGGCGCAGATCGCCGAGTTGCCGCTGATCGCCGACCACGCGCGCCAGGGCTGGCACGACTGGTTCCGCGCCGCCGACGTGCACGGCTGCAAGCTGGAAGAGCGCTATACCTTCAGCGACACCACCGACGCGATGATGGCGGCCGCGCATGGCCTGGGCGTGGCGCTGGCGCGGGCGCAGATCGCCGTGCCCTATCTGCGCTCGGGCCAGTTGCAGCGCCTGCCGGGCCCGGCGATGCCGGCGCGCTGGGGCTATTACGCGATCTACCCCGCCCACCGCCGCCTGCGCCCCGCGGCCAAGACCTTCCTCGACTGGCTGCTGGCGGTCGACAAGGGCGAGCCACCGCCGGCTTGAGCACCTGGAGCGGCGCGAGCCGCGACCACGGGACGCGCAGAAAAACCAAGGCCGCCGCCAACGATCGAAGCACGAACTCATCGCCTGTAGGAGCGGCGTAAGTCGCGACTGCCGAAGCGGTGGATACCACGCCGATATCCGAAGTTCGCAGCGCTAGGAGCATGCGCGACTCGCACCGCTGACTGGCGGTGGGTTCGCGCTTCGATCGTCGGCCTGGGCCTTGGGGCTCTGCGCGTCCCTTGGCGGTGGGTCCGGGCTTCGATCGTTGGCTTGGGCCTTAAGGCTCTGCGCGTCCCTTGGCGGTGGGTTCGCGCTTCGATCGTCGGCCTGGGCCTTAGGGCTCTGCGCGTCCCTTGGCGGTGGGTCCGGGCTTCGATCGTTGGCTTGGGCCTTAAGGCTCTGCGCGTCCCTTGG
>NZ_JBDGIR010000004.1:300106-391721 GCF_057657315.1 Lysobacter sp. Soil_C_15
CGATGGGTTCGGGCTTCGATCGTCGGCTTGGGCCTTAAGGCTCTGCGCGTCCCTTGGCGATGGGTTCGGGCTTCGATCGTTGGCCTGGGCCCGGGGACTTCTGCGCGTCCCTTGGTCGCGGCTTACGCCGCTCCTACACGGTCAGCGGCGCCGCGCGGGTTTCTTCTTCGCCGGCGCATTGGCCTTGCGCAACGCCGCCTCGAAGGCCAGGCGCAGCCACGGCCGCATGTCCTGCGGCGAGTCCATCGCCGACTCGGGCACGGTCCAGTAGCTCATCTCGATCGGCTTGCGCTGGCGGTCGTAGACGAAGGGTTCGCAGCCGGCGGCGAGGAAGCGCGGGCGGCTGGTCTCGTCGGTCTTCAGATACAGCGTCTCGTCGGCGACCAGGCCGATCATCAGGCCGTCGTGGTACAGACCGTAGCCGCCGAACATGCGGCGCGCGCTCAGCGCGCCGAAGTCGGCGGCCAGATCGCGCAGGTGGGCGATGAAGTCGTCGCTCATGCGGCGCATCGTAGCGCCGCGCAGGCGCGCCGTCAGCGTCCAGGACGGCGCAGCACGCGGCGGGGCATGCGGACGGCGCCAACAAACAGCCCGGCTCGCGCCGGGCTGTTTCTAGGACGGTCCTCCGCCGACCGGGCTTTATCCGGCAGGACTCAGAACCTGTGCCACAGGCGGACGAAGTACGAGGCGCCGTTGAGGCCGAACTGGACGCTGTCGAACACGTGGCCGTTGTCGGTCTCGTCCGGGTTCTGCCGGGTCGGCTTGACCCCGAAGAGGTTGGCGCCGCCGACGGTCAGCTTGGTGTTCTCGCTGAAGGCGTAGGTCACGCTGAGGTCGGCCGAGGTCTTGGCCTTGTAGTGCGCGTTCGGCACCCCGGCGGCGGTGCCGGAGAACGTGCCCAGGGTCTGCGGACCGAAGTGGATGATCTTCAGATTGCCTTCCCACGGGCCGCGCGACAGGTCGAAGCCCAGCACCGCCTTGGACTTGGGCGCGCCCTGCTCGATGAACAAACGCTCGCGCTCGGACAGCAGCACGTCCTCGCGTCCGATCAGCGCCGGCGGCGCGTGGATCGCCTTGACCTCGGTGCGGTTGAGGTTGAGGGCGAAGAAGGTGCCGAGCTTGAAGTCGTTGCCGAGTTCGCGCTCGTGGTTGAAGGTCAGGTCGATGCCGTCGGTGCGGGTGTCGACCGAGTTGACGAAGAACTGCGCCTGGCCGACGCCGAGCGACTGCAGGATGCCGCCGATGGTCGGGTCGGTGGTGTCGAAGCGGCCGCTCAGCACGATCCGGTCGTCGATGTCGATCCGGTACGCGTCCAGGGTCAGCGAGGTGTCGGCGGTCGGCGACCAGGTCAGGCCGACGGTGTAGTTGCGCGACTTCTCCTTGGTCAGCAGCGGCAGGCCGGCGGCGTTGGCGATGGTGCCGCCGTTGGGCGCGATCACCACATCGACCGGTTCGCCGTTGACGAAGTCGGTGATGGTCGAGGAGAAGTACTTCTGCTGCAGCGAGGGCGCGCGGAAGCCGGTGCTGGCCGAGGCGCGCAGCATCAGCGTGTCGGTGGCGCGGAAGCCGGCGGCGAGCTTGCCGGTGGTGGTGTTGCCGAAGTCGCTGTAGTCCTCGTAGCGCACCGCCACCCCGGCGGTGAAGCGGTCGGTGAAGTCGGCCTCGACGTCGGCGTAGGCCGCCCAGCTGTCGCGGCTGTGGCCGCCGGCGTCGGCCGGCTGGAAGCCCGGGAAGCCCTGGCTGCCGGCGTTGCCGCCGACGCCGACGCCGTCGGCGTCGATGTAGGAGCCCGGCTCGCCGGCGAAAATCTTGTAGCGCTCGTCGCGGCGCTCCAGGCCGAAGGCCAGGTTGAGGCCGTTGAAGACCTGGTCGTAGAACCGGCTAACGTCGAAGTTCACCGTCTTCTGCTCGAACGAGAAGCCGCCGGCGTCGAAGCTGTCGGCGCTGACGCCCTTGCCGCCGTTGAGCAGGTCGAGGTTGGCGATCGACGCGTTGAGGGTGTTGTTGATCCGATAGCGCAGCTTGTTGTAGCCGTAGGTGTAGGACAGGTCGGCGTTCCACTCGCCCATCGCCCAGCGCAGGCCGAGGATGCCGAAGCGGTCGTCGAGTTCGCCGTCGATGAAGGGCACGAAGCCGTCGGGGTACATCGCCGCCGAGTTGCGCGAGGGGATGTCTTCCGAACCCAAGCCGTCGCGCGCGAAGGCCGCCGAGGAGGCGTCGCGCTTCTGCACGCCGAGGGTGAAGTACAGGTCCAGGTTCTCGCCCAACGGCTTGTCGCCGTTGAGGAACAAGGTGCGGTTCTCGACCTTGGAGTCGCCGATGATGCGCGGGCTGCCGGCCGGCTCGGAGCGGTCGGAGCGGCCGCGGTCCTGCCATTCGCCGGTGATGCCGAGGCTGCCGTCCTGGCCCAGGGCGAAGCCGCAATAGGCGCTGGCCAGCCAGTTCTCGCCGTCGCCCTTGGAGTACTGGCCGTAGCCGGCGACCGCTTCGCAGCCCTTGCGCTTCTTCAGCGAGATGTTCATGACCCCGGCGATGGCGTCGGAGCCGTACTGCGCGGCGGCGCCGTCGCGCAGGATCTCGACGCTGTCGATCGCCATCAGCGGAATGGTGTTGAGGTCGGTGCCGGTGTTGCCGCGGTTGCGCGCGCCGAACAGGTTGAGCAGCGCGGTGGTGTGGTGGCGCTTGCCGTTGACCAGGACCAGGGTCTGGTCCGAGCCCAGGCCGCGCAGCGCAGCCGAGTCGACCAGGTCGGCGCCGTCGGCGCCGCTCTGGCGGGTCGAGTTGAACGAGGGCGCGGCGTACTGCAGCGACTGGGCGAGGTCGAACTGGGCGCCCTCTTCGGCGTTCTTGGCCATCGGCAACACGTCGACCGGCGAGATCGAGGTGGTGTCCGAGGACCGCTGGCTGCGGCGCGAGCCCAGCACCGAGACCGTTTCCAGGGTGCGCGCTTCGCCTTCCGGCGCCGGCGCGGGCGCGGCGTCCTGGGCGGCGGCGGTACCGGCGAACAGGCCGCCGGCCAGCAGCGCGCCTTGGATGGCACAGAACAGGCGGGCGCGACCGGGGCGGAAACGGGAAGACGTCATAGCGGGATCCTTGGCTGGGGCGGGCGGGGCATCCGCCTAGCCTATCGCCAAGACGACAGTTCGTGCACAGTCCGGCGACCGGGTTCGCAAAAAATTCCCGGCCGCCGCGGTCCGCCGGGCGGAACCTGCGGGTCGCACGGCACACTGTCCGCACGACCTTCGGTTCCGGCGACGGTCAGCGGCCGGGCGCGCCCGCCGGCCGCGCCGGCGCCGGTTCGGCCGCTTCGACCCAGCGCGCGAAGAAGCCGCCGAGGTCGCGGCCGCTGGCGCGCTCCATCGCGCGGCGCAGATCGGCGCTGGTCGCCGAGTGGCCGTAATGGGCCCGGGTGTAGGCGCGCACGCCGCGCCAGAACGCGCGCTCGCCGAGTTCCTCGCGCAACAGGTGCAGGACGTAGGCGCCCTTCTGGTAGACCACCGCGCGGTCGTCGGCGCTGGGCTTGAGCCAACGCTCGTAGATCAGCGCGTGGTCCTTGCCGGTTTCGCGCAGCTTGTCCAGGCGCCGCTTCCAGCCTTCGACCTGCTCGCGGTACGCGGCCTCGCCGTAGCGGTGCTGCAGGTAGGCGGCGGCCATGAAATTGGCGAAGCCTTCGTTGAGCCAGAACTCGTTCCAGTCGCGGCAGGTGACCGCATTGCCCCACCACTGGTGCGCGGCCTCGTGCGCGATCAGCGCCTGCGCCTGCGGTTTTTCCAGCACTTCGCGGCCATAGGCCTCCGACATCAGGGCGAAGCCGGCGTGCTCCTGGCCGATGGTCTTGGCGACCAGGGCCTGGCTGTAGCTGCCGGTGTAGCGGATGCCGGCGCGGCGGCCGAAGAAGCGCAGCATGTCGGCGGTGTCGGCGAACACCCGGCGCAACTGCGGCGGCGACAATTCCGCCGACAGATAGCGCAGCTCGACCCGGTCGCCGCTGCCGCCGGCCTCCTGGTAGCGGCCGGCGGCGAAGCCGTAGACATAGCTCGGCATCGCCAGGTCCTGGCGCCAGCGCCAGGTCTGGCGGTGGCCGCCCAAGGCGGTGCGCGCCAGCAGGCGGCCGTTGCCGACCGCCTTGAGCCCGCTGGGCACGGTCAGGCTGAGGTCGAGGGTGGCGCGTTCGCGCGGCGCGTCGACGCAGACCAGCCACTGGCTGGTCGAGAACACGGTATAGACCTCGCTGCGCTCGGGGTGGAACTCCAGGCCGAACCTGGGCGCGCCGCGGTAGACGATCTGGATCTCGCGCCGTTGCCCGGCCGCGGCCGGCGCCGGCAGCTTCACCCGCAGGCGCTGGTCGAGCTTCTCGAAGGCCAACGCCTGACCGTTTTCGCGCACCGATTCGACCTGCAGTTCGCCGGCGTCGAAGTCGATCTGCTGCTGCCCCGCGACCAGGGCCTGGAAGCGGATCGCGACCTGCCCGCGCAGACTGCGCTGGGCCAGGTCGGGTTCGATCTGCGCGGTGTAATGCAGCACGTCGATGCCGCTGCCCGCACGCGGCGATTCGCCCTGCGCCAACGCCGCACCGCTGGCCAACGCCAATGCTCCGGCCGCACCCCAGCGCCAACGGCGCGAATCCTGCGCGCGAGGCGATGCCGGAGTCGTGTGCGGGGTGAGCGGGTGCATGAGGCGCGTCCTGTCCCTGCCGGAATGCCGGCGATCCGTGATGATCCAAGTCGGCGCCGATGATCGCCGATGCGCAACCGCGACTGAACCCATCGTGCGCCTGCGGTTCGACTGCCGTTCGGGAAACTTCGGCGCGCAAAGAGCGTGCAAGGGACGGAGGAGTTAAGCGCGCTTAACACCCTGCGCCCCCGGCTTTCGCACCGCGCACCCCGCAACCGTCATGCCCCGCGCAGACGGGCATCCATGGACTTCAGTCCGCGTCGCGATGACGCCCTGGGTTCCCGCCTTCGCGGGAACGACGATAGACGGGTCGCGGCGCTCGGTGCGCCCGCCGACCTTTGCGCTGGGCGGCGACGCGTTCCTGCGCAGCATCAAGCCGTCATGCCCGCGAAGGCGGGCATCCACTGGCTTCGGCTCCCTGTCGCGGCTCCCCCGCCGTTTCGCATCGTGCCCACGCCTCAGGCGTAAGCTGCAGGCGCCCTCCCCGTGCGCCCGGAGCCGCCATGAACGCCGAGAAGTCGCGCGATCTCGCCCTGTTGCTGCTGCGCCTGAGCCTGGGCGCGCTGATCCTGTTGCACGGCATCGCCAAGCTGCGCGGCGGCCTCGACGGCATCGTCGGCATGCTGCAGGCGCGCGGCTTGCCGGGTTTTTTCGGCTACGGCGTGCTGGTCGGCGAAGTGCTGGCGCCGCTGCTGCTGATCCTGGGCTGGCATGCGCGCCTCGGCGCGGCGCTGGTCGCCGCCAACATGCTGGTGGCGATCGGCCTGGTCCATCTGGGCCAACTCGCCCAGCTCAACGAACAAGGCGGCTGGGCGATCGAACTGCAGGCGATGTTCCTCGCCGCCGCCGTGGCGATCGCCCTGGCCGGGCCGGGGCGCTACAGCCTCAACGGCAAGTAGGTCCGGCCGCGCGGACGCCGCGACGCGGCGCCCGCCATCGGGACACCGGACGCATCGCGCTCAGATCCGCGCGACGCGGAACTTGCGGCCCTTGATCTTGCCTTCGCGCAGGCGCGCCAGCGCCGCCGCGGCCTGGCCGCGCGCGACCGCGACGTAGGACCGGGTCGGGTAGACGTTGATCTTGCCGATCGCTTCGGCCTTGAGCCCGGCCTCGCCGGTCAGCGCGCCGAGGATGTCGCCGGGGCGCAGCTTGTCGGTCTTGCCGGCGTCGATGCGCAGGGTCGCCATCGGCGCCGCCGGCGCGTTGTGCGCCTTGCCGCCCAGCGGCTGGGCGCGGCGCCAGGCCGGCGGCTGCCCCTGACGCTGGCCGATCTGCTCGGCGCGGGCGACTTCGCGCGGCGCGCACAGGCTCAGCGCGACCCCGCCGCGGCCGGCGCGGCCGGTGCGGCCGATCCGGTGCACGTACACGTCCGGGTCGGTCGGCAGTTCGTAATTGATCACCGCGCCGACGTCCTCGACGTCGAGCCCGCGCGCGGCGACGTCGCTGGCGACCAGCACGTTGCAGCTGCGGTTGGCGAAGCGCACCAGCACCTCGTCGCGATCGCGCTGCTCCATGTCGCCATGCAGGGCCAGGGCGGTGAAGCCGTAGTGGCTCAGCGAACCGACCACCTCCTCGGTGTCGCGGCGCATGTTGCAGAACACCACGCAGGACTCGGGCCGGTACTCCAGCAGCAGCGCGCCGAGCAAAGGGGTCTTCTTGGCCGGTTCGATTTCGTAGAAGTACTGCTCGATCGCCGGCGCCGCGCTGGCGCCTTCGACCGTGACCTCGACCGGATCGCGCAGGGCGGCGCGGGCCAGTTCGCGGATCGCTTCGGGGAAGGTCGCCGAGAACAGCAGGCTCTGGCGCGACTTCGGGGTCTTGGCGACGATCGCCCGGATCGGCTCTTCGAAGCCCATGTCGAGCATCCGGTCGGCCTCGTCGAACACCAGGGTACGCAGGCCGTCGAGCTGCAGCGCGCGCTTGCTCAGCAGTTCCTGCAGACGGCCCGGGGTGCCGACCACGACGTGCGGGGCGTGCTCCAGCGAGGCCAGTTGCGGGCCCAGCGGCATGCCGCCGCACAGCACCGAGATTTTCAGATTGGGAATGGCGAAGGCGAGCTTGCGCAGCTGCTGGCCGACCTGGTCGGCCAGTTCGCGGGTCGGGCACAGCACCAGGGCTTGGGTGCGGATCGCCGCCGGGTCCAGGCGCTGCAGCAGGCCCAGGCCGAACGCGGCGGTCTTGCCGCTGCCGGTCGGGGCCTGGGCGATCAGGTCGCGGCCGTCGAGCACGGCCGGCAGGGCGCGGGCCTGGATCGGGGTCATCGCCGCATAGCCGGCCGCGGCTACGCCCTGCAGCAGGGCCGGGGTCAGCGGGAGGGCGTCGAAAGCCGCCGGAGCGGCGCCGGTCGCGTCGGCGCCGGCGGTCGGGGAAAGATCGGTCATGCGCCATGATCGCAGCTTCGCGCCGAGCTTGCGCCCGGGGCGCCGGTTGGGCGCCCCGTTCGACGCGCCTGCGCCGGGTCGCCTCCCGGCCTCTGTCGCCCCTTGCCGTTGCTGTCCCTCCCTTTGGAAGGGGCATGGGGGATTGGCTTTGCTTTTGCCCGAAGGCAAAGGCAAATCCCCCGCGCCGCCGCACACGTCGGGCTTCGTACTCGCGACGGGCGCCAGCCCCCTTTTTCAAAGGGGGCCAGTTTCAAAGGGGCCAAGGATCGCGCGCGCCCTGCGCCGCCGCTCCCGACCGCCCTGATCGAATCGCACCGCAGGACCGTAACCGCTGCCGAATCTCTCCGCCCCAGCCTTCGCCGTTCCCCCCTTTGAAAAAGGGGGGCCAGGGGGGATTTGCTCTCGCTCTCGCTCTTGCTTTTTGCCCCACGCCGCAAAGCCTATCCCGATCCAGCCCCCGCCCCGGAGACCGCCATGGAGCAGTTCCTGCACATCCGCGTCCCGCCCGGCATCGTCCTCGGCCTGGCCATCGCCACTTTGCTCAAGGGCCTGGCGCGGTTCGTCCAGCGCCCCAGGCGCGAGCGCGTCTACGGCGTGCACATCGCCTGGGCGCTGTCGATGTTCACCCTGCTGGCGCATTTGTGGTGATGGGAGTTCCGCCTGGTCCATGTCGGCCAGTGGAGCTTCGTATCGTTCGCCTTCCCGTTCCTGTACGTCGTAGTGCTGTTCCTGCTATGCGCCCTGCTGTTTCCCGACCACATCGGCGACTACGAAGGCTGGCGCGACTAGGTCCTGTCGCGGCGGCGATGGTTCTTCGGAATCATGGCCGCCTCCTACGTGATCGACTACGGCGACACCCCGATCAAGGGCCGGGGCTCTCGAAGCCTTCGGCCTGGACTACCCGCTGCGCAACCTGGCTTACGTGGTCCTGTGCCTGGTCGCGATGCGCACCCGCTCGGAGGGCCTGCCAGCGCGCCTTCGTCGCCGCCAGCCTGGTCTACCAGCTGTCGTGGATTGGATCTACCGCCTGTACGACTTCGTCAGCTGAGCGCAGGAGCGGATAGACACTGCATCACACTGAGAGTAAAACTGCTCACTCGGTCACAACATCGATGTCCCTATCGTCGGCGCATGTTCGATACGACTCTCCCCGCATGAGCCGAGCCTTCGTCAAGGAGGGCGACGGCGAGCCGTCGTCCCTCGACCTGCCCGAGCTGCCGATCAGCGAGCACCCGAACTACGTCACCCCGCGCGGCATGAGCCTGTTGCGCGCGCGCCTGGACGAGGTCAGCCGCCGGCTCGGCGCGATCGACGCCGACGCGGCCGGCGCCGCGCTCGAGCGCGCCCACCTCGAGCGCGAGCTGCGCTGGCTGCAGGCGCGCGTGCTCAGCGCGATCACCATCGCCCCGGAACGCCAGCCGGCGGACCGGGTCGCGTTCGGCGCCCGGATCGAGCTGATCGACGGCGCCGGCGAAGAGCACGTCTACCGCATCGTCGGCGAAGACGAGGCCGATCCCGAGCGCGGCCTGATCAGCTGGGTCTCGCCGCTGGCGCGCGCGTTGCACGGCGCGCGGGTCGGCGACAGCGCGCTGTGGAAACGTCCGGCCGGCGACCTGGCGGTGGAAGTGCTGGCGATCGACTACGGCTGAGCCGCGGCGCTCATTTCAACCGCGGCAGCACCTGTTCCGAGAGCAGCCGCTGGGTCAGTTTCGGCGCCTTCGGCACTTGGTAGTTGGTGGTGGTGATCACCACCACCGCGCGTTGCTCGGGCAGCACCTGCACGCTGTTGCCGCCGGTGCCGTTCATCGCATACGAGCGCATCGTGCCGCCGGCGTAGGCCAGACGGTGCAACCACCACAGATAGCCGTATTCGGTGTCCTCGTCGATGCGCGCGTGCGGCGCGATCGAAGCGCGCACCCATTCGGCCGGGACCAAGGCGCGGCCCTGGTGGCGGCCGCCGTCGAGGTAGAGCTGGGCCAGGGCGAGCAGGTCGCGGCTGCGCAGGCCCAGGCCGCCGCCGCCCTGGGCCAGGCCCAGCGGCGAGAACTGCCATTGCGGCGCCTCGATGCCCAGCGGCGCGAACAAGCGCTCGCGCGCGTAGTCCTGCAGCGGCCGGCCGACCGCGGCCTGGACCGCCGCGCCGAGCGCGGTGACGCCGGCGGTGCAGTAACGAAAGCTGCGCCCGTGCGGCGAATCGGCCGGCTTCGGCATCCAGGCCGGATAGCCCTGGATCGGCAGGTCGAGGTAGAAGCCGACCCAATCCTCGATCAGGTACATGCGCTCTTCGTTGCCGCGCGACCAGGTATTCCAGTCGTCGCACTCCAGCGCCGAACTCATGGTCAGCAGGTCCTCGACGCTGATCGCCTGCTTGCGCGGATCCGGGTTCTGGATCGTCCGTCCGGCGCCGAGCCAGGGCAGCACCGGCGCCTGCACCGAGGCGATGCGGCCGTCGGCGATCGCCAGGCCGGCCAGCATGCCGGTCACGGTCTTGGTCGCCGAGCGGGTGTTGTGCCGGGTCTGCGCGTCGCTGCCGTGGAAATAGCCTTCGTAGACCAGGCGCCCGTCGCGGGCGATCAGCACGCTGGTGATCTGCTGGTAGTCGCCGCGCTGCAGCGCCGCATCCAACTCGCGCCACTCCGGCGCGACCGTTGCGGCCTGCCCTGTCGCCGCCCACGCCAGCCCGACCGCCAGCATCCATCCACGCACCCTCGCGACCATCGATTCCGCTCCCTGTTGTCCGGCCGGCAGACTAACCCGTCGCGGCGGCGCGCGATTGTCTGCGCGCAACCTGCGCACGCGGCAGCAAGGCCGCGCGCAGGCGCCGGTAGTCGCCGGGGGTGAGGCCGTAACCGCGGCGGAAGGCATGGCCCAGGTGCGCGGCATCCGCGTAACCGGCCTGCGCGGCGACCTCGGCCAGCGGCAGGCGCGGGTCGGCCAGCGCGGCCAACGCGCGCTCCAGACGCAGCCGGCGCAGGTAGTCGCCGGGCGCGCAGCGGTAGTGGCGGCGGAATTCGCGCGCCAGGTGCACCGGATGCACGCCGGCGGTGCGAGCCAGGTCGGCGATGCGCAGCGGCCGCGCGCACTCGTCGCGCAGTTGTTCGCGCACCCGCCGCAGCCAGCCCGGCGGGCGCAGGCTGCGCTCCAGCGCCAGTCGCCCGGTGTGGGCCAGCAGTTCCCAGCTCAGCGCCTCGCCGCTCAAGCCCGCGGTTTCGTCCCAGGCGCGGCAGGCGGCGAGCAGACGCAGCGCCGGCAACAGCGCGGCCGCGTCGTCCTGCCACAGCGCCTGCGCCGGCAGGTTCAGCGCCGTGCCGAGTTCGCGCTCGCGTTGCGCCGATACGGTCAGGGTGAAAAAGCGTCCGTGCTCGCTGCGGAAACAATCGCGATGGGTGGTGCCGGGCGGGTTGTAGATCAGTGCCGGACCGCGGCACAGCGCCGGTGCGCCGTCCGCGCTGCTGAGGTAGATGCCGTCGAGCAACAGCACGTAATGCGCGTCGTCGTGGAGATGGGTCTGGACCTGCGCCTCGGGCACGGTCGGCGACAGCTCGGCGAAGCTGAAACCTTCGGCCTCGCGCCGCAGGTCGCAGCGGCCCAGGAACACGCCATGGGCGAAACGGGTAGCGGACATCGATCGAGCTTAGCCGCCGCGACCGTTCGTCGGCACGTGCTTGACGGCAGGGTCCGCTGGCGTCGAAATATTTAGCAAATTAGTTAATTGCTGATCCATTGATCGCCGGGCGCCGCCCGCGCCGCCGTCCAGGACAGGGAGAGGTCATGCACGCATTGCCGGTCAGTCTGCACGCGCACCGGGTCCGCCCGCAGGCCGATGCCCGCGCCAGCATCGCCAGCGTCAGCCAAGGCCGCGTGGTCTGGGAGCCGATCCGCTCGCTGTGGTTCTCGCTCATGGCGCTGGGCGCGACGCTCGGCGGCGCGCTGACCTTCAGCTGGGGCGCGTTCGCCCTGTTCGTCCTCGCCACCGCGACGGTGCTGCTGCTCGGCCATTCGCTGGGCATGCACCGCAAGCTGATCCACGACAGCTTCGCCTGCCCGAAGTGGTTCGAATACCTGCTGGTGTACTGCGGCGTGCAGGTCGGCCTGGCCGGGCCGATCGGCCTGGTCCGCACCCACGACCTGCGCGACTACGCCCAGCGCCTGCCCGACTGCCACGACTACCTGGCCCATCGCCGCGCGCCGCTGCAGGACGCTTGGTGGCAGTTGCACTGCGAACTGCGCCTGGACCGCCCGCCGCGGATCGAACTGGAGCCGCGCATCGCCGGCGACCGTTTCTATCGGTTCCTGCAGCGCACCTGGATGCTGCAGCACCTGCCCTGGGCGCTGGCCTTCCTCGCGGTCGGCGGTTGGGGCTGGGTGTTCTGGGGCGTGTGCGCGCGCGTGGTCGCCGGGGTGTTCGGCCATTGGCTGATCGGCTACTTCGCCCACAACCACGGTGGCATGCGCCACGAAGTGCGCGGCGCCGCGGTGCAGGGCCGCAACGTGCGCTTCGTGTCGCTGCTGACCATGGGCGAGTGCTGGCACAACAACCATCACGCCTTCCCCGGCTCAGCGCGGCTGGGGCTGTATCCGGGCGAATGGGACCCGGGCTGGTGGCTGCTGCGCGGTTGCGAACGCATCGGCCTGGTGCACGGCCTGCGCCTGCCGGCCGATCTGCCGCCGCGGCCGGAACTGCGGCGCCTCGACGATCCGCCTTCGCCGCCTGCGCTGACCGACCTCCCTCCCCTGCCGCCGCGCGCCGCCGCGACGCGCTCCTGCCGCTGCCCGCTGTCCCCGGCCTTGCCCCGATGACCGACTTCCCGCCCCTGCCGCCGCCGCCCGCCCCGGCCCCGCCGGTCGCGCCGCCGCCCTCGCTGCTCGCCGAAACCGTGCCGGTGCTGATCGGCGCCGCCGTCGGCCTGGCCCTGCGCTGGATCTTCGACGGCGAGCCCGGCGAACGCTTCGCGCCGATGCTGCCGATCTTCTTCCTGCTCGCGCCGGCGGCGGTCGGCGCGGTGACCGTGTTCGTCGCCGAGCGGTTGCGCGCGCGCAGCGTCCGCTATCACGTGCTGGCGCCGATGGCGACGGTGCTGCTGGTGCTGATCGGCAGCATGGCCGCGCTATGGGAAGGCATCATCTGCGTGCTGCTGGCCTTGCCGATCTTCCTGCTGCTGGGCTCGCTCGGCGGCGTGGTGATGGGCCTGATCTGCCGCCGCGCCGGCTGGTCGAAGACCCCGACCGTGTACGGCATCGCCGTGTTGCCGCTGCTGCTCGGCCTGGCCGGCGTCGGCCAGGACGCGCCGGTGCGCTACCGCGCGGTCGAACGCACGGTACTGGTGCAGGCCGCGCCGGCCGAGGTCTGGACCCACCTGCTCGACGCCGACCGGATCCGCGCCGGCGAAGTCGACCGCGCCTGGATGTACCGCATCGGCGTGCCGGTGCCGCTGTTCGGCCTGACCCACCAAACCCCGACCGGGCTGGTGCGCGAGGTGCGCATGGGTCGCGGCATCGCCTTCCGGCAGATGTCGTCCGACTGGCAACCGCAGCGGCGGGTGCGCTGGCAGTACCTGTTCGACGCCGATTCGGTCCCGCCGCGCGCGCTCGACGACCACGTCCGCATCGGCGGCCACTACTTCGACCTGGGCGACACCACCTACACCCTGACCCCGCGCGGGCCGGCGACCGAACTGGCGATCCGGATGGAGTACCGGGTCAGCACCGGCTTCAACTGGTATGCGGTCCCGGTCGCCGACTGGCTGATCGGCGATTTCAGCGAGGTGATCCTCGATTTCTACCGCCATCGCGCCGAAGCCGCCGCTGCAGCGCCGACGGGGCTTGCAGCGCGGGAGTAAGCGATCGCGCGCTTCCTGTTTCAAAGGGGGCCTGGGTTCGTACGATCCGTCCCCTCGACCAACATCACAGCGTCCCCTTTTGAAACCGCGGTTCCCCCCCTTTGAAAAAGGGGGGCCAGGGGGATTTGCTGTTGCTGTTGCTCATACCCAAAAGCCAGAGCAAATCCCCCGCGCTGCGAACGTCGCCGGGCAATCGAGTCGCGCTGGGCGCTCGCCCCCTTTTTCAAAGGGGGCCGGGGTTCGCACGGCCGATCTCTCACACGGCGCCGCGGTTGCCTCTCTAATGCCGCGGTTCCCCCCTTTGAAAAAGGGGGGCCAGGGGGGATTTGCTGTTGCTGTCGCTCATGCCCCAAAAAGCCAGAGCACCAGCACTACGCAAGTCGCCGCGCGATCTGGGTTGCGTCGGGCGTCCGCGCCCTAGCCGGCCGCCTTCTTCGCCCGCCGGCTCTCGCGCTTGAGCGGTCCGCCGATCGGGCAGATTTCGAACGCGAACTGGGTCAGGGTGTTGACCAGGTTGTCCGGCACCAGCCGGTAGACCACGAACTGGCCGCGGCGTTCGCTGTCGATCAGGCCGGCGTTGACCAGCACCGACAGATGGCGCGAGACCGCCGGGGCGCTCATCTCGAAGCGCGCGGCGATGTCGCCGGCGGTCAGTTCGCGCTCGGACAGGAAGGCCAGGATCTGCCGGCGCGGCGACGAGGCCAGGGCTTCGAAGATCTTGTCCTGCGTCATGGGGCACCGCCGTCGCCGGTCGCACGCCGTTCGCGTACCGGCCGATTATAGCGGTGCTTAATTAGCGAATGAGTTAATTGCTTCGGCGTTTCGCCGGCCGCGGCGGCCCGCTGGGCCGGCCGGGGCGCGGGGCGCGCGGCTCAGGCGCGCACGCGCTTGGGGTAGCCGACCATGCGCTGCAGCTCTTCGTCCCACAGCTTCAGCCGCGCGCATTTCAGGCTCGACCACAGGGTCAGGCGCGGCGCCGCCTGCAGCAGCGGACTGGACTCGAAGGCCTCGCGCAGGCGGTAGTTGGGGATGCGGCTGGCCAGGTGATGGATGTGGTGGTAGCCGATGTTGCCGGTGAACCAGTGCACGATCCGCGGCAGGTCGTAGTAGGAGCTGCCTGCGATCGCCGCGGCGTGCGAGTTCCACTCGTCCTTGCGGGTCCAGTAGGCGTCCTCGAAGGTGTGCTGGACGTAGAACAGCCACACCCCGGCCGCGCCGGCGATCAGCACGATCGGCAGGTGGGTCAGCAACACCGTCTTCCAGCCCAGCGCGTAGCCGAACCCGACCAGGGCCACGGCCAGGGCGAGGTTGTTGAACAGCACGCTGGCCCACTCGCGCTTCCAGGTGAACGGCAGGTCGAACGGGAAACGGTGCTTGATCACGAACTGGTAGACCGGGCCGACGCCGAGCAGCACCGGGGTGCTGCGGTACAGGCGGTAGCGCAGGCGGCCGAACCAGGACAGGGCGCGGTACTCGGAGACGGTCAGGGTGACGATGTCGCCCATCTCGCGCCGGTCCAGATTGCCCGAGGTGCCGTGATGGATCGCGTGGGTCTTCTTCCAGTAGCCGTAGGGGAACAGAGTCACCACGCCGAGGCAGCGGCCGACCAGGTCGTTGGCGCGGCTGCTGGCGAAGAACGAGCCGTGGCCGCAGTCGTGCTGGATGATGAAGGTGCGCACGTACAGGCCGGCGGCCGGTACCGCCATCAGCAGGGTCCAGCCGTAACCCCAGTCGCCGATCAGGCTCCAGGCCATCAGCGCCCACAGGACGGCGAACGGGACCAGGGTGTTGATCAACTGCCAAACGGCCCGGCCGAGGTGGGGCTGGGCGAAGTGCGCGCAGAGCTGACGCAGGTTGCGGGCGGTTACAGGCGATTCGGCGTCGGCGTTCAAGCGGCGGCTCTTCGAAGAGGACGCCGCATTGTGGTGAGCCCATTGCGACCTGGCAATGACGTGCGGTCGCGTATGTTTGTGATCGCGCGCCATGTTTCGCAATACGACGCGCGACAAGCCGCGCGGCGCAAGCGTCGCGGCGCCCGGCCCGGCCAAGCCGCCCCTGCCGGCCGGATCGCCTCCGGCTTGCCGGCCGGCCGGCAGCGGCTAGGCTATGGCGCATGTCCGCCTGGTACGTCTACGTCATCGAATGCCGCGACGGCAGCCTCTACACCGGCATTGCGGTCGACGTGGAACGGCGCTACGCCGAACACGCCGCCGGCAAGGGCGCGCGCTACACCCGCTCGCACCCGCCGGCGCGGCTGCTGGCGCGCTTCCCGCACCCCGACCGCTCGGCGGCGCTGCGCGCCGAGTACGCGATCAAGCAGCTGAGCGCGCCGGCCAAGCGCGCCCTGTGCGCCGCCGCGGCGACCGCCTGAGCGCTCAGAACAGCGCCCACAGCAGTTTCAACAGGCCCCATAGGGCCACCGCCCATACCGCCGAACGCAGGTAGGGAATGCCGGCCGCGTACACCGGCACGTAGACCAGCCGGGCCCAGAAATACAACTGCGCGCCGAGCGCGGTCTCGTCGCTGCCGCGGCCGGCGGCCTGCACCGCCAGCACCGCCGCGGCGAACAGGGCGAAGGTCTCGAGGAAGTTGCGCCAGGCCCGCTCCATCCGCGCGGCCACCCCGGTCAGCGGCTCGGGCGTGCCGTCGCGCGCGCTGGCGTTCCAGCGCATGCCGCGCTGCGCGGTCATGAAGCCCGCGTTGACCAGCAGGTGGACGATGCCCAGAGCGATCGACCAGGCCAGCATCTGCAGTTCCACGCTCATGCCTCGGTTCTCCCATGGCGCCGGTCGGCCGGCCGCTCAGACCGGCCCGTTCGGCAACAGCAGGATCTTGCCGTCGCGCTCGCCGGCCGCGGCCGCGGCCACCGCGTCCTTGATCCGGTCCAGGCCGAACGTAGCCTGGATCCGCGCGCTGAGGGTGCCGGCGGCGACCGCGTGGGCGATTTCGCCGAACACCTGCGCGCGCCGCTGCGCGCTGGCATGCTGGAACCAGCGCGACAGCCAGAAGCCGCGCAGGCTGACGTCGCGGAATACGAACGCCGCCGGCGAGATCTGGCAGGGTTCGCGGCTCATCGCGCCGTAGTTCACCACCACCCCGCCCTCGCCCAGGGCCTCGGCGAGGCGCTGGGTGGCGACGCCGCCGACCGCGTCGATGCCGAGCCGGATCGGCGCATCCTGCGCGGCCTCGCGCGCGCGCCGGGCCAGATCGTCGCCGTCGACCAGCACCACGTCGGCGCCCAGCGCGCGCACCGCCGCGACCGCCGACTCGCGCCGGACCACGTTGATCGTGCGCAGGCCGCGCTGGCGCGCGATCTGGATCAGATAGCCGCCGACCGCCGAATTGGCCGCGTTCTGGATCACCCAGTCGCCCGGGTGCAGCGCGACGAACTCGCTCAGCAGCAGCGAGGCGGTCGGCGGATTGATGGTAATCATCGCCAGTTGCTTGGGGTCGCCCTCGCCGGGCAGCACGACCAGCCCCTGCGCCGGCGCCACCCGGTGCGTGGTCCAGCTGCCGCCGCCGATCGGCAGCAACACCCGCTGGCCGGCGCGCAGGCCGTCCACCCCCGGACCGAGCGCAGCGATCCGGCCCACGCCTTCGTTGCCGCCCACCGCCGGCAACGGCGGCAGCAGGCCGTACTCGCCGGTCAGGGTCAGCAGGTCGGAGGGATTGATCGGCGCCGCCAGCACCTCGATCAGCATCTGGCCGGGCTGCAGCGGCGGCGCCTCGAACGGCACCGCCTCGATCACGTCCTGCGGCACCGGGCCGCGATGGGAATATTGCGCCTTGAGCATCGCCCACCTCCGTCGGAACGCCAGGGAAAAGCCACGGCGAACCGTCGCGACGGCCCGCCACCGGCGGCCGGCCCTGCGTCGCCGCCGACCGGTCCAGGCCCTCAGCCTACGCCGCCGCGGGTGCAAGCGTCTTGCGTCCAGGTCGCAGCGCTGCGACCCTGCCCTGCCACGTACCGCCCAGCGCCCATGCAACCGATCCGTTTCGAACTCGATGCCCGCCACGACCACGTCGAACTGAACCAGTTGCTCAAGCTGGTCGGGCTGTGCGACAGCGGCGGCGCCGGCAAGGCCCTGGTCGCCAGCGGCGCGGTCCGGGTCGACGGCCAGGTCGAACTGCGCAAGACCTGCAAGATCCGCGCAGGCCAGCGGGTCGATTGCCAGGGGGTGCAGATCGTGGTGGCCGCCGGCGCCTGATCCGTCCGCCGATTGCCTCCTGCTCAGCCGGCCGGGTTCGTTTTCTGCGCCTGCCCGGGGTCGTAATGGGCCC
Source organism: Lysobacter sp. Soil_C_15 (assembly GCF_057657315.1). Taxonomy (NCBI): domain Bacteria; kingdom Pseudomonadati; phylum Pseudomonadota; class Gammaproteobacteria; order Lysobacterales; family Lysobacteraceae; genus Lysobacter; species Lysobacter sp. Soil_C_15. The sequence continues at coordinate 317,283 of NZ_JBDGIR010000004.1, forward strand.
GCAGCACACGCAATTTGCCCCTGCCCGAGCGTTCGAGTAGACAAGGCCGAGCCGACGAGTAGGCCGTCGCCGCAATGGCCTCGGTCGAGGTCACCGTCATCGTGCCCTCGCCACAACCGGGAAGCGCATAGCGCAAGCGCTCGCCTTCATGCAGATCGGCACTGGAACCAGCCCGTAAGCGCCAGCGATAAGAAGAACCGTTGGCGCCCGGGCCTGCCGACGGCGCGACAGAGATCACCGCGACAGGCTCCGGCTGCCTACGCAATGCAGCCAGCACGTTCGCGGGTAGATCGGGCAAGCCTTCGACGGTCTTCTCTTCGTCGCCTTCTCTCAGCAAGGCCAGCCCCTCCATTCTCACGCCCGAGTGCTCGTACAGTTCCTCGCGCGGCTCCAGCCCCAGGCTCATCCGCTCGACGAACTCGGCCAAGAGCCCCGCCTCGACGAGATAGCGACGCTGTCCCCAACGAACCGGACGCAGCATCGTCCACACCCGTACCGCACACGGGTCGGGGTGCCGCAACGCGGTCAACTGCAGATCGCCATCGGCGCGCCCGCCTACCGCGTAATCGCAACGCAGCTCCGATCCGACGACGTCGCTGGACAATTGGGCATGGGCTCCGTTGATCGGAGCCAACATCAGCCGTTGGGCTTCGTATCCGGAGCTGGCGACATAGCGACCTGCCCAGGGATGCTCCTCTCCGAGCGCATCTATCTCTCTCAAGATCCTGCGCTTTCTCGCCAGATGGGCGGAGTTCGGGCTAACGCCGACCCATGTCGGGTGTTCCGCTACCTCGTCAAAAACCACTATCGGTCCTGGCTCCGGCAGGGGCCGCCTAGGCCACGCCAGCGCCGCAACCGTCCCGGCCAGCATCACCGCAGCGAACAAAGCAATCCGATAGGGGTCAAGGCGTCGCTTCGGCGACGACATGCGCTGCATGCGCGCTCTCCTCAATTTATCCGGAGGCTTGCTGCCAATCACGCCAACGGCAACGCGCTCTGCGCCCGGCACGCCTGGTCGTGCAAGCGCTGCACGTGCTGCGCCGCGGTGACGTAGTCGCGGCTGCCCAGGCTTTCGACGAAACGGCAGGCGGCGTAGCCGACGGCCTTGCGTTCGTACTCGGCCACCCACTGTTCGCGCTCCGCCAGGTAGGCCGGGTCGATCGGCCATACGCCGGGACGCGGGCGCAGGCGTTCGCGGATGCCGATCCGCCACGGCTTGGGGCTGAGCCGGGCGCGGAAACAGTGCTGGCGCTGGCACATCAGTGCGAACCGCGGGTCGGCCCCGACCGCGGCGAAGAACTCGGCCACCGCCGGCTCGTTCGGATCGAATAGCCGATGCATCGCCAGCAGGCGCAGCCCGGCCGGGGTGCGGTACAGGCGCAGATGCCAGTCCGGATGGCCGGCGACGAAGGCGCGCACGCGCCGCATCGCCCGCGCCTCGGCGCCGCCGTCGGCGGCGTGGCGGCGCTGGGACTGGGCGCGGGCGATCAGCGAAAAGCCGTACATGCCGGCGAGAAACGCCAGCAAACCGAAGCCGGGATAGCTGAACCAGCCGACCGCGACGCCGAGCGCCAGGGACGCGAACAGGTAGGCGTGGCGCCAAGCCGAGACCGGCGCGTCGTAATCGATGTCGGCGAACAGCACCCCGGGCGTGTTGAGGCAGCGCGCGCCGTAGCTGTTGCGGGTCACCACCGCGTCGCCGTCGCGTTCGACGATCTGCTCGCGGATCGGCAGGCCTTCGGCGTCGTAGGGCACGCGCGGCTCGGTGCGCGCCAGGCCGCTCTGCCCGGCCAGCAGGCGGTCGAAGGCGTCGCGGGCGCGCGCGTCGGCCATCGCCTGGGCCTCGGCCAGGCTGGCGTCGGACCAACCGAAGCGACGCACCGTCAGCGAACGCCGCCCGCTGGGGTGGCCGCGGCCGAACCGCTCCTGCACCTGCGCTTCGGCCCAGTACTGCGGCACGATCATCGCCATCCCTGCGTTCCCCCTATCCGTGAGCGACCGATTGTACGCAGCGCCGCGGCACTTGACGGCGGTCGCGATCGGCGTAGCATTTTCCTCACGCCCTCGGACAGACCGGCGGCGAATCAACTCCGTGAGGGATTCTCATGGCACACGAATACGATTACCTGGTTTTCATCGGGCGCTTCGAGCCCTTCCACAACGGCCATGCCGCCGTCGCCCGCCACGCGCTGGGCAAGGCGAAGAAGGTCGTCTTCCTGGTCGGTTCCGCCGACACTCCCCGCACCGTCAAGAACCCGTTCACCGTCGCCGAGCGCGCGGTGATGATCCAAAGCGCCTTCGCCGACGCCGCCGAGCGCCTGATCGTGCGCCCGCTGCGCGACCACCTCTACAACGAGAGCCAGTGGATCGCCGCCGTGCAGCGCACGGTCGCCGAGGCGGTGCGCCAGGACGGCGCCGACGCCGACGCGCGGATCGGCCTGATCGGCATGGACAAGGACGCCTCCAGCTACTACCTGCGCGAGTTTCCGCAGTGGCCGCTGGTCGACGTGACCCACACCGCCACCCTGTCGGCGACCGAACTGCGCCGCTACCTGTTCGAGGCCAACCAACTCGACAGCCACGGCGGGCTGATGCTAATCCGGGCCAACGTGCCGGCGCCGGTGTTCGACATGCTCGAAGCGTTCCGCAAGAACTCCCCGGCGTTTCGCCAATTGGTCGCCGAGTACCAGTTCCTCGAGCAATACCGCGGCGCCTGGGCCGATGCGCCCTACCCGCCGACCTTCGTCACCACCGACGCGGTGGTGGTGCATTCCGGCCACGTGCTGCTGGTGCGCCGCCGCGCCGAGCCGGGCAAGGGCCTATGGGCGTTGCCGGGCGGTTTCGTCGGCCAGCACGAAGGCCTGCTCGACGCCTGCCTGCGCGAGTTGCGCGAGGAAACCCGGCTCAAACTGCCGCTGCCGGTGCTGAAGGGCTCGCTCAAGGGCCAGCGCGTGTTCGACCACCCCGAACGCAGCGCGCGCGGCCGCACCATCACCCACGCCTACCATTTCGAGTTCGCCGCCGGCGACCTGCCGCCGGTGCGCGGCGGCGACGACGCCGACAAGGCGCGCTGGATTCCGGTCAGCGAAGCGCTGGAAATGAGCCCGCAGCTGTACGAAGACCACCTGCACATCCTCGAATACTTCCTCGGCCACGGCTGATCCAAAGGACCGCCCGGCCCCATGCCGGTGGACAGACCGCCGGCTTCTCCCAGACGCGAAGGAGCTTCCGTCATGCAATGCCTCGACAACCTGCTGCTCAACACCGACAGCTACAAGGCCAGCCACTGGCTGCAGTACCCGCCCGGCACCGACGCCACCTTCTTCTACGTCGAATCGCGCGGCGGCGTGCACGACCGCACGGTGTTCTTCGGCCTGCAGGCGATCCTCAAGGAATACCTCAGCAAACCGGTCACCCACGCCGACATCGACGAAGCGCGCGAGTTGTACGCCGCGCACGGCGAACCCTTCAACGAGGCCGGCTGGCGCGACATCGTCGACCGCCACGGCGGCCTGCTGCCGATCCGCGTGCGCGCCGTGCCCGAAGGCACGGTGGTGCCGACCCACCAGGCCCTGGTGACGATCGAATCCACCGACCCCGCCGCCTACTGGGTGCCGTCCTATCTGGAAACCCTGTTGCTGCGGCTGTGGTATCCGGTGACGGTGGCGACGATCAGCTGGCACGCCAAGCAGACCATCCGCCAGTTCCTCGAACGCACCAGCGACGACCCGGCCGGGCAGCTGCCGTTCAAGCTGCACGACTTCGGCGCGCGCGGCGTATCCAGCACCGAATCGGCCGCGCTCGGCGGAGCCGCGCACCTGGTCAATTTCCTCGGCACCGACACCGTCTCCGGCCTGTTGCTGGCGCGGCGCTATTACCACGAGCCGATGGCCGGCTATTCGATCCCGGCCGCAGAGCACAGCACCATCACCAGCTGGGGCCGCGAACGCGAGGTCGACGCCTACCGCAACATGCTGACCCAGTTCGCCAAGCCCGGCGCGATCGTCGCGGTGGTCTCCGACAGCTACGACATCTTCCACGCCATCCGCGAGCACTGGGGCAAGACCCTGCGCGAGCAGGTGATCGCCTCCGGCGCGATCTTGGTGGTGCGGCCGGACTCCGGCGACCCGGTCGACGTGGTCCACCAATGCCTGACCCTGCTCGACGAGGCCTTCGGCCACACCGTCAACGGCAAGGGCTACAAGGTGCTCAACCACGTGCGGGTGATCCAGGGCGACGGCATCAACCCGACCAGCATCCGCGCGATCCTGGAACGCATCACCAGCTACGGCTACGCCACCGACAACCTCGCCTTCGGCATGGGCGGCGCGCTGTTGCAAAGGCTGGACCGCGACACCCAGAAGTTCGCGCTGAAGTGCTCGGCGGCGCGGATCGACGGCGAATGGATCGACGTCTACAAGGACCCAGTCACCGACAAAGGCAAGTCGAGCAAGCGCGGCCGCATGACCCTGGTACGGCACCGCGAGTACGGCCACTTCAAGACCGTGCCGGTGCCGCACGACGCGCCGTCGGTGGCCGAGGCGACGCCGCCGCTGGGCTACGAGGATGCGATGACGACGGTGTGGGAGGACGGCCGTTTGCTCGCCGACTGGAGCTTCGCCCAGGTGCGCGAGCTGGCGGATGCGACCCGGCTTTGATCGGACGGAGCCTCCACTCGCGCCCCCGCCCGAACGCACAGCGTTCGGGCGGGGGCGCGCGAGCCAGTGGCTCGCAAGCGCGGCCCCTCACCCCGCCTGCGGCGACCGAAGGAAGTGCAGAGCTCAGAGGGCTAGGGTGAGGGCAACCCGCTCCTCGCCACCACCGATTCCAGGATGCCTCCCATGCCGGCCCCACTCGAAGGGCTAGCGACCGCCGATCCGGGCACGCTCCCGCTCAGCGCGGCCTCTTCCCTGTTCCAACGCCTGCGCGCGACCACGCCGCAACTAGTCCGTCGCGCGCCGGGCGAACACGATGCCGCGCGCTGGCGCGAGCAGCGCATCGGCGCGCGTCGCTACCGCATCGCCCAACCGGTCACCTTCACCCCCTACGCCGCGGCGCGGCCGTGTTCGGCGCGTTGCCTGTTCTGCTCGGAAAACCTGCGTCCGGCCGGCGCCGGCGCGATGGCGCAGACGCTGCGGCCCGGGCCGGATTATTTCCACGGGCTCGGCGCAGCGCTGGCGCAACTGCGCGGGCTGCCGCTGTCGTGGTCGCTGTCGGGCCTGGAATCCAGCGACGACGAGGACTGGTTCCTACGCCTGCTGGACACCCTCGGCGCGGCCGAACGCGACGGCGTGGCGGTCGAGGAACGCGTGCTGTACAGCAACGGCGCCGGCTTCGCCCGCGGCCGCGGCGAGGAGCTGATCGCCGCGTTGCAGGCGTTCGGCCTGTCGTGGCTGGAGCTTTCCCGCCATCACTACGATGCGGCACGCAACCAGCGCATCATGCGCTTCCGCGACGGCGAGGCGATCGCCGACGGCGTCCGCTTCGAGACGGTGGCGCGGCGCCTGGCCGCGGCGCTGCCGCTGCGCCAGGTCTGCATCCTGCAGCGCGGCGGCATCGACGACGCCGACGGCGTCGCCGCCTATCTGGACTGGGCCCGCGCCTGCGGCGCCGGCACGGTGATCTTCCGCGAGTTCTCGCGCCTGGACGCGGGCTATCGCGACAACGCCACCCGCCGCTACATCGAGGCCGAACGCGTGCCGATCGAACAGGTGCTGGCCGCATGCATGGACGCGCCGTGGTGGTCGCGGCTGCAGCCGCGCCGGATCACCGAAGGCTATTACTTCTGGAACCTGCGCCTGCACGATCCGCGCAGCGGCCTGGAGGCGGTGTTCGAATCCTCCGACTACGCCGCGATGCACCGCCGCCACGCCAGCGGCGACGTGTACAAGCTGGTCTACCACGGCAACGGCCGGCTTTGCGCCGGCTGGCAGCCGGATCGCGACATCCTGTGGGAGGCGCCGCATGGACAGCCGTAGTTGGCTATTGCTGGACCCGGACCCGCCCGAACACCGCCTGCCCGACGACCTGCGCGCGCGCGACGGCCTGGACGGCCGCGACTGCGGCTGGGTCGCGCAGATGCGCCCGTTCGTGCGCCACTTCAGCCGCCCCGGCGAGGTCGTGTTCGATCCGTTCTGCGGCTTCGCCACCACACTGCTCGCCGCCGCGCTCGAAGGCCGGCGCGGCTGCGGCGTGGAGATCGATCCCGAGCGCGCCGCGCTGGGTCGCGAGCGGCTGGCGCGGCACGGCGTCGAAGCGCCGATCGCGACCGGCAGCCTGCCCGGAACGTCCGCGCCGCAGGCGTATTCGCTGTGCCTGACCAACGTGCCCTATTTCGGCTGCCGCTGGCCCGGCCGCGACGACGCCGGCCAGCTCTACCTGGAGCGCGACTACGCCGCCTACCTGGAACGCCTGCGCGACATCTTCCATGCCGTGCGCGAGGCGCTGCCGCAGGGCGGCTATTGCATCGCCATGGCCGAAAACCTGGTCATCGACGGGCGCATGCTGCCGCTGGCCTGGGACCTCGGCCGGGTACTCGGCGGCCTGTTCGTGGCGCGCGAGGAGCGCCTGCTGTGCTACCGGCGCGAGCCGCAGCCGCGCGCGCCCGGCGATGCGCGCAGCGACCGCAGCCACGAGTACGCGCTGGTGTTCCAGAAACAGCCGGAAACGATCTGCCTGCAGAGCACCCGCGACGAATTGCAGGCGATGCGCGCGGCCGGTTTCGAGTATCGCCTGCACGGCAGCTTCGCCCATTGGCTGGCGCACGGCGGCGACGGACTGAAGCGGCCGCCGGCCGACGCCGATCTGCTGCTCGACGACGGCGATCCCGAGGCGCTGGACCGGCTGCTTTTCTGGCTGCACGAGCGCCATTACGAACTGAGCCTGTGGGGCGAGCCGGTGCGCCCGCCGTTGCGGCTGGAACGCTGGGCCGAGCACTGGTACCTGCGCGCGCAACGCCGCGACCGGCTCGGCCGCCTGGTGCGGCTGGACCTGGGCCTGGCCAGCCGCCATGCGCAGCTGGCGCCGGTGCCGCCGCAACGCGACGGCTGAAGCGGTCGCGCTTAGACGGGGGCGTCCAGGCCGAGCCCGCCGAGGTCCAGATACCAGAACAGCGCGGCCTCGCCGCGCAATGCCGGGTCGTGCGCGTAATGCAGGCGGTCGTAGCCGCCGAGCACGAAGCCGTGGCGGGCGTAGAAGCGGCAGGCGGCGACGTTGCGGTCCTGGGTCTCCAGCACCACGCCCGGCAGGCCGCTCTCGCGCGCCCAGTCGATCGCCCGCTGCAGCAAGGCCGCGCCGGCGCCGCTTCGGCGCTGGCCGGCATCGACTGCGATGTCGTCGATCAGGGCCAGGCCGTTCCAGGCGATAGACACCAACACGCGGCCGATCACCGCGTTGTCGTGCAGCGCGACAAAACCGGCGGCCTGCTCTCCTTCGAAATGCTCGTCCAGGTCGTCGTCGCCGGGCTCGTCGCCGTAGCGCTTGCGGTACGCCGGCAACGGCTCGATGTCGTACGCGATCGCATCGCCCTCGCTGCGCAGACGCAGACGCGAATCGACCGCGAAGCTGGAATCGAAGGCGAACGCCGCTGCGGCCAGAGGCGGCGTCAATGCGACGATGCTCAGGCTCATGCGCCCAGCTCCAGCGCCAGGATCGCATCCTGGTAGACGTTGGCGCCGACCTGGAAGCGGCGCTCGCCGACCTGGCCGAAACCGCTGCGGGCATAGAAAGCCAGCGCGCGCGCGTTGCCGGCGTACACGCCGAGCAGCAGCCGGCCGGCACCGCGTTCGCGCGCCTGCTCCACCGCATGGCGCATCAGCTCGCGGCCGACGCCGCCGCCGTGGAAACGCGACAACAGGTAGATGCGCTTGAGCTCCAGATCGTCGGCGCGCAGATCGGCCAGCGGCAGCTTCGGCGGCGCGATCAGCGCGTAGCCGACCGGCGCCGCGCCGTGTGCGGTTTCGGCCAGCCAGGCCGCGCACTGCGGATCGGCCAGCCAGCCGTCGTAGAGTTCGACCGCGTGCTGGTTGCGGCAATGGGCGACGATGTCGGTGCCGTCGAGGATGCCGGCGAAGGTTTCCAGAAAGGTGGCCGCGCCGGCCAGGGCCAGCGCGGCGGCATCGTCTGCGCCGGCGCGGCGGATGCGCAGGGCGTCGTGTTCGGGCGGGATGGAAGTCATCGGATTCGGCAACGTCGGGAGGATTCGCCGAAGATCGCACGAAGCCGCCGCCTAAGGCATCGGCGAAAAGTCGCAACCGCCGCTATCGACGCCTGAAGCAAAACCCCGGGCAAGCCCGGTGCTTCGCATGACCGCCGCTGTGTAGGTCGTCGGGAAAACGAAAGTCGCTTTGCTATTCCCTATTCCCGACTCCCAGCCTCAAACCCCGATCACCACCTTGCCGAAATGCGCTCCGTCGCGCAGATAGGCATAGGCCTCATTGGCCTGGTCGAAACCGAATACGCGGTCGACCGCGGGCGCGATCCGGTTGACGCCGACGAAGCGCGCCAGGTCCTCGCCCATCGCCCGGCTGCCGACATAGATGCCGGCCAGGCGCTTGGCGCCGGCGATCACCGAGAACGGATCGAATTCGCCGGCGAAGCCGCTGACGCCGCCGATCACGGCGATGGTGCCGCCCATCGTCGCCGCATCGATCGAGCGCTGCAGGGTGCCCTTGCCGCCGACTTCCAGCACCGCGTCGACGCCGCGGCCGCCGGTCAGCTCCAGCACCGTGCGCTGCCATTCCGGATTGTTGCGGTAGTTGATCGTGCCGTCGGCGCCAAAGGCCCGGGCACGGGCCAGCTTGTCGTCGCTGGAGGAGGTCACGAAGGCCTGCAGGCCGGCGGCCTTGGCCAACTGCAGGCCCCAGATCGACACGCCGCCGGTGCCGAGCAGCAACACGCTGGCGCCGGGAGTCAGCCGCGATTCGACGAACAGCGCGTTCCAGGCGGTCACGCCGGCGCAGCTCAGGGTCGCGGCCTGCGCGTCGCTCAGGTGCGCCGGCACCGCGAACAGCGACAGCTCGCTGGTCACCAGCTCTTCGGCCAGCACGCCTTCGGCGCCGCCGCCGAAGGCGTCGCGGGTCGCGTGCGGAGTCGGCGCGCCGTCGTGCCAATGCGGGAAGAAGCTGGTCGCGACGCGATCGCCGACGTTCCAGCGGCTGGCCTGGGGGCCGAGTTCGACGATCTCGCCGACCGCGTCGGAGCCCGGCACCAGCGGCGCGTGGGTCGACACCGGGTAACTGCCGCCGGCGATCATCAGGTCGCGGTAGTTCAAGGATACGGCGCGGACCCGGACCCGGACCTGATTGCCGCTGAGCGGAGCGGATGCGCGTTCGAACGATTCCAGAGCGCCGATGCCGGCGCCGGCGCGGATGCGATAAGCCTTCATGTGTGTCTCGATGGGAACGGGGACGCGGTGCGCCGGGCATCGTGGCGATGCGGCAGCGACCGAGCGCGGTTACGATATCGCTTCCGATATCGCACCAGTGGTTAGTTTCATTCCGATATTTGTATCCCCACAGGAACCAATATGGCCGTCAACGACCGACTCCTCGGCATCGTCGCCTTCGTCCAGTCCGCCGAAGCCGGCGGCTTCGCCACCGCCGCCGAGCGCCTGGGCGTGACCCGCTCGGCGATCGGCAAGCGCATCGCGCGCCTGGAGCAGCAGCTCGGCGTGCGCCTGTTCCACCGCAGCACGCGCCGGCAGAGCCTGACCGACGACGGCCAGGCCTATTACGAGCGCTGCGTGAAAGCGTTGGCCGAACTCGATGCCGCCGAGGCCGCGCTCGACAGCGGCCGGCGCGAGCCCAGTGGCCGGCTGCGGGTCAGCGCACCGGTGCAGTTCGGCCGCCATTGCGTGGCGCCGGTGATGCTGGAGCTGGCGCGCCGGCATCCGCGGCTGGAAATCGACCTGTCGTTCAACGATCGCTATGTCGACCTGGTCGAGGAAGGCTACGACCTGTCGATCCGGGTCGGCCGCCTGCCCGACAGCGCGACCCTGGCCGCGCGCCGGCTGACCGAAGAAGGCCTGGGCATCTGCGCCGCGCCCTCCTACCTGGCGCAGCGCGGGCGGCCGCGCGACATCGACGGTTTCGCCGGCCACGACGCGATCGTCTACGGCCGCAACGGCCAGAACGTCGCCTGGCAACTGCGCGACGACGACGGCCAGATACGCGAGCCGCCGGTCAACGCGCGCCTGCGCTTCGACGATTTGCAGGCGATCGCCGACGCCGCGGTGGCCGGCGCCGGCCTGGCCATGCTGCCGTGCTGGATGCTGTCGCGGCATATCCGCGCCGGCGAACTGCAGTTGGTGATGCACGCCGACCGCGTGGTCGGCACCAGCATCCACGCGCTGTGGCCGCGCACCCACTACCTGCCGCTGCGCACGCGCGCGGCGATCGACCTGCTGGTGGAGCGGATTCCGGACCTGGTGGCGTGGGATCGCAGCGACCGCAATGCGGTGTGCGGGACGGGAGTTGGCGGCTAGGGGCTTGGGAGCAAATCCCCCGCCCCCCCCTTTTCAAAGGGGGAACGGCAAGAGCCTTTGGAGGCAACGGGAGAGCGCGTCGAGAACCAGCGGCAACCGTGTCGGCGCCTACGACTTATCGAAGCCCCCAGCCCTCTTCCCACCTTTGAAAAAGGCGGGCAGGGGGATTTGCTGTTGCTGTTGCTGTTGCCGTCGTTGCTGCCCTTGCCCCATCGCGACCTCACCGCTCCGGCCAGTACCACGCCGGCGCATCCAGCATCCCCTGCCCCACGACCCCGGTCTGGCTGAACTGCTTCTCCAGCCGGATGCTGTTGCAATCGGCCTCTTCCTCCAGCGCCGCGATCAGCCGCGCCGCGTGCGAGACCACCCACACCTGGGTGCGCCGCGAGGCATGCGCGATCAACCGCGCCAACGCCGGCAGCAAGTCCGGATGCAGGCTGGTCTCCGGCTCGTTGAGCACCATCAGCGGCGGCGGCCGCGGCGTATGCAGGGCGGCGATCCACAGCAGATAGCGCAAGGTGCCGTCGGACAGCTCGGCCGTCGACAAGGGCCGCAGCAAGCCGTGCTGATGGAACTCCAAGGCGAACAGCGCCTCGCGCCCGGCGACCGCGACCCGGGCGCCGGGAAACGCGTCGTTCACCGCCGCCTCCAGCGCGCGCTCGTCGCCGATCTCGAGGATGGTCTGCCAGGCCGCGGCCAGATCGCGGCCGTCGTGGCTCAGCACCGGCGTGCGCGTGCCCAGTTGCGGCTGCCGCGACGGCGCCTGCGCGTCGCTGCGGAAATGGTCATAGAAGCGCCAGCCGCGGATGGTCTCGCGCAGGCTCAGCACTTCCGGCGCGGCCTGCGGATCGGCGAGCTGGCCGAACAGGCTGTCGAACGGATTCAGGCCTTCGGCCGCGACCCGCCAGCCGCGACCCTCGCGCACCCGCGCCAGACCGCCGCGGCGGTCGACCAGCAGGTTGGCTGGGCGCAGGAACGGCCCGGCCCAGATCGCCTCGCGCTTGATCTCCGGGTCGTGGGCGAAACGCGAGCGGCTCGGCGCCGGCAGGCCCAGGTCGATCGCATACCCGTAGTCGTCGCCGGCGAAGCCCAGCCGCAGCGCCACCGGCGCCTGCCGCGAGGTGCCCTGCACCGGCACCTCGCCGCGGCGCATGCGCGGCGAGATCGTCTCCGGCCCGGCCCACAGGGTCGAGCCCAGGCCGCCCTCGGCGGCCAACGCCGGCACCACCCCGCCCTGCGCGGTTTCGGCCAGCAGACGCAAGGCGCGGTAGAGATTGGACTTGCCGCTGCCGTTGGCGCCGGTGACCACGTTCAGCCGCCCCATCGGCAGCACGAGTTCGCGCAGCGAGCGGTAGTTGGCGATGGCCAGGGTATGCAGCATGGATCGGGCGCCGGAACGGGCCGGCGTGGCCGCGATGCGGCTGCGCCCGGCAATGAACGGACGGCCGCGCGGGCCGCAAGCCAGGCAGTATCGCCCGCGCAGTTCGCAACCGGCGAGACGCACCGGACTGTCCGGCCGGGGTCGACCCCGCCCCGCCCAGGTCCCGCGCCGACCGGCCTTGCCGCGGGCCCGGGCGCGCGGCGAATCGGCCGCCGGCCGCCACCTGTCAAAGTCGACGGGGGCCGCCTGGCCTGAAAACTAGTGTGATGCCGTTATCATTGCCGGGCGTACCACCACCGCGGCGCCCGCCGCCGCGGCCTTCGTTCTGGGGACTCCGGCCGACCTCCCGCTGCAACGCAGCGATGGCCTGCGAGAGGGACGATGGGGTGGCGCAGGCACCGCGGCGCAGACCGCGGCTCTTTCAGGAACGCACGGTCGCCGCAGGCGGCCGTTTCAAGGACTAGACGATGAAAACCGCAAGCAGGGGCATTCAAGTGGTGGCATGCGTGCTCGGAGTGGGCCTGGCGCTGAACGCCGCGCCGACCTGGGCCCAGCGCAAGAGCGCGCAGGACATCCGCGCCCAGAAGATGACCGAGATCCCCACCTGCTCCAAGAACCTCGGCGCGATCTCGGTGATCGAGCCGGAGGACGGCGTCAACTGGTGGAGCGGCCAGCAGTTGCCGGCCCCGAGCAAGCTGATCAAGGTGTTCGTGCAGAAATCGCGCTGCTTCACCCTGGTCGACCGCGGCGCCGGCATGGACATGGCGATGCGCGAGCGCGACCTGGCCTCCAGCGGCCAGCTGCGCAACAAGTCCAACATCGGCAAGGGCCAGATCCGCGCCGCCGACTACATCCTGGTGCCGGACCTGATCGCCAAGAACAGCAACGCCGGCGGCAACGCCATCGGCGGCTTGCTCGGCGGCCTGATCGGCGGCAAGGCCGGCGCGGTCGCCGGCAACCTCAACTTCAGCAAGAAGACCGCCGACGTGGTCCTGACCGTGACCGACGTGCGTTCGTCCGAGCAGGTCGCGATGGCCGAAGGCAGCGCCAAGAAGACCGACATCGGCTTCGGCGCCGGCGGCGCCCTGTGGGGCGGCAGCGGCCTGGGCGGCGCCGGCGTGTCCGGCTACGCCAATACCGAGATCGGCCAGGTCATCACCATGGCCTACCTGCAGGCTTACACCAACCTGGTCACCGAGCTCGGCGGCCTGTCCGGCAACGCCTCGGCCTCGAACTCGCAGCAGGCGGTGACCGTGGTCAAGGCCGCGCGCCTGTTCGCCAATTCGTCGGGCAGCGGCAAGGTCGTGCGTCCGCTCGACCCGGGCATGATGCTGTACCCGACCGGCAACAAGCAGGGCGCGATGTGGGAAGTCGAGGACGAGCTCGGCAACAAGGGCTGGGTGTCCTCGCTGGCGCTGGAACTGTCCAAGTAAACCGCAGCCCACCGCGACGCGTTCATTGCGCGAAGCCAGGCCGCCGGGCGACCGGCGGCCTTTTTCGTGTCCGCGTTGCGGCAGCCGTCCGCTCCGGCTTCCCTTTCGGCGCGCGAACGGCGATACATGGCGCCTTTCGCGGGCACGGCAAGACCGCGGCCACGCAACAACGTCGTCAAGGAGGATCCATGAAGCCAGCCCGCGTTCTGTGTTCGTTGCTGCTCGCTACCGCCCTGTCCGCCTGCACCTGGCACGTGCGCGAAGACAACATCGTGATCGCGCGACCCGCGCCGGCCGCCGACCTGGCCGCGTTGCGCGCGCAACTGCCGGCCTACCGGATCGAGGAAAGCCGCATCGACGCCGACGGCGCGCAGCTGTACGCGCTGCGCTTCCTGCGCCGCGACGCGGTCGCCACGGTGCTGTACTTCGGCGGCAACGGCTACACCGTGGCCAGGCAGGCCGCGACCAGCGCCAAGGCCTATGCCGACGCGCCGGTCAACTTCGTCCTGGTCGATCACCGCGGCTACGGCGCCAGCACCGGCACGGCGTCGCTGGACGCGTTGCTGAGCGATGCAGGCACGGTCTACGACCGCTTGCGGCAAGACCCGGAGCTATCCGGCCTGCCGCTGATCGTGCACGGCCATTCGCTGGGCAGCTTCATGGCCGGGCGGGTCGCGGCGAGCCGGCGGCTCGACGGCCTGATCCTGGAAAGCTCGGTGACCAGTTTCGAAGACTGGGGCGCGCACATGCGTTCGCGGCAGAAGCTGTGGGCGCGGATGCTGGTGCGGCGGGTCGCCCCGGCCGGCGCCCTGGCCGGCCAGGGCAACCAGCAGGTCGTCGAAGCCCTGGACGAACCGGTGCTGTTCGTCGCCGGCGAAAACGACGTCGCCACCCCGCCGCGCTTCGCCGAAGCCCTGTATCGGGCCACGCCGCTTCCCGAAGGGCGCAAGCGCCTGCTGATCGTGCCCGCGCGCAATCACGTCGACGCCGCCGATTCGCCCGAATTCCGCCAGGCGCTGAGCGCCTTTCTAGCCGAAGCCGTCGCCCCGCGCACGGCCGGTTGACCCACCGCCCCTAACAGGACCGCCATGACCGCCTCCGACCGCAACCTGCGCCTGGATTACCTCGAATTCGCCGTCGCCGACATCGCCGCCGCCAAGGCCTTCTACGGCGCCGCGTTCGGCTGGAGCTTCACCGACTACGGCCCGGACTACTGCGAGTTCGACGACGGCCGCATGAAGGGCGGCTTCAACGCCCACGCCGCGCCCAGGCCGGGCGGCGCGCTGGTGGTGATCTACGCCGACGATCTCGCCGACGCGCGGCGCCGGGTCGAGGCCGCCGGCGCGCCGATCGTCGCCGAGCACGAGTTCCCCGGCGGTCGCCGCTTCCACTTCGTCGACCCCAACGGCTACGAACTGGCGGTGTGGTCGGACCGCTGAAATTCTTTCCGGCCCCGTCGCGCCGGCTAAGCTGTGGCCGGCGCGACGCGGGGGAGCATCACGATGGCATTGGACGCAGTGGGCGAACTGCTCGGCGGCGCCTTGAGGCTGGTCGGCCGCCTGTTGCTCGAGGGCGTGGTCGAACTGCTGCTGCACGGCACCGGCTGGGTCGTCCTGAAGCCGTTCTACGGCAAGAAAGAGCCCGGCGACACGCCGTGCGCGCTGGTCGGTCTGGCGGTCTGGATCGGCTTCGCGGTCGCGGCGTTCGCCGCATACCACTATCTGCACCCGCCAGGGTAAGCGGCCCGCCCGTGGGGCAAGCCGCTCGTCGACGGCCGCTACACCTGCGCCTGCTTCCACTTTCCGCGCGTGAACAGCCACAGGGTGAACACGCCGACCGCGGTTTCGGACACGAACACGCCCCAGAACACGCCGGTGTGGGCCCAGCCCAGCGAGATCGCCAGGACATAGGACAGCGGGATCTGGATCAGCCAGAAGAACACCACGTTGATCTTGGTCGGGGTCATGGTGTCGCCGGCGCCGTTGAAAGCCTGCACGGTCACCATCCACCAGCCGTAGATGAACAGCGAGTACGACAGTATCCGCAGCCACTCGGCGCCGACCTTCACCACCTCGGGGTCGGCGCTGAAGATCCCGACCAGTTGCTGCGGCAGAGCGAAGAACAGCACCGAAATCGCGATCAGGTAGGCCATGTTGTACCAGCCGATCCGCCACACCGAGGCCTCGGCGCGCTCGGCGTGGCCGGCGCCGAGGTTTTGCCCGACCAGGGTCGCGGCGGCGTTGGACATGCCCCAGGCCGGCATCATCGTGAACATCATCAGGCGGATGGCGATGGTCGCTCCAGCCACCGCTTCGCTGCCGATCGCGGCGAGGATGCGCATCAGGAAGATCCACGCGGTCATCGCCACGATCATCTGTCCGATCCCGCCGAGCGAGGTGCGCACGATGTTCCACAGCATCGCCCCGTGCCAGGCCAGCTGCGCCATCGTCACCCGGATGTGCTTGCCGCCGCGGAACAGCACCCACAACTGGTAGGCCACGCCGGTGCCGCGGCCGATGTTGGTGGCGATGGCGGCGCCCTCGATGCCCAGTTCCGGCGCCGGCCCCAGGCCGAAGATCAGGATCGGGCACAGCAGGATGTTGAGGCCGTTGGACAGCCATAGCACCCGCATCGCGATGGCGGCGTCGCCGGCGCCGCGGAAGATCGCGTTGATCACGAACAGCAGCATGATCACCGCGTTGCCGCCGAGCATCCATTGGGTATAGCGGTAGCCGTGCTCGATGCTCCAGGCATCGGCGCCCATCAGCCGCAGCAGGTCCTGGGCATAGACCATACCGGCCACCGCCGGCAGCACCGACACCAGCACGGCGATGAAGATCGCCTGCACCGCGGTGACCCCGGCCTCCTCGCGCTTGCCCTCGCCGATCCGGCGCGCGACCACCGCGGTCACCGCCATCGCCAGGCCCATCGCCACCGCGTACAGCAGGAACAGATAACTCTCGGTCAGGCCGACCGTGGCCACCGCCGAGGGGCCGAGCTTGGCGACGAAGAAGATGTCGACCACCGCGAAGGTGGACTCCAGCACCAGCTCCAGCACCATCGGCACTGCGAGCAGGAACACGGCGCGGCGCAGTGGGATCTTGGTGTAATCGGCGTCGGTGCCGCGCACCGCGTCGCGCAGTTCGCGCCACAGCGAAGGCGGTGCGGCGGCCGTCTCGACGGCCGAGAGATCCTGAGTCATCGCAGGCAGGCTCCATGCAGGGAGGCACCGCCCGATGATAGGGACGCGGCGCGGCTTGGCTAGTGACAACCGTCCGATGAATCGGGGGCGATTTCGCGTTTCGGACCGGCCGCGGTCTGGGTTACAACCTGAACCGCGTCCCGCGGCGCGCGCCCTCCCGAACGTGCGCCGGCCAGAACCGGCGTTCGCCGCGGATGTCGATTCCGGCCCCGCCCGTTCGTCGCCATGAATGAGGGCCACACCTCTCTATCGGAGATCACCCATGAGCAACACCGTTCGCCTGCTGCGCGTCTTCACCGCCCCGCCGGAACGCGTCTACCGCGCTTTCCTCGACCCCGCCGCCCTGTGCAAGTGGCTGCCGCCGGACGGCTTCACCTGCACCGTGCACGAGCTGGAGGCCAAGGTCGGCGGCCGCTACCGGATGAGCTTCACCAATTTCGGCAGCGGCGACAGCCACGCGTTTGGCGGCACCTACCTGGAACTGGTGCCGGGCGAACGCATCGTCCACGACGACCGCTTCGAAGACCCCAATCTGCCCGGCACCATGATCACCACCATCACCTTCCGCGCCGTGTCCTGCGGCACCGAGGTACAGGTGGTGCAGGAAGGCATTCCGGATGTGATCCCGGCCGAGCAGTGCCACCTCGGCTGGCAGGAATCGCTGACCCTGCTCGAACGCCTGGTCGAGCCGACGATTCCGGGCTGAGCCCGAGGCGTCCCCCTGTAGGAGCGGCGTAAGCCGCGACCATCGCAGCGACGTACGCAAGCGCGGCTGCCGAAGCCCGGACATCCGGGCTTCGGCCGCTCGCGTGGAACGACACCGCTGCGGCTGTCGCGGCTTACGCCGCTCCTACAGGGGCAGCGCCGCGGTTTGCGCTTCGAAACTACGACGGCCCGCGCATGCGGGCCGTCGTGGCGAAGCATGGGCCGGCGACGACGTTCAGAGCATCGGCAGCTTCAGCCCCTGCTCCCTGGCGCAATCGCGCGCGATCTCATAGCCGGCGTCGGCGTGGCGCATGACGCCGGTGCCGGGGTCGTTCCACAGCACCCGGGCGATGCGCTTGTCGGCTGCTTCGCTGCCGTCGCAGACGATGACCACGCCGGAGTGCTGCGAATAGCCCATGCCGACGCCGCCGCCGTGGTGCAGCGAGACCCAGGTCGCGCCGCCGGCGACGTTGAGCATGGCGTTGAGCAGCGGCCAGTCGCTGACCGCGTCGCTGCCGTCGCGCATCGCCTCGGTCTCGCGGTTCGGCGAGGCCACCGAACCGCTGTCGAGGTGGTCGCGGCCGATCACCACCGGCGCCTTCAGCTCGCCGTTGCGGACCATTTCGTTGAACGCCAGGCCGAGCTTGTGGCGCAGGCCCAGGCCGACCCAGCAGATCCGCGCCGGCAGGCCCTGGAAGCTGATCCGCTCGCGCGCCATGTCCAGCCAGCGATGCAGGTGCGGGTCGTCGGCGATGATTTGCTTGACCTTGGCGTCGGTCTTGTAGATGTCTTCCGGATCGCCGCTGAGCGCGACCCAGCGGAACGGGCCGATGCCGCGGCAGAACAGCGGACGCACATAGGCCGGAACGAAGCCAGGGAAATCGAAGGCGTTGGCGCAGCCCTCGTCCTTGGCCATCTGGCGGATATTGTTGCCGTAATCGACGGTCGGAATGCCCTGGGCGTGGAAGGCCAGCATGGCTTCGACGTGCACGCGCATCGACTTCTTGGCTTCGTCGCGGACCCGGACCGGGTCGCTGCTCTGCGCTTCCAGCCATTGCTCCACGGTCCAGCCGATCGGCAGGTAGCCATGCACCGGATCGTGCGCCGAGGTCTGGTCGGTGACGCAGTCCGGACGCACGCCGCGGCGCACCAGCTCGGGCAGGATCTCGGCGGCGTTGCCGAGCAGGGCGATCGACTTGGCTTCGCCGGCGGCGGTGTACTTGGCGATCCGCGCCAGGGCGTCGTCGAGGTCGTGGGCCTGCTCGTCGACGTAGCGGGTGCGCAGGCGGAAATCGATGCTGGCCTGGCGGCATTCGATGGTCAGCGAGCTGGCGCCGGCCAGCGACGCGGCCAGCGGCTGCGCGCCGCCCATGCCGCCGAGGCCGGCGGTCAGGATCCACTTGCCCTTGAGATCGCCGCCGTAATGCTGGCGCCCCATCTCGACGAAGGTTTCAAAGGTGCCCTGGACGATGCCCTGCGAGCCGATGTAGATCCACGAGCCGGCCGTCATCTGGCCGTACATCATCAAGCCCTTCTTATCGAGCTCGTTGAAGTGCTCCCAGTTGGCCCAGTGCGGCACCAGGTTGGAGTTGGCCAGCAGCACGCGCGGCGCGTCGGCATGGGTCGGGAACACGCCGACCGGCTTGCCGGACTGGATCAGCAGGGTCTCGTCGTCTTCCAGCTCGCGCAGCGACTTGAGGATCGCGTCGAAGCTTTCCCAATCGCGCGCGGCGCGGCCGATGCCGCCGTAGACCACCAGCGCGGCCGGGTTCTCCGCCACCTCGGGGTCGAGATTGTTCTGCAGCATGCGGAAAGCGGCTTCGCTGAGCCAGGACTTGCAGCTCTTTTCGCTGCCGCGCGGGGCGCGGACGACACGGGCGGGATCGAGGCGGGTGCCTGCGGACATGGCGATGTTCCGGCGGTATGGGATGGCGGAATTATCGCGCCGCGTTGTTCGCCGCCGCCAGCGCCGACGCCGCCGGAAGCGCCCGTACAGGCGCACGAAGGCCGCGAATTTGCCCCCGGACGCCGCCGATGTATACGCTGTATACATGAGCGTTCCCGCCACCGCCGACCGGATCCTGCGCGCCGCCCGGACCCTGTTCGAGCGCGGCGGCGCGCAAGCGGTGACCATGCGCCGCATCGGCGAGGCGGTCGGGATCACCCCGATGGCCATTTACCGCCACTTCCGCAATCGCGAAGCGCTGCTGCAGCGCATCTGCGACGACAGCTTCGAGCAGATCGCCCGCCATTGGAACGCGCGCAGCGCCGGCGGCGACGTGATCGCGCGCCTGCTCGCGACCCAGCGCATCTACCTCGATTACGCCCTGGTCCATCCGCATCTGTTCGATCATGCCTTCTCGATGCGGCGCGAACGCGCGCGGCGCTTCCCCGAAGACTTCCGCGCCCGCCTGTCGCCGACCTTGAACGTGGTCGCCGACCTGGTCGCCGAAGCGCAACGCGCCGGCCGGCTGCGCGAGGGCGACGCCTGGGACTTGGCGATGACGCTGTGGGGACACACCCACGGCCTGATCGCGTTGTACCGCGCCGGCCGCTTCAGTTACGGCGAAGCCGAATTCCGCGCCTTCTACGACGCCTCGCTGGACCGGTTGCTGCACGGATTGTTGGACGATTGAAGCGCCCCGACTGAAGCGCGCGATCGAAGCACGCGCGCGCCAGCGACACGACGGCGGCAGCCATTGCGGCCCGACAGTCCGGCACGATATTCCGCTGTCCGGCACAGCCGCGGCCGCGCGGCTTGGCGATAATCCGTGTCCCCCATCTCCGAGCACGCGCCATGCGCCCCTCCCGTTTTCTCGCCGCCGCACTGAGCTGGACGCTGTTCGCCGCCTCCGTGCAGGCGGCGCCGCCCGCCGCGCAGCCGTCCTCGCTGCGCGTCTACGCCCTGGACTGCGGCCGCATCGACCTGCAGGACATGGGCATGTTCTCCGACGCCGACGAGTACGCCGGCCAGTCCGGCACCATGGCCGCGCCCTGTTTCCTGATCGAGCATCCCAAGGGCCGGCTGCTGTGGGACACCGGACTGGGCGACGCGATCGCGGCCAAGCCCGAGGGCGTGCCGCTGCCGGGCATGGGCATCCGCTTCACGGTCCGGCGCACCCTGGTCGAACAACTGGCCGAACTCAAGCTGCGCCCGGCCGACATCGACTATGTCGCCCTGTCGCACCTGCACGCCGATCACAGCGGCAACCTCGGCCTGTTCGCCAAGGCGACCTGGGTGCTCAACCGCAGCGAACTGGAATGGGCTTCGGCCACGCCGACGCCGATCGGCGTCGACCCGAAGCTGTTCGCCGGTTGGCGCCAGGCCAAGCTGCGCGACGGCAACGACGACGACGATCTGTTCGGCGACGGCAGCGTGCGCATCCTGCGCGCGCCCGGCCACACGCCGGGGCATCGGGTGCTGATGCTGCGCCTGGCCAACTTCGGCCCGCTGGTGCTGTCCGGCGATCTCTGGCACACCCGCGCCAACTACGAGCAATCGCGGGTGCCGGCGTTCAACCACAACCGCGCCGACACCCTGGCCTCGTTCGAACGGATCAGGCGCCTGCTCGCGACCCACCCCGGCCAGGTGGTGGTGCAGCACGCGCCGGAGGATTTCGCCGCGCTGCCGAAATTCCCGGCGTACATGGACTGAACCATCGGCGGCGGGCGGACTGCCGAAAGTTGGCTGACCTCCTGCACTGAGCCGCCGGCGCGGTTGCGGCGAAGCTGGACGCCGTCCTCACTGCGCAGCGAGTCCGCCATGACGCACCTGTGTTCGCCGCTGTTCCGTCTTCCCCTGGCCGCAGCCCTGCTGGGGCTCGCGGCCTGGTCGCCGCTGCGCGCGCAAGCGCCGGCCGCTTCCGCCGAGCCGGTCGCGTCGAAGCTGCCGATGACCTTGCCGGCGACGCTGGAAGCCGGCCGGTTCTTCCTCCAGCCGCAGTTGCGCGACGGGCGCAAGCTGCGGCTGTTCTCCGACACCGGCGGCGGGTTGCTGTTCACCCACGCCGGCGCGCGCGCCATGGGCGTTGCGCCCAAGGCGCAGGCCGCCGATGCGCCGCCGCAGTTGCTGGCCTGGCCGCAGTTCGACCCGCGCGCCTGGATTCCGCCGCCGCGCAACGCGCAACGCGGCGTGCCCGCGCTGGCCGCGCCGCCCGATCAGGAGCGGCGGATCGGCGACGGCATGCTCGGCGCGGCCTGGTTCGGCGGACGCAGTTGGGAGTTCGACTATCCGCGCGGCCGCTTGCGCCTGTTGCCCGACGGCGCCCTGCCGCAGGTCGAGGCCGCACACCGGGTCGCGCTGGGTCTGCAGAAGGGCGACGACGGGCGCCCGACCACCCACTTCCCGCGCATCGCGGTGCGCATCGACGGCGAAACCCTGCAACTGCTGTTCGACACCGGCGCGAGCCTGATGCTGACCGAGCAAGGCGTGCGCGAACTCGGCGGCGGCCCGGCCGACCGCGCCGGCAGCTTCATCGCCGCCAGCGTGCTGCAGCGCTGGCGCGAACGGCATCCGGACTGGCGGGTGATCGAACACGCCGACCGCAACGACAGCGGGCGGCTGATCGAAGTGCCGGAACTGGAAGTCGGCGGCTATCGAGTCGGTCCGGTCTGGTTCGCCGAACGCCGCGACCGCAACTTTCACGACTACATGTCGAAGTGGATGGACCAGCGCGTCGACGGCGCGATCGGCGGCAACGCCTTCGCCGACTTGAAGATCAGCGTCGACTATCCGTCGGCGACCGCCACGTTCGAACGCTGACGCGGAGCGCGGGCGAAAAATACGCCCGGCACGAGCCGGGCGTTCGATCGATCCAGAAGGGACCGGAACCGGGGCGGCCGCGCGCGAGGCGCCGCGGCCGACGAAGCGGCGGCGCGCCTCAGCGCACCGACGGATCGAGCTTGCGCAGCGCGCTGGCGACGTCGACTTCGCCGGTGCGCTGCAGGTCGTCGCGATCGTAACGGCGGCCGTAGGCGGCGCAGTCCTGCTTGGCCCGCGACTGGATCCGCGAGCCGGTGTGGCGCAGGCAATAGCGCTGGTCGGCACGCGGTTTCGCGTCCGTTTGCGTGGCCTGCCTGTCGGCGTGGACGGCATCCGCGCCGGTGCGGGCGCTTTGCGCGACGGCGGTATCGACGGCGGCCGGGGTCTGCGCGATGGCGGCGAACGCGAACGCGAACGCGCACAGCGTGGCGGCGAACAGTGCGGATTTCATGGAACGCCTCCTGTGATCGACAGGGATGAAGCGGTCCCATCCACGATACGCCCGCGCTCCGGGCGCGGTGCCGTTGTGGCGATCGTCGTTTAGGTTTCTGTCAGCGTTGCGGGCAGGCCTCGCGGCGGCCGCTGTGGAACGCCATCGCCTCGGCTTCGGTGGCCGGGCGCGGCGCCTGTCCGTCGTCGAACAACACCCGCCACACCCCGTCCGCGCCGCGGTGCCAGACCGACTGGAACGCGCCCAGCGCATAGCGCGGCTGCGCACCGGGCTGCACGCGCTGGTACAGCGCCGGGCCAGTGGACCAGGCGACGTCGCGGGCGCCGGCGACGGTGACCCGGGTCGGATACCAGCGCAGCAGGGTCTGCTTGCCTTCGATCAGCCCGGTCCAATCCTGGGCGATCCGCTCGCGGCCACGGGTCGGCTGCGGGCGGCCGACGCCGAACGCGGCCTGCGGATGCAAGTGCTCGGCGAAGGCCTGGGCGTCGTGTTCGGCGACCGAACGGGCGAAGCTCAATTCGCGCGCCCACACCGCGCATTCGTCCGCATCCAGCATCGCTGCAGGCGCCTGCGCTGCGGCGGCCGGCTCGGCGGGCGTGGACGAACCCTGGGCGGCGACGGCGAGCGACCACGATGCGATGGTCAGGCAGGCGATGCGGGCGAGGATGCGCATGGGCGAAGCTCGGCGGGCGTTGCGGCCACTATCGGCAGCCCCGGCCGGCGGCGCCAGCGACGGAAGTCATGCCGAATCTGGCCGCCCGGCGCGCTCGCGGCCGCCGACACCGGCCTGCCATCCCGGGCCGCTATCATGCGCGGATGCGTTCGATCTTGTCCGCGGCCTGTGCCGCCCTGCTCCTGTCCGTCCTCGCCGCCTGCGCCGCGCCGACCCGCGAGACGCCGCCCGCCGACACGCCGCTGCTGCTGATCTCGATCGACGGCTTCCGCGCCGACTACTTCGATCTGGGCCTGGCCCCGAACATCGAGCGCCTGGCCGCCGAAGGCGTGCGCGCGCAGTGGATGACCCCGTCCTACCCGTCGTTGACGTTTCCCAACCACTACACCCTGGTCACCGGCCTGCGCCCCGACCGTCACGGCGTGGTCCACAACAGCATGAGCGACGACGCGCTCGGCCGTTTCCGCGTCGCCGACCGCGACGCGGTGGGCGATACCCGCTGGTGGAACGGCGGCGAGCCGATCTGGATCGGCGCGCAGAAGGCCGGCCTGCGCAGCGCGACCCTGTTCTGGCCCGGCAGCGAAGCGCCGATCCGCGGCTTGCGCCCGAACCGTTGGCGCCCGTTCGACGCCTCGATCGACGAGAACGCGCGGGTCGACGAAGTCCTGGGCTGGCTCGGCGAACCGGCGTCGACCCGGCCGCACGTGGCCACCCTGTATTTCGATGCGCTCGATCACGAAGGACACGACCACGGCCCGAATTCGGCGCAGGCGCGCGCCGCCCTGGTGCGCATCGACGCGGCGATCGGCCGCCTGATCGACGGCCTGGAGGCGCGCGGCCTGACCCAGCGGGTCAACCTGGTGCTGGTGTCCGACCACGGCATGGCCGAGGTCGCGCCGGGCCAGCGCATCGCGGTGGAGGACATGGTCGCTCCGGACCAGGCGGTGGTGACCTCGGTGGGCCAATCGATCGGCATCGTCCCGCTGCGCGGCCGCGAAGCCGAAGTCGAGCGGCGTCTGCTCGGCGCGCATCCCCACTACGACTGCTGGCGCAAGGGCGACCTGCCGGCGCGCTGGCATTACGGCCGCCATCCGCGGGTGCCGCCGATCGTATGCCAGATGCGCGAAGGCTGGGACGCGATCGAAGCCAGCAAGCTGCGCGAATACCCCAACCCCGGCACCCGCGGTTCGCACGGCTACGACCCGGCGCTGCCGTCGATGCGCGCGATCTTCGTCGCCCGCGGTCCTGCGTTCAAACGCGGCGCGACTCTCGCCCCGATCGACAACGTCGATGTCTATCCGCTGCTGGCGCGCCTGATCGGCATCGCCCCGGCGCCGAACGACGGCCACATCGCGCCGCTGCTGCCGGCGCTGCGCGAGCCCTGAATCGTCCTGGCGCGTCGCATCGCCCCTGTAGGAGCGGCGTAAGCCGCGAGCCACCGCAGCGACGTACGCAAGCGCAACTACCGCAGCCCGGACCGTCGGGCTGTTCGAACGACCTCATCCGGACTTCGGACGATGACGTGGTAATTCACCGCTTCGGTTGTCGCGGCTGACGCCGCTCCTACACAAGCCGGCCAAGGCCGTTCCCAGATGCGTCGCCCGAAGACAGGAGCGGCGTTCCACGGGGATTTCCTCCGGTCACAAGCCGCGACCGCGCCAGCGAACCCACTGCGCCAGCCCGCCCGCAGGCGCCTCCACGTTCATGTCCGAATCCGGCGAGTCGGCGCCCTGCCCCGGTGCTAGGCTGCCCCGCATGGACGCCACCCCCACTCCCGCGCCGGCCGCCTCCCTGCCGCATTGGCGCGTCTGCGAACAAGCCCGGCTGAGCCGCGACCCGCGTTTCGACGGCCTGTTCTTCACCGCGGTGACCAGCACCCGCATCTATTGCCGCCCGGTGTGTCCGGCGCCGGCGGCCAAGCGCGAGAACGTCGTGTACTACGGCCACGCCGCCGCGGCCGAAGCCGCCGGTTTCCGTCCCTGCCTGCGTTGCCGGCCGGAGCTGTCGCCCGGCGACGGCGCCTGGCGGCGCGGCGATGCCGCGGTCGCGCGCGCGCTGAAGCTGATCGACCAGGGCCTGCTGGCCGAACAACCCCTGGCCGAGCTCGCCGCGCGCGTCGGCGTGGGCGAACGCCAGTTGCGGCGATTGTTCGTCGACCGCCTGGGCGCGCCGCCGATCGGCGTGCACGGCACCCGTCGGCTGCTGTTCGCCAAGCAGTTGCTGACCGAAACCCGCTTGCCGATCACCGAGGTCGCGATGGCCGCCGGCTTCGGCAGCCTGCGCCGCTTCAACGCGACCTTCCAGGAGGCCTACCGGATGGCGCCGCGCGAGCTGCGCCGGCGGCCGAACGAAAGCCCCGACAGCAGCGGCGAAACCTTGAGCCTGCGCCTGGGCTACCGGCCGCCGTACGACTTCGCCGCGATGCTGGATTTCCTGCGCGGCCGCGCCCTGCCCGGGGTCGAACTGGTCGACGAGCACAGCTACAGCCGGGTGATCGGCCCGATCGAAGCGCCGGGCTGGCTGCGGGTCAGCGCCTGGCCGTCGCGCAAGGGCGAGCCCGAGCACGCGCTGCGCCTGGAACTGCACGGCCCGGCGCCAGCGCGGCTGCTCGACATCATCAACCGCTTGCGGCGCATGTTCGATCTCGATGCCGATCCGAACGCGATCGGCGCCGCGCTGTCGGTGGATCCACGCTTGAAAGCGCTGGTCGAACGGCGTCCCGGCCTGCGCCTGCCCAGCGGCTGGGACGGGTTCGAAATCGCGGTGCGCGCGATCCTCGGCCAGCAGGTCAGCGTCGCCGCCGCGCGCACCCTGGCCTCGCGCTTGGCGCAGCGTTACGGCCAGGCGCTGGCGAAACCGTTCGCGCCAGGACTGGAGCACCTGTTCCCGACGCCGGACGCCTTGGCCGATGCCGACCTGGTTGCGATCGGGGTGACCCGTGCGCGCGCCGACACCGTGCGCACGGTCGCCCGCGCCTTGCTCGACGGCCGGGTCGATTTCCGCGCCGAACGCACCCTGGACGATTTCGTCGCGCGCTGGGTCGCCCTGCCCGGCATCGGCCCGTGGACCGCGCATTACGTCGCCCTGCGCGCGCTCGGCCATCCCGACGCCTTTCCGGCCGACGACCTGGTGCTGCAGAAGGCCGTGCCGGAGGACGGCGTGCGCATGACCGCCAAGGCGCTCAACGCGCGCGCCGAAGCCTGGCGGCCGTGGCGCGCCTACGCGGTGATCCAGGTGTGGCGCGACAGCATGCCGGTGCCGGCGGCCAAGCCCGCCGCGGCGGCGAAGCCCGCGCCGAGGCGCCGTCGCGTCGCCGCCGACTGCGCCGCCGATACCGGATCGGCGCGCAGCGAGGGCGCGGCGGCATGATCACCTACCAGAGCATCGACAGTCCGGTCGGCGCGCTGTTGCTGGCCAGCGCCGCCGACGGTTTGCGCCTGATCGAATTCGAGCACCCCTGGCATCCGTACAAGCGCGGCGCCGATTGGCGCGAAGGCGACGACGAAGTGCTGCAACGCGCGCGCGGCCAACTCGACGACTACTTCGCCGGCCGCCTGCGCGAGTTCGACCTGCCGCTGGCGCCGCACGGCACCGCGTTCCAGTTGCAGTGCTGGCGCACCCTGGCGCAGATCCCCTGGGGCGAAACCTGGAGCTATGCGCAGATGGCGCAGCGCATCGGCCGGCCGACCGCGACCCGCGCGGTCGGCGCCGCCAACGGCCGCAACCCGCTGCCGATCGTGCTGCCCTGCCATCGCGTGATCGGCTCCGACGGCAGCCTGACCGGTTTCGGCGGCGGCCTGCCGACCAAGCAGTTCCTGCTGACCCTGGAAGGCGCGTTGCCGTCGGCCGAAGCGGTGCCGATCGGGGATTTGTTCGCGCCGCGTTGAGGTTTCGTGCGCAGGACGGATCCAGGTGTGCGCAAGCAAGGCAGAAGCAAACGCCAGAGCAAATCCCCCCTTTTTCAGGAGGGGAACAGCGCGACGGAGCGTCAGAGGCGAGAGTCCAAGCAGCACTGCTCTGCCTTTCCTCCCTTTGAAAAAGGGGGGCCAGGGGGATTTGCTGTTGCTGTTGCTGTTGCTGTTTCTGCTGTTGTTCTAGTTGTTGCTCCAGCTCTTGCCGACGCCGCCGCTATTCCCCCGCCACTCAATCCGCCATCAACAACCGCATCGCATCCGCATAATCCGCGGCGATCTCGTCGCGCTTGGGGTGTCGTCCGCCGGAGACGACCACCCGACCGCCGACTTCGACCGTGTCGATGACATTACGGTTGCCGCTGAACAACCAGCGGTCGACGCAGTCCTCGTCGCCGGCGCCGACCAGGATCGGCGCGTTCGGGTCCAGGCTCAGCCGGTCGCCGGCCAGGACTTCGGCGCCGAAACCGGTCGAGGCCGCCGCGCTGGCCGCCACTCCGCGCAGCAAGGTTTCGCCGACGCTGGCCGCCTGCGCCGCGTCGCCGCGGCCGACCGCGATGTTGCGCCGGCGGGTGATCAGGCGCTGGCCGTACTCCAGCCAGCGCAGTTCCTCGACCGGCGAGACCGAGATGTGCGAGTCCGAACCCACGCCCCAGGCGCCGCCGGCGTCGAGGTAGTCGCGCAGCGGGAACAGGCCGTCGCCGAGATTGGCCTCGGTGGTGGTGCAGATCGCCACGGTCGCGCCGCTGTCGGCGATGCCGCGCACTTCGCTCTCGTCCAGATGGGTGGCGTGGACCAGGGTCCAGCGCTCATCGACGTCGGCGTTGTCGAGCAGCCAGCGCACCGGGCGCGCGCCGCGCAATGCCACGCAATCCTCGACCTCGGCGGTCTGTTCGGCGATATGGATGTGCACGCGGCTGTCGCCGGGGATCGCCGCCAGCACCTCGCGCATCGGTCCCGGCGGCACTGCGCGCAGGCTGTGCAGGCAGCAGCCGACGCGCAGCATGTCGTGGCTGTGAGCGCGCAACTTTTCAAGCAATCGCAAATAGGAATCGACGTCATGGCCGAACCGGCGCTGGCGTTCGCTGAGCGGGCGCTCGTCGAATCCACCTGTCATGTACAACACCGGCAGCAGGGTCATTCGAATGCCTACTTCCGCCGCGGCACTGATCAACGACCATGACATCGCGTCCGCGACTGCAGCCAAGCGATGGCCTTCGGGTGGACGGTGCAGATAGTGGAACTCGCACACGCTGGTGTAGCCGGCCTCCAGCATCTCCACATACAACTGGCAGGCGACCGCGTACAGCGTTTCGGGCGTGAACCGCTCCGCGAAGCGGTACATGGTCTCGCGCCAGGTCCAGAAGCTGTCGGCCGGGTGGGTCTGGCGTTCGGCCATGCCGGCCATGGCGCGCTGGAAGGCGTGCGAATGCAGGTTGGCGATGCCCGGCACGCGGCGGCGCAGCAGGGTACCGGCGGGTACCGCCGCGGGGCGCCGCCAGCCGGCCGGGGTCCAATCGATGTAGGGAGGGGGCATGGTCATGCGCGCATTCTCGCCTGCACGCGGCCGCGACGCGACCGCCGGCCGGGTCACGGCCGGCGCCAGCGGCTAAAATCCCGCCATGACCGACCTGCCCCCCCGCTCCGACGGCGCCCTGTACGACGGCCTCGTGCTCGGCGCCACCCTGGCCACCCTCGACCGCGACCGCGGCTACGGCGAGATCGCCGACGCCGCGCTGGCCTGGCGCGACGGCCGCCTGGCCTATGTCGGCGCGCGCGACGGCCTGCCCGGCGCGCCGCAGGCGCTGGCCGCCAAGGTGATCCAGGCCAGCGGCTGGATCACCCCCGGCCTGATCGACTGCCACACCCACCTGGTGTTCGCCGGCGACCGCGCGCGCGAATTCGAGCTGCGCCTGCAGGGCGCCAGCTACGAGGAGATCGCCCGCGCCGGCGGCGGCATCGTCTCCAGCGTGCGCGCCACCCGCGAGGCCAGCGACGGCGAACTGCTGCGCCAGTCGCTGCCGCGCGCGCGCGCCCTGCTCGAGGACGGCGCCACCACCGTGGAGATCAAGTCCGGCTACGGCCTGGACCTGGAGAACGAGCGCAAGATGCTGCGCACCGCGCGCGCGATCGGCCGCGAGCTCGGCCTCGGGGTGCGCACCACCTACCTCGCCGCGCACGCCCTGCCGCCGGAGTACGCCGGCCGCGGCGACGACTACATCGACGCGGTCTGCGCCTGGATGCCGCGCCTGCACGAGGAAGGCCTGATCGACGCGGTCGACGCGTTCTGCGAAGGCATCGGCTTCTCGCCGGCGCAGACCCGGCGCGTGTTCGAGGCCGCGCGCGGGCTCGGCCTGCCGGTCAAGCTGCACGCCGACCAGCTCAGCGACCTCGGCGGCGGCGGCCTGGCCGCCGCGTTCGACGGCCTGTCGGCCGATCACGTCGAACACACCTCGCTGGACAGCGTGCGGGCGATGGCCGAGCGCGGCACGGTCGCGGTGCTGTTGCCGGGCGCGTTCCATGTATTGCGCGAAACCAAGCTGCCGCCGCTGGACGCGTTCCGCGACCACGGTGTGGCGATGGCGGTGGCCACCGACTGCAACCCCGGCACCTCGCCGCTGCTGTCGCTGCGCCAGGCGATGCAACTGGCCTGCACCCATTTCCGCCTGACCCCGGAAGAGGCCCTGCGCGGCGCCACCGTGCACGCCGCGCGCGCGCTCGGCTACGCCGACCGCGGCGTGTTGCGGGTCGGCGCGCGGGCCGATTTCGTGCAATGGGACATCCGCCACCCGGCCGAGCTGTGCTACTGGCTCGGCGGCCGGCTGGCACGGCGCGTCTACGCCGGCGGCTTGCAGGTGGCCGGCGACGCCTGAGGCGCGGGCGAGCGCATCGGCGGCCGCCGGCGCGGCGCAAACGCGACCGTCCTGCGGCCGTATCTGCACCGGCATCCGCCGCACCGCATCGCTGCGCCGCGGCAACCCCTCGCTGCGGCTTGTTGTACGCTCAGTCCTCCCGCGCGCCGCGGCGCGCAGCTCATCGGAGGATCCGTGCGGATCGCCGCTCTCGCCTTAGCCCTTGCCCTGTCCTGTCCGGCCGCGCAGGCCGACGAACCGCTAAGCGCCGGCCAGCGCTTCGCCCAGGACGCGACCATCGTCGACACCCATATCGACGCGCCCAGCCTGCTGCTGCGCCATTGGGCCGACCTCGGCGTGGATACGCCGAAAGTCGAGTTCGATTACCCGCGCGCGCGCCAGGGCGGACTGGACGTGGCCTTCATGTCGATCTACACCTCGCCCGGCGAGGATCGCGCCGGCAGCGCGACCCAGACCGCGCACACCCAGATCGACGCGGTCGAGGCGATGATCGGCCGCCACCCGGACCGGTTCGCCCTGCTGCGCTCGCCGGCCGATTTCGAACGCCTGCATGCACACGGCCAGCGCGTGCTGTTGGCCCTGGGCATGGAAAACGGCGCGCCGATCGGCGACGACCTGGCCCGGCTGGCGCAGTTCCACGCCCGCGGCGTGCGCTACATCACCCTCGCCCACAGCGAGGACAACCGGATCAGCGATTCGTCCTACAGCACCAAGCGCACCTGGCAGGGACTGAGCCCGTTCGGCGAAAAGGTCGTCGACGAAATGAACCGGCTCGGCATCATGGTCGACGTCTCGCATCTGTCCGACGACGCGGTGCGCGACGTGCTCGCGCGCAGCAAGGCGCCGGTGATCGCCAGCCATTCCGGACTGCGCCATTTCACCCCGGGCTTCGAGCGCAACCTCAGCGACGAACTGGCCAAGGCGGTCGCGGCCAAGGGCGGCGTGGTCCAGATCGTGTTCGGCAACGCCTTCGTCGACCCGGCCTCGGCCGCCGACACCCAGGCCTATTTCGTCGACAGCGCCAAGTTCGAGCGCGAACAGGCCGCTGCGCGCGAGCGCGGCGAACCGGTGCGCAGCCAGGCCGATTACGACGCCGCCTGGGAAAAGGCCCACCCGCCGCGCAAGGTGCCGATCGACGCCGTGCTCGACCAGATCGATTACGCAGTGAAGCTGCTCGGCGCCGACCACGTCGGCATCGGCTCGGACTTCGACGGCGTGTCCGGCGCGCTGCCCGAAGGCCTCAAATCGGTCGCCGACTATCCCAACCTGATCGAAGGCCTGAAGCGCCGCGGCCATTCCGACGACACCGTGCGCAAGATCCTCGGCGGCAATCTGCTGCGGGTGTGGCGCGCGGTCGAAGCCCAGGCGGCGGCTCGATGAGCGCCTCCGCGGCCGGCCCGGAGTTCGACCTGCTCGAAGCCAACCCCGGCGGTTCGCCCGACGGCCACCTGCGCTTCCAGGACGAACACGGCGAGGAGTACCTGGAACCGTTCGACCTGGTCCAGACCCTGGCCGAGGTGCTGGCCGACGGCGGCCATCGCACGCACGTCTACGACAACGGCTGGATCGAGATCGGCGACGACGGGCTGTTCGCGTTCCCGCAGTTGGTGGAATTCACCGAGCTCGACAACGGCGTCGTCCGTACCGCCAGCACCATCCAATGCAACCACCCGCGCTGCTTCCCGCAGGGCCTGTTCGAGTACCAGCACGCCACCGGCGAGGGCTTCGACGACGCCGTGCGGCGCGGTTTCGGCCAATGGGCGCGCACCGACCTGATCGCCCTGCTCGATGCGACGCGGGTCGAACCGGAAGCCTGCATGAGCATGCGCATGGACTTCGATGGCGAGGACGGCGCGCAAGCGCGGCAGCGGCGGGTTGTGTTCGGGCCGGTGGCGCACTTCGGCCAGGCGCCGGCCGAGCAGGCCGCGAGTGCGGACGCGGGCGAGGACGCGGAAGCCTGCGGGCACGGCTATTGCCCCTGCTGTCTTTTCACCCAGTCGCTGGACGCGTTCGGTCCGCTGCTGCAGGCCGAGGGCGTGTTCGCGCTGCGCCTGTTCGCCTCGCGCGATCACCGCGACGGCGAATGCCAGGCCGATTGCCGAGTCAACGGCGAAGACTGGTCGCCGGGCCTGGACGGCCTGAACGCCTATGCCGCGACCTGGCCGAGCGCGGCCGGGCAAGGGCTGGAATTCCGCAAGCAGTACGTGATCGTGCAGGACGCCCCGGCCTGACTCCCGAATTCCGAGTCCCGAATCCCGAGTCCCGAATCCCGAGTCCCGAGTCCCGAAAAGAAAAGCCCGGCTCGCGCCGGGCTTTTCTTCCGCACATCCGCCGAATCAGAAGCTGGCGCGGATGCCGATGCTGTACTGCTTGGCGTGCTCGCCGAACTCGGCTTCGCCGACGATGCCCCAGGTCTGGTTGAACTTGACCAGGGCGCCGAGGGTGCCGCTGAACTCGCTGTCGTACATGTCGCCGTCGGTGTAGTTCAGCTTGGCCCAGCCTTCGAAGTTCTTGGCCAGGTTGCCGCGCAGACCGACCGAACCGCGGAAGTCGTCGCCGTCGATCTCGTCCTGCAGCAGGCTGGAATCGAGTTCGGTGCGGATGTAGCTCAGCTCGCCGACCCAGTCGACGCGCTCGGACAGGGTGTGGTGGTAGCCCACGCCGATCTTGAGCTGGTCGGCATCGACGTCGATGTCGCCCAGGGCGATATTGTTGAAACGCACGCCGACGTTGTCGTCTTCGCCCTTGCGGTAGCTGCCGAACGCGTAGAACGGCGCTTCGCCGAACGCGACCGAGCCATCGATGTAGCCGCCGTCGGCCTTCGGATCCTGCACGCTCAGACCCGGGGTCAGGCTGCGCACTTCGTACTGCTGCACCGAGTAGCCGGCTTCGATGTGGGTGTAGCTCAGACCTTCCGCAGCGGCGGCGGTCGACGCCAGGGCCAGGGCCAGGCCCAGCGCGAGTTGCTTCTTCATAAATCCCCTTGTTCCTTGATTGGCGATGAAGTTCCCATCCTCGGGAACGGCGCGCATCTTAATGAAAAAATTACATCCTGTCTGCGTGTATCGCGCCGCACACCCGCAGAACCGCGAGCGCAAAAACAAAAGCCCCGCTGGCGCGGGGCTTTGTTGCGAGCGTGCGGGCCGCAAGGCCCGGCAGGCCGGCTTATTCCTTGGCGGCCTTCTTCGCCACGACCTTCTTGGCCGGCGCCTTGGCCGCGCTCTTGGCGGTCTTCTTCGCCGCCGGCGCCGCGGCGGTGCCGGCGGCCTTGGTCACGGCCTTGCGGGCGTTGCCGTAGCTGGAGTTGTAGCGCTTGCCCTTGGCGGTCTTGCGGTCGCCCTTACCCATGGTCGTGCTCCTAATTAAGACGTTGTGCGTTGGATCGAATGGTGTTCGCGCTGGCGGCAGGCGGGGCCGCCGGGCAGGTCCGCAGGACCGGTGCCGGCGCCACACGGCGCGCGCGAGGCTGCGAAGCCTAGCACAAGCGTCGGTTCCAGGCCCGCGGCGGGCTCAATGGGCGCAGTGGGCGTCGTGGACGTGAACGTGGTTCAGTCGCAGATTGGCCAGGTGCGCCAGCCCGACCAGGGTGCCGCCGAGGGTCATCACCACCGCGTGCGGCAGCAGCGAGTGGTGCAGCGGCGGGTACAGCAGGCCCAGCCACAGCACCAGCACGCCGGGCAGCAGCAGCACCAGGGCGCGTACGGCGCGATGGCGGCGATAGCCCCAGGCGACGCTGAAACTGCCGAGCAGGGTGGCGAAGATCACGAACGCCAGTTCGAAGCGGCCGTCGAACCAGCCGGCCACGCCCAGCGACGGCAGCAGCGCGATCGCCAGCGGCAGCAGGGCGCAGTGCACGGCGCACAGCAGCGAGCCGAAGGCGCCGATGCGGTCGATCAGGCTGCGGGGACGCAGGTCGGACATGGATTACGGATCGGTAATGATGACTTTTGGGGGAGGGGACAACTCGCGCTGTTATAATATAACATTGCGACCTGTCGCTTCCAGCACTTTACCTGAACCCATGCCCCGACGTCCCCTTCCGCGGCTGCTGCCGCTCGCCCTGGCCCTGCAACTGGCTGTTCCATCGATCGCCCAGGCCCAGGAGGCCGGCACTGCGCCGACCGACCATCACCAGCCCACCGACCTGAGCCGGATCGAGGTCAAGGCCACGCCGCTGCCGGGTACCGCCGAAGAGCTGACCCGTCCGGTCGACGTGCTGGCCGGCGAACAGCTCGACCGCGCCAAGGCCAACTCGCTCGGCGAAACCGTGGCCAAGCTGCCGGGCGTGCAGAGCTCGTACTTCGGCCCCGGCGTCGGCCGGCCGATCGTGCGCGGCTTCGACGGCGCGCGGGTGCAGGTGCTCAGCGACGGCCTGGGCTCCGGCGACGTGTCCACGGTCAGCGTCGACCACGCGGTCAGCATCGAGCCCTTCCTCGCCGATCAGATCGAAGTACTGAAGGGTCCGGCTACCCTGCTCTACGGCAGCGGCGCGATCGGCGGCGCGGTCAACGTCATCGACGGCCGCATCCCCGAGCGCGCCACCGAGCAGCCCTTGCAGGGCCGCGCCGAACTGCGCGGCGGCACGGTCAACGACGAGAAGACCGGCATGGTCCGCCTCGACGGCACCTCGGCCTCCGGCCACGTCGTGTTCCACTTCGACGCCCTGCACCGCGAGACCGGCGACTACGACATTCCCGGCTATGCCGAAAGCGCGGCCCACCGCGCCGAAGCCGGCGAGGAAGCCGACCCGGCCGAGCGCGGCGTGCTGCGCAACAGCGCGGTGCGCACCGATGCCGGCGCGCTCGGCATTTCCTGGGTCGGCGAACGCGGCTTCCTCGGCGCCAGCTACAGCCTGTTCAACACCCGCTACGGCGTGCCCGGCCACGAGCACGAGCACGGCGACGACGGCCACGACCACGGCGGCGACGCCGAAGGCGCAGAGGGCCCGGTGCAGATCGAGATGGACCAGCGCCGCACCGAAGTGCGCGGCGGCCTCAACGAGGTCGGCCCGTTCGCCTCGATCCGGGCCAAGCTGGCGCGCACCGAATACACCCACACCGAGTACGAAGGCGCCGAGGTCGGCACCGTGTTCGACAACACCAGCACCGAGGGCCGGCTGGAACTGGTGCACCGTCCCTGGGGCGGTTGGAACGGCGCGTTCGGCCTGCAGTTCGCCAAGCGCGATTTCCGCGCGATCGGCGAGGAGGCCTTCGTACCGCCGTCGCAGTCGCGCGACGGCGGACTGTTCTGGATCGGCGAGCGCGAGTTCGGCCCGGTCAAGCTGGAACTGGGCGCGCGCCACGACCGCAACAAGATCGACGTCGCCGAAGACGCGATCGGCGCCGACCGCGACTTCGACACCACCAGCCTGTCGGCCTCGGCGCGCTGGAACCTGAGCGAGGACTTCCATCTGTCCTTCGGCCTGGACCGCGCGCAGCGTTCGCCGACCGCCGAAGAGCTGTACTCCAACGGCTTGCACGTGGCGACCGCGAGCATCGAACTGGGCAGTCCGAACCTGGACGTGGAGACCGCCAATCGCGCCGAAATCGGTCTGCACTGGCACAACGGCCCGCTCAAGCTGAGCGCTTCGCTGTACCACGTGCGCTACAACGACTTCATTTACCTGGCCGACACCGGCGTGGAAGAGCACGACGGTCCGGTGCGGCTGTGGACCCAGGGCGATGCGCGCTTCAGCGGCGCCGAAGCCGAGGCCGACTGGACCTTCCTCGACAACGACACCGGCACCTGGGGCCTGCGTGTGTTCGGCGACGTGGTGCGCGGCAAGCTCGACGGCCGCGGCACGCGCGAGGTCGCGTTCGCGGTGCCGCATGGCGATCACAGCCACGACTACACCGCCGACCTGGCGCAGAGCGGCAACCTGCCGCGCATCGCGCCGTGGCGCCTGGGCGGCGAACTGCGCTGGGCGCGCGGCCCGCTGCGCGCCTCGCTGGGCGCGGTGCGTTACGCGCGCCAGGACCGGGTCGCCGAGTTCGAGAGCGAAACGCCGGGCTACACCCTGGTCGATGCGCACCTCGCCTGGCACGCCGACACCGCCGCCGGCAACGCCTGGGAAGTGTTCCTCGACGGCAGCAACCTGCTCGACAAGGAAGCGCGCGCGCACACATCCTTCCTCAAGGACGTGGCGCCGCTGCCCGGCCGCGGGGTCGCGTTCGGGGTGCGGATGTTCTTCTGACCGCCGCCGGCCTGGAACGGGCGGCCTGGCGCCGCCCGCCTTCCTGCCCGGCCCTGTCCCGCCGGCGCTGCGATCGGCCCCGCCCGCTCTCCGCGCCCCGCGTATCCCGCTCCAGGGACGCGTCGCAAACGCCGGCTCGCGCCGGCGTTTGCGTCCGCCGCCCAATTAGTTGTATATACAAGTAATGATCGCCCCCGTGCTCCCCCCCGCTGCGAGCGTCTGCACCTGTTTCCGCATGCGCAAGCTGTCTCGGCTGATGAGCCAGCGCTACGACCAGGCGCTGGCGCCGGCCGGGCTCAACCTGAACCAGTATTCGATCCTGCGCCGCGTCGGCGGCCAGGGCCGGCCGATGGGCGATATCGCCCGTGAACTGGGCATGGACCGCAGCACCCTCAGCCGCGACCTCAAGCCGCTGGTCGAGGCCGGCTGGATCGAATCGGTGCCGGGCGAGGACGCGCGCCAACGCCGCCTGCGCCTGACCGCGTCCGGCCGCCGCACGATCGAACGCGCGCAGCCGCTGTGGCGCATGGCCCAGGACGAAATCGACCGCGGCCTCGGCGCCGACGGCGTCGCCGCCCTGCACGCGCAACTGGACCGCGCGATCGCGCAGTTGCAGGGCGAGGCTCCATGAATGCCGCTGGCGCCGCGCCTGTGGCGTTCGCCTCCTATCGCCATCCCCGCGAAAGCGGGGATCCAGGGCTTCATCGCGACGCGGCTCCGAAGTTCGTGGATGCCCGGCTGCGCCGAAGCGAAAGCGCAATCCAACGTCGCGGGAGTCGATTCCGCGGGAGTCGTCCGACCCGGCAGGCGCAGCGACTCGTAGCGACCGACCGCACCACGCCAGCGTCTCTGCCTACCGTCATCCCCGCGCAGGCGGGGATCCAGGGCTTGAGCTCGACATCGCTTCCCGCTGCGCGAACGCTCGAGCCGCCGCCAGCCCCCTTCCCCGCCGTTCGTAACCGAGCGCCCTCATGACCTCCACGCCCCACGCCAAGCCCGCGTCCTACTGGCCGTTGCTGCTCGCCGCCACGGCGATGCTGATGATCACCATGGGCATCCGCCAATCGCAGGGCCTGCTGGTCAAACCGATCGGCCACAGCACCGGCCTGGGCATCGCCGAAATCAGCTTCGCCCTGGCGATCGGCCAGTTCGTCTGGGGCGCGGTGCAGCCGATGTTCGGCGCGCTGGCCGACCAGCGCGGCCCCGGCCGGGTGCTGGTGTTCGGCGGCGTGCTGCTGATCGCCGGCATGGGCCTGACCCCGTTCGTGTCCTCGCAATGGGGCCTGCTGATGACCCTGGGCGTGCTCGGCGCGGCCGGTGC
Source organism: Lysobacter sp. Soil_C_15 (assembly GCF_057657315.1). Classification (NCBI taxonomy): domain Bacteria; kingdom Pseudomonadati; phylum Pseudomonadota; class Gammaproteobacteria; order Lysobacterales; family Lysobacteraceae; genus Lysobacter; species Lysobacter sp. Soil_C_15. The sequence continues at coordinate 354,671 of NZ_JBDGIR010000004.1, forward strand.
GGGCGCGGGCAGCTTCTCGATCCTGATCGGCGCCACCGCGCAGCGCATTCCTGCGGAAAAGCGCTCGATGGCCTCGGGCGTGATCAACGCCGGCGGCTCGATGGGCCAGTTCGTGTTCGCGCCGCTGGTGCAGGCGGTGATCGCCGCCGCCGGCTGGATGGCGGCGATGTGGACCCTGGCCGCGGCCGCGGTGGCGACCCTGCCTCTGGCCTGGCCGCTGCGCCGGCGCGAATCGCCGGCACCGGCGACGGCGAACGCGGCGCCGGCCGGCATCGGCCTGGGCGAGCAGTTGCGCATCGCCGCTTGCGAGCCGAGCTACTGGATGCTGCACTTGGGCTTCTTCACCTGCGGCTTCCACATCGCCTTCCTGGTCACCCACCTGCCCGGCGAGATCGCGCTGTGCGGCTTGTCCGATAACGTCTCGGCGGCGGCGCTGGGTCTGATCGGCCTGTTCAACGTCGCCGGCAGCCTCGCCGCCGGCTGGCTCGGCCAGCGCTACCGCATGAAGTACCTGTTGGCGGGCATGTACGCCAGCCGCGCCGCGCTGATCGCGATCTATCTGATCTCGCCGCCGACGCCGCTGACCTTCTACCTGTTCGCCGCCGGCCTGGGCGTGACCTGGCTGGCCACGGTGCCGCCGACCGCCGGCCTGGTCGGCAAACTGTTCGGCCCGCGCTACCTGGGCACGCTGTTCGGCCTGACCCTGCTCTCGCACCAGATCGGCGGCTTCTTCGGCGCCTGGCTCGGCGGGCTGGCGATGGCGAAATTCGGCGACTACACCTGGATGTGGTACGCCGACATCGTCCTGGCGCTGCTGGCCGCGGCGGCGAACCTGCCGATCCGCGAAGCCAGGCCGGCGCTGGACGGACTGGCTACGGCAAAAGCGTAGTCGCCTGCGTCAGCGTCGCGTTTCCCCCTTTGAAAAGGGGGCTTAGGGGGATTGGCCGCTGCTTCGCTCATCGTCGAAAGCAAAAAAAGCAAATCCCCGCGCCAGCCGGATCCATCCGACCTCGGACGACGCAAGGCGCAGCCCCTTCGTCAAAGGGGGCAGGTTTCCACCGGCCTACGAAGAAACCTGAATTTCTTCGACTCGACTCGCCACGCCACGCCACGCCAAAAGAGCAACCAATGCAGTCCCCCCTTTGAAAAGGGGGGCTAGGGGATTTGCTTTTTGCTTCGGCTGTCTGTGCGCAACACCGCGCGCCAGCCGTCGCGCGTCTTACCCCTGCGCCGCTTTCGCCTGTACGCAGTCCGCGCACATGCCGTGCACTTCCAGGGTCTGCGCCTGCGGCACGAAGCCCAGCGCGCGCGCGCGGGCTTCCAGCAGGTCGACGATGCGCTCGTCTTCCAACTCGGTCGCCGACTGGCAGTTGTCGCAGATCAGGAACGGCACCGCGTGCTGGGCGCCGCCCGGGTGGTGGCAGCCGACGAAGGCGTTGATCGAGGCCAGCTTGTGGATGAAGCCGTGCTCGAGCAAAAAATCCAGCGCGCGGTAGATGGTCGGCGGCGCCGCGGCGTCGTGGGTCGCCTTCATCCGGTCGAGCAGATCGTAGGCCTTCATCGGCCGGCCGGCGTCGGCGATCAGGCGCAGCGCATGAGCGCGGATCGGGGTCAGCCGCAGGCCGCGCTGCTCGCAGGCCCGTTCGACCTCGTGCACGAAGGCGTCGCCGTCGTGGACGTGGTGCTGGGGATCGGTGCAGGCGGTGTGGGTGCTCATGGCGGACTCCGTGGCGCGGCGCGCGCCGGATCGATTCGGCCTATGCCGCAATCTTAGTGAGGGCGGCGTCGATGCGTTGCAAGGCCTGCTCGCGCCCGGCCAGGTAGACCGTGTGCGAGATGTCCGGGCTGACCTGGGTGCCGGTGATCGCCACCCGCATCGGCTGGGCGATCTTGCCCATGCCCAGGCCCAGCGCCTCGGCGGTCTCGTGCAGGGCCGCCGCCACGCTTTCCGCGCTCCACGCCGCCAGCGCGGCCAGGCGCGCGCGCGCCTCGCTCAGCGGCGCCTGCGCGGCCGCGGTCAGGTGCTTGGCCACCGCCGCATCGTCGTACTGCTGCAGCGGCCGGTACCAGACCGCCGCGCGTTCGGCCATGTCCTTCAGGGTCTGCACCCGGTCGCGCAGCGCGACCACCACGTCGGCCGCGGCCGGGCCGGCGGCCAGGTCGTAGCCCTGCTGCTGCAGGTGCCACTCCAGGTGCTTGCCGACCTCGGCCGGATCGTCGCTCTTGAGGTACTGCTGGTTGAGCCAGCCCAGCTTGGCCGGGTCCAGGCGCGAGGCCTTGGAGTTGACGTCCTCGAGCTGGAACAGCCGGATCATCTCCTCGATCGAGAAGATTTCCTGGTCGCCGTGCGACCAGCCCAGGCGGACCAGGTAGTTGAGCAGCGCATGCGGCAGATAGCCGGCGTCGCGGTACTGCATCACGTCGGCCGCGCCGGTGCGCTTGGACAGCTTGTTGCCTTCCTCGTCGAGGATCATCGGCAGGTGCGAGAAATGCGGCACCGGCGCGCCCAGCGCCCGGTAGATGTTGATCTGGCGCGGGGTGTTGTTGACGTGGTCGTCGCCGCGCACCACGTCGGTGATGCCCATGTCCCAGTCGTCGACGACCACGGCGAAGTTGTAGGTCGGGTAGCCGTCGGCGCGGAAGATCACCAGATCGTCGAGTTCGTCGTTGGCGATCTCGATCCGGCCCTTGACCTTGTCGTCGAACGCGACCGTGCCCTCGAGCGGGTTCTTGAACCGGATCACCCGGTTCGGGTCGTCGCGGTAAGGCTCGTTGCGGTCGCGGTAGGCGCCGCTGTAGCGAGGCTTCTCCTTCGCCGCCATCGCCGCGTCGCGCGCGGCGGCCAGTTCTTCCTTGGTCTCGTAGGCGTAGTAGGCGGTGCCGGCGGCGACCATCTGCTCGGCCACCTCGCGGTAACGCGCCAGGCGATGGGTCTGGTAGATCGGGCCCTCGTCGTAGCCCAGGCCCAGCCAGTCCATCGCCTCCAGAATCGCGTCGATCGCGGCCTGGGTGCTGCGCTCCTGGTCGGTGTCCTCGATGCGCAGGATGAACTGCCCGCCCGCGCGGCGCGCTTCCAGCCAGCAATACAGCGCGGTGCGCGCGCCGCCGATGTGCAGATAGCCGGTGGGACTGGGGGCGAAACGGGTGCGGGTCATGCGGGGGCTCGGGCGGATCCGGGAAGACCGGCTATTTTAGCGGATGGGCGCGGCCGGGGCCGTCGGGGCCGCCGGAACCGGCCCCGGGAGGTCCGCGGCCATGCCGGTGCGGGCGCCGGGCTGGCCTAAACTAGGCCCATGACCACCCTTTTCATTTCCGACCTGCACCTGGACCCCGAGCGGCCGCAGATCGCCGACCTGTTCGGCCGCTTCGTCCGCGACGAGGCGCGCGGCGCCGACGCGCTGTACATCCTAGGCGACCTGTTCGAAGCCTGGGTCGGCGACGACGACCCGGCCGAGACCGGCGCCTTCGTCGCCGCCGAACTCAAGGCCCTGGCCGACAGCGGCGTGCCGGTGTACTTCATCCGCGGCAATCGCGACTTCCTGCTCGGCACCGACTATGCCGCGCGCGCCGGCATGCGCCTGCTGCCGGACCCGTCGGTGCTGGTGCTGTACGGGCGCCCGACCCTGATCGGCCACGGCGACCTGCTGTGCACCGACGACGTCGCCTACCAACAGTTCCGCGCCCAGACCCGCCACCCGGCCTGGCAAGCGCAGTTCCTCGCCCAGCCCTTGGCGGCGCGGCTTGCGTTCGCCCAGCAGGCGCGCGCGGCAAGCAAGGCGCATCAGGCCGGGCTGCGCGACGCCGGGCGGATGGAAACCATCACCGACGTTTCGCCGCAGACCGTGGCCGAAACCTTCGCCCGCTACGGCATCGACCGCATCATCCACGGCCACACCCACCGCCCGGCGGTGCACGCGCTGGACGTCGGCGGCCGCGCCTGCGAGCGCATCGTGCTCGGCGACTGGTACGAACAAGGCTCGGTGCTGCGCGTCGGCCGCGACGGCGCGCGCCTGCAAAGCCTGAGCTGAGCGAACCCGAGGAAGCCCGCATGCGCCTGCCGACCGCCCTGCTCTGCCTGTCCCTGCTCGCCGCGCTGCCGGCTTGCGATCGCAGCGCCGCACCCGCCGCCGATTCGAAGGCGGATGCGAACCCGACGGCAGCGCCGACAGCGCCGCCGCCGGCAGCGGACCCGTCCCCCGCGGCTCGACCCGCGTCCGCGGCGTCCGGCCCGATCCGCGCCAGCTTCGATTGCGCCGCCGCGCGCAGCTACGGCGAAACCGCCGTCTGCGCCGACGCCACGCTCGCCGCCAAGGACCGCGACCTGGCCGAGGCCTGGCGCGAGTTGTCCGAGCGCGGCCTGCTCGGCGCCGAAGTGCGCCAGGCGCAACGCCGCTGGCGCAGCGAGCGCGATGCCTGCGCCACGCCGGCCTGCGTCGGTTCGGCCTACGACCAGCGCCTGAAGGCATTGCGAGCGATCGCGCTGCAGCCCGACGGCGACGCCGCGCACCGCCTCGACGGCCGTTTCCTGGTCGAATCGGTCGGCGCCGGCACGGACTGGATCGAACTGCGTTTCAACGCGGTCGATCTGGCGATGGACAACGAACGGGTGATCCAGGTCGCCGGCCGCGACGACCCCAAGGTCGAACGCGCCGCCGGTTCGATCATGAGCCTGCAGGTCGAGGCGCGCAGCGCCGACGGCAAGCGCCTGCTCGCCGCCTGCGCCGCCGGTTGCCGCGTCGACGGCACGGTCGAACAGGCCGCGCGCGGCGAATGGGTGCTCAAGCGGTTGCGCAACGTGAGCCCGGGCGCAGCGCCGTCCGCCGCGGCCGCGCCGATCGAAGTCGGCGTCGGCGATCCGCGCCGCGCGCCCCTGCTCGCCGCGCTCAAGGCTGCGCTGTCCGAGGACCTCGGCCAGCCGGTGACCCTGCGCGTGGATCTGCTGCGCGAACAAGGCGGCTGGGCGTTCGCTTCGGTACGCCCACGCACCGCCACCGGCCGCCCGATCGATTTCCTGCGCACCCGCTACGCCGAGCGCCAACGCGACGGCCTGCTCGACGGCGACGGCACCTACGCCCTGCTGGCCCAGCGCGGCGGCGCCTGGAAGGTCGTGCAATTCGACCTCGGCCCGACCGATGTGTCCTGGGCGGCGTGGCCGGAGGAATTCGGCGCGCCGACCGCGGTGGTGCAGGTCGCCGCCGCCGACTGATCCCTGCGTCGGTTGCTTCCGACCGATCGGGCAGGCGCCGGAAACGACGACGCCGGCCCGCGAGGGCCGGCGTGCGCCGAGACTCGACCGCGCCGGCGCCGCAACGCCGCCGCGATCCTTCATCGCCGATCAGAACTTCAGTTCGCCGGTCAGGAAGACCTGCCGCGGCGCGCCCGACTGCAGGGTGTAGTTCAAGCCGCGCGGATCGGAGGCGACGAAGCCGTTGGTGCCGATGCTGCCGAAGTATTCCTTGTCGAACAGGTTGGTCACATTCAACTGCAGCTTGAACGCGTCGGCCCAGGACAGGTCCTTCCACTCGTACGAGGCGGCGGCGTCGAACACCCAGAACGCATCGACCTTGGAATCGTTGAGGTAGGTCAGATAGCGCTGGTCGGTGTACTTGGCGCCGAGCTGCAGCTGCAGGCCGTCGCGTTCCCAGCGGACCTCGGTGGCGTACAGGCGCTTGGGCGCGTCCACCACCTGCTTGCCGCGGGTGCGCACCAGGGTGGCGCCGTCCAGGTAGTCGGACTCGTACTGCGAGTCGTTGAAGGCCAGCGAGTGGTACCAGCTGAAGCCCGCCAGCGGCTTCCACAGCATGGTCACTTCCGCGCCGCGGCTCTCGACGTCGCCGACGTTGGCGAAGCTGGAGGCGCAGCCGACGATGCCGGCGCAACGCGCGATCGCCAGCAGGCGGTTCTCGAAGTTCACCCGGTACACCGCGACCGAAGCCTCGATCGCGTCGCGGCTGGTGCGCAGGCCGGCCTCGAAGGTCTTCGAGCTTTCCGGCTCCAGGGTCGCCACCGCGGCGTCGAAGGCGGCCTGCGAGGTCGAATGCGGGCCGTTGACGCCGGTGCGGAACGCCGACAGGTTCTCGCTGTACGAGCCGAAGATTTCCTCGTGCTCGCCGAGCTGCCAGCGCGCGCCGATCTGCGGCAGGAAATTGTCCTCCGAGACCAGCTTGCCGCTGGCGCGGCTGGCGCCGCCGATCAGGGTCTTGCCGTCGGTCTCCACCCGCAGGCCCTTGAAGCCGGCGTCGACCGCCAGGCGGCCGTCGGCGAACTCCATATGGTCGAGCACGTAGTACATCCGCGTATCGGTGTCGAAGCGCTGGCGGAACACGCGCTGGTCCGGATTGCGGTAAAAGAAGATCTCGTCCGGCGCTTCGTTGCGGTTGAGGTCGTAGAAGTTGCGCTGCACGCCGTGGTCGTTCTTTTCCAGCCACAGCCCGGCCTGCAGGCGGTGGTTGCCGATCTGCCAGCTCAGGCTGGGCATGAAGCCGGTGCGCTCGATGTCGTACTCGGTGGTACGCATGCGCAACGGCACGGTCGGCGAGGTCGAATACGGCGTGGCCCAGTGGCCCTGGCCCTCGTTGCGGTGGTAGTAGGCGGTCGCCGCCAGCACCACGTCCGGATTGAGGTTCCAGTCGGCGCTGACATAGGCCAGGTCGTCGTCGCGCACGCCGCGGGCGATGTAATAGGCGTCGTCCAGGCTGGTCACCCCGCCGCGGAAGCGGCCCTGGGCGGCGTCGATCGCGCGCTGCCAGTCCTTGGCGTAGTTGTCCCAGTCCATGCCCAGGCGCTGGGCCGATTCCAGCGACAGATCGGCGTAATCGGTCTCGCGCCGGCGCGAGGAGTCGGCATAGCCGCTGATGCGGAAGTCTTCGCCGGAGAACACGAACTTGCCGTTGAACTGCGAGTTGCGCTGCGGGCCCTCGCCCTTCCACTTGTCGGTGGTGTGGAACACGCCGCTGAGGTAGGCGCTGAAGCCGCCGTGGTCGCCGGTGTCCAGGCGCGCATAGGTGCGGCTGGTCGCGTCGCTGCCGACGGTCTGGGCCAGGCGCACGCCGAATTCGGCCGAGGGATCGGAGCTGAAGAAACGCAGCGTGCCGCCGAGGTTGCCCGAGGACGCGGTGTCGATCGCGCCGCTGCCCTGCGACAGCTCGGCGCCGGACAGGTTCTCGCTGCTGATCGCGCGGCCGATGTGCAGGCCGTTGTGGTTGCCGTAGCTCATGTCGCCCAGCGGCACGCCGTCGAGGGTGAAGCCGAGCTGCTGCTGCGAGAAGCCGCGGATGTTGAGCTTGCTCGACCACTCGTAGTTGCCCCAGGGATCGGAGCTCTGGAAGTGCACGCCCGGCAGCTTGGCCATGACCTTCAGCGGGCTGGTGCCGGCGGCTTCGCGCTGCAGTTCGGCGCGGCCCAGCGCCTGCACCTGGCGGGTCTGGCCGGTGCCGACCACCGACACCGCGTCCAGCGTGGTCGCGTCGTCGGCCGGAGCCGCGGCGGCGCCGCTGTCGGCGGCCGCTGCGGGCAAGGGAGCGGCTTCGGCGGCCTGGCCGCGGCCGGCGTACAGGCACAGCAAAATCGAGGCGGCGAGGAGCGTCGTCTTCGTCGTCGTCATTTCAGGGGACTTCCAGATCAAAGTGGCCGCCGCGCGATGCGCAGTCCGCTCTTGGGCGGCGTCAGAGCGAAGCCCGGAAGTCTGTCGACTCGGTGTGAACGGGGTATTTCAGATCCGCGTCAGTTGATCGAGTCGGCGGTTTGGATGTGCGGGGATGGCGATGCGGCGTTGCCGCTCGCCCTCCCTACGCTCGGATGAGCCGGGCGCCTCGACTACTCCGGCGCGTAGAACTTGGGCGGCTTGCCGAACCCGTCCCAGAACGCCGCGAGCCGCCCGCAGGCAGGACACTCCAAGATGCTCTTCATCTGGCCGTACAGGGCCTCGGCGTCGATCTGACCGACGTAAGCGTCGTACGCCACATCGCCGATCGCCAGCCACTCGATCGGGTTGGGGATCAGGCTGCAGTCGAGTTGTTCGCCGCAGGCGCACCAGATCGCGGGCATCTCGCCCTACCTCATCCAGACAGTCAACTATAGAGGACGCAACCGAAGCTCAAGCTACGACATCTTCAGGCCAACAAGCTACGGCTGAAGAACATGCGCGCGTCGGCCGAACCTGCAAATCCGACCTAGGCGCCCGAAGCCAGTCCGCCGGCGCCATAGAGATAGCAAACGCGACCGTCGGCCCAAAGCCCTGCCCGGCCAAGCGCTGCGGTGATCGCGCCGATCTCCTCCCGGGAGATTCCTCGGTTACGGCGTCTCTGGGGCGCTCCATAACAAGGCTCAGCTCCCACGGCCTTTGCGCTCATGCTCGATGGCCTCGACGACCGTATCGACAAAACGGTCGTGCTCCATCTTCTGCTTCCGCCAGGCCCGGCTCTCGTGGACCAACAACTTGGCACGCCCCAAGTCGACTTCGAATTTCTCAGCAACCTTCGAGATTGCTACCGTTTTCGAGCAGCCGTCGTCTTTCAGGCCGCAAATGAAGGCCTCGATCATTTCGGATTCGATGCTGGACACCCTAGCCTCCCTCGCGGTCAACGCCCCATCTTTCATGCACCGCAATCGCACGCAGATTGCACGTGTTGGCTACAAATCGCGCAAGCCACCCGGAAATATCGGGCATCCTGCCGTGCAGAACTTCCTCGATCGAATCGTCGGTGCACAGTTCCAATCCAAACCATGCCCCAACTTCCTCGGGCCATCGGCTTAGCCAAGCCTCAAAGCCGAACGCTTCAGCGAAACCCACCTCCTCGAATGGCTCGTACTTCTCGGGCTCGATCGAGAAGCCGTCGATCTCGAAGGCATCCGCAAGCAGGGCGCCCAGATCATGCATATCGCCCGGATAGTAGATACGGACGGCCGCCCTCGCGCCGAAAACTTCGTTTTCGAACATCTGCCCCTAGCTTTCGACTTGCAAAGCCGCTTCCGCTCGCAATCTTGTCCAGCAATGCGAATCAACCGCGATCGAAATCTATCAGATCGTCGATGGCCTGCCGCAGCCATTGGTAGAAACTGTCGTAACTGGCGCGCTGTTCCCAGCTGCTCGATGCGAAGTCATGTATCACAACGACCCGATACGGCTCGGCAGCGTCCCAGCAAGCGGTATCGTCGTTGTCCTGGCGGCGCGCGAACGGCACCAACGAGCGTTGCGGGTAGCGCGCACGCAGGCCTTCGCTCGCGGCACGTAATGCATCGCCACCGAGCAGTTGCCATGGTTCCAGATCAAGCAGGCCGAGCTCCACGACGCGCAGAAACTGCGCCGGATAGGTGAAGCCGGCGGGCAATCGGTCCTGCGCCAAGGTCATGCCCGACGCTCCATCAGCCTTGGGTAATGCCACGGCGGCGCTCATAGTTGAACCAGCCCTTCGATGTCCAAGGCGCCCCTCCGCCACGTTGCATCAACCGCTCCATCGATGTGGCTATCGCCGTGTCCGGGGTCCAAACTTCGATGCTCGCCGAAAGTATTTCGTGCAATCTCGCCAACTCGATAGGCCCGACCTCGTCGACGGGCGGAAGATCGAGCACTATGCAGTTCTTGACGGCTTTCGAGTAGGCGCCACACGTGACGGCAAGCGCCGCGGGTTCGGCGGCATCGCCATTCCATGCCGAGAAGCTGAATCCCAGTTCCGGGATCGCACCGTCCCCGATGTCTCTATCGTTCGATCTGAACGCCGCCTGCAAGCTCTCGGCATCCAGGGCCTGCGGCGATCTCGTCACCTTGGCGCTGCCGCCCTTCTTGTACCAAGCGGAGAGTCCAGCCTGACGGCCGATTCTGCCGATAAATTCAGCGCAGCGAGCGGCGCATTCATCCCTGCGCTCTTTCCTTGCGCCCCAGTAGGCCCCGACAAAGAGGGCATGCATGCTCCACCTCGCAACAAGGATTCGGCCTATCCGCCTTAGGCCTGTCTCGGACAAAGCCCGACCGGCCCGTCGCATACCGCATGCATCATGCCAGCAAAGTAAGCGCGATGCGCTACATCGCAGATAGCCAGTCACTCGATCAGCTGGGCGCCAGCCATGCGAGATGCCGACACGGGCTTACTAGATCACAGGCATCTCAGCCCTGCCTAAGCCGAGGACGGGTCATCGAAGGCGTGTACACAAGCGCCTCACTCCAATCCAGCCCTAGCGCTCGCAACCGCTCGATATAGAGCTGATCCGGCGGCGCAGGTTGCTCCTGCAAAGCACGCACGAAGGCTCCGGGTGGCTGGTAGTGATGAACTTTTACATAGTGGTACAGCATATTGGGCGCGGCATAGATCGAACCTTGCGAGCCGAACACCCGCATTTCCGCCGATCCGAGCATCAGAGCAAGGCCGTCCCGCTCCTCGACACATGGCTCCCACGGGCACAACTCGCACTCGTGCGCCCCCGCGCTCGGGCGACCGAGACTTTCGTGTACTGCCAGAGTAACGACAGCAGGTCGTTCGACGGAGAATTTCGGGGGAACGGCATCCCATCCGCCAGCCAACCTATGTTGACCGTACCGGGAGCCTCGAAATACTCGGAATAGCGGTAATCCGATCCGTCCTGAAAATACGCCATGAGCTTGACCTCCCCTGCTTCAACGTGGCACGGCGGCGAAGTCGCTTCTTGCCGCCCTGCCTTAGGAAGGCAACCGAAAACGCTACTTAGGCCATACTTCAAATCAATTCCGACAACTCCTTCAAAACACTCATAGCTTGCTGAAAACTACTCGCTTCATGGTCGGGATACTTTTCAGCGAACGTAGCGCCTTGCACACTGACGAAATATCGCAATGCCTCGACCTTGCAACCGCCCATCAACACAGAAGGCACTGTATGACAAAGCTCGGCCCACTCCAGCAACATGCGTTCCTGACGTCGATCACGCCGCGACAAGGAGGAAAAATTACGTATTGAAATCAAGCCAATTCGCAGCAGTTCAAGCATTAGGTCACGGGGTCTATCTGCATCCATTTCCGTCTCTAGCGTTCAAGCGTCCGCCGTCGACCGGGGACCGCCCTTGGCGCCGACTGTACCAAGACTGGCGGCCAGGAAACGCCTTGGCGTACCCGAGGCGTTGGCAAGACCCGGACGACTGCGACAGCCAAGCATGAACCACCCAAGCCTGCGTGGCCTGGCCTACCTTTCCGCCGCTCCGGCGCGCGATCGCTCAATACCCCGCCCCGCCCGGCTTCGCCGGCGGCTGCAGGCGGTAGTCGCGGGGCGGTTCGCTGTCCATCAGGTGGCGCACGAAGTAGTCCCACATGCGGCGGGTGTAATAGGCGTCGTTGCGGAACAGTTCGTGGTCCTGGTTCGGCAGGTAGAGCAGGTCGAAATCCTTGTCGGCGCGGATCAGCGCGGACGTCAGCTGCACGGTGGTCGCCGGCAACGCGTTCTCGTCCAGGTCGCCGTAGACCAAGAGCAGCTTGCCGCGCAGCCGGTCGGCGAGGCTGGCGTTGTCGAGCGCGCGGTAGTTGTCGGGCACCGCGTCGGGCGCGGGCCGGCGCGGGCCGGACTCGCCGTATACCGGCGGGCCGGCGAGCAGGCGTTCCAGGCCGTGCACGCCGCCGCCGTACATGCCCTGGTAGTTGTGGCTGCCGGCCGAGGACACCGCGACCCGGTAGAACTCGGGCCGGCGCAGGATCGCGCGGGTCGAGGTGTAGCCGCCGAAGGAATGGCCGTAGACGCCGACCCGGTCGAGGTCGAGGCCGGGATAACGCTGCGCTAGCTGGCGGATCGCAGCGACGTGGTCGTCGATCTGCGGGTCGGCGAAGGGGCCGAAGCTGACGTCGTGGAAGGCCTGCGAGCGTCCCGGCGTGCCGCGCGCGTCGATGGTGACGACGACGAAGCCGAGCGCGGCGAGGCTGGCGCGCGAGACCGGGTTGGTCGCCGCGACCGCATCGGCCAGCGCGACCGGCGCGTTGGTGATCTGCGGGCCGCCGTAGAAGCCGTCGATGATCGGATACTGCTTCGGACGCGCGTTCTGCGCCGAATACCCGGGCGGCAGAAACACGGTCGCGTAGATGTCGCTGCGCCCGTCGGCCGCCTTCAGGCGCACGCGTTGCGGCGGGCGCCAGCCGGCGGCGTAGGCGACCGAAGCGTCGGCGCGTTCGAGCTCCATGAGCACCGCGCCGTCGCGGGTCGAGCGCAACACCGTGCGCGGCGGCGCGTCCAGGGTCGAATAGCTGTCGACCACGTAGTCGCCGTTCGGCGACAGCCACTGCTTCGGCGCGCCGCCGAGGATCGCGCTGGCGCCGGGATCGACCGCGTGGTCGGCCGCTTCCGGGGTCAGCAGCACCGGCTCGCCGCCGTCCAGGCTCGCCCGGTACAGCCGGCGCTGGTAGGGATCGCCCGGCTCGCGCCCGCCGGCAGTGAAATACAGCTCGCCGCGCGCCTCGTCGACCCCGACCAGGTCGCGCACCAGCCAATCGCCGCGGGTCAGCCGGCGCAGCACCCGGCCGTCGCCGAGATCGACCAGGTACAGATGGCCCCAGCCGTCGCGTTCGGAGAACCACACCGCCTGGTTGCGCGCGGCGAGGATGCGCACCGCCGGACGGCTGTAGAGATAGTCGTTGAGTTGGATGCGGGTGTCGGAACGTTCTTCCAGCACTTCGCGCAACGCGCCGCGCTCGAGGTCGACCTCGACCAGGCGCATCCGCGCCGGCCGGTCGTAGCGGGCGATCGCCGCATAGGCGCGGCGGCCGTCGCCGGACCAACCGAGCACGTCGGCTTCGGCGACGTTGTTCCAGCCCGCCGGGATCGCGATCCGCCGCACCGCGGCGCCATCGGCCGCGGCGCTGTCCACATCGACCGCGTACCACTCGTCGCGCACGGTTTCGGCATCGCCGAGCAGGCTCAGGCGCACCTCGAAGACCTTGGGCCGGAATCCCTCGGCCGGCGCCATCGCCACCATCGGATAGGGCTGGATGCGGCGTTCGTCGAAGCGGGTGCCGAACAGGCGCCGGCCGTCCGGCGACCAGCACAGCGCGAACGGCGGCGCGCGCCAACGGCCTTGTTGGCTGGGCACCGCGCGCAGGGCGAAATCGGGCAGCGTGCCGTAGCCGTAGTGGGCCTCGCCGTCGCGGGTCAGTGCGCGCTCGGCGCCGCTGCGCAGGTCGCGCAGCCACAGGTTGTGATCGCGCACGAACACCGCGCGGGTGCCGTCGGGCGAGACCAGGGCCAAGGGATCGCTGCGCGCCGGCAAGGCTTGGCAACGATAGTCGCGCAGCTCGCACTCCAGTTCGCGCTCGCCGTCGCCGCGCAGGCGCAGGCGCAGGGCGTCGCCGTCGGCTACGACCGCCAGCGGTTGCGGCGCCGCGGCCGCAGGCACGACGGCGCGCATCGCCGCGTGCAGGCGCGGCGCATCGAACAGCGGTCGGCGGCCGCGCGCAGCCGGGTCGACCAGCACGTACTCCGGCCCTTGCTCGCCGTCGCGGCGATACCAGAAGCGGCCGTCGGCCAGCCATTGCGGCTCGATCCGGGCGTTCTTGATCGTGCCGCGCAGGCGGTAGTCGAGCAGCTTTTCGGCGCGGGCATAGTCGGCGCCGGTCAGCGCCGGCGGCGCGGCGGCCGCGGTCGCCGCCCACAGCGCGGCCAGTGCGATGGATCGCTTCATCCCTACCCCTCCCTGGTGCGGAACCGCGACGATGGCACATCGTCGGGCGGTTCGCTTGTCCATGCCTGCCCGCCGGCTGCTGCGGCGCAGCGCGGATCAGCGTTCGACGAAGGCCTCGAGCATGCGCAGCTCTTCCTCGTCGAAGCCGGCGGCGCTGCGCGCCTCCAGGTTGAACGGCCCGTACAGCACGGCGCGGGCGTACTCGGCCAGCAGCTCGCGGAAACGCGGATTGGGATCGACCCCGGCGCGCTCGCAGTACCAGCGGAACCAGCGCGAGCCGGCGGCGACGTGGGCGACTTCCTCGCGCAGGATGGTTTCCAGGATCGCGACGGTGGCGGTGTCGCCGAGCGAGCGCAGCTTGACGATCATGCCCGGGGTGACGTCCAGCCCGCGCGCCTCCAGCACCCGCGGCACCAGCGCCATCCGCGCCAGGCCGTCGTGGGCGGTCTTTTCGGCCATTTCCCACAGACCGTTGTGGGCGTCGAAATCGCCGTAGTCGTAGCCGAGCTCGCGCAGGCGCGCGCGCAGCAGGCCGAAGTGGCGCGCCTCGTCCCGGGCCACGCCGACCCAGTCGGCGTAGAACTGCCGCGGCAGGCCGCGAAAACGGTAGACCGCGTCCCAGCCCAGGTCGATGGCGTTGAACTCGATATGGGCGATGGCATGGATGAAGGCGGCGCGGCCTTCGGCGGTGCCGAAGCCGCGCTTGGGCAACTCGCGCGGGTGCACCAGCGCCGGCCGCGGCGGCCGGCCCGGCATGCGGATCGGCTGCGGCGGCGGAGCGTCGTCGGCGATCGCCAGTTCGCCGCGTTCGAACGCCGCCGCATGAGCGAAGCTCAGCTCGACCTTGGCCTCGGGCGTGTCCGCGTCCAGGCAGGCGCGGGCGGCGTCGAACAGGTTCATGCCGGGTCGGTCCGGGCCGCGCTCAGGAAGCGCGGCGGGTGTTCTTGGCCTCGTCCGAGCGCAGTTGCTGGATGCGTTCGAAATAGCCCGGCTCGATGCCGGTGACGTAGTCGCCGTTGAAGCAGGACGAATCGAAGTTCTCGATCCGGTGCTTGGGCCCGGACACGGCCTGCTCCAGGTCGCTGAGGTCCTGGTAGATCAGCCAGTCGCAGCCGAGCAGGGTCTGCACTTCCTCGTCGCTGCGGCCGTGCGCCACCAGTTCCTCGGCCGAGGGCATGTCGATGCCGTAGACGTTGGGATAGCGCACCGGCGGCGCGGCGGAGGCCAGGTAGACCTTGCGCGCGCCGGCGTCGCGCGCCATCTGCACGATCTGGCGCGAAGTGGTGCCGCGCACGATCGAGTCGTCGACCAGCAACACGACCCGGTTGCGGAATTCCAGCGGAATCGGATTGAGCTTGCGCCGCACCGATTTCGCCCGCTCGCCCTGCCCCGGCATGATGAAGGTGCGGCCGACGTAGCGGTTCTTGATGAAGCCCTCGCGGTACTTCACCCCGAGGGTATTGGCGATTTCCAGCGCCGAGTCGCGCGAGGTGTCGGGAATCGGGATGACCACGTCGATGTCGTGGTCCGGACGCAGGCGCAGGATCTTCTCGCCCAGGGTCTGGCCCATGCGCATGCGCGCCTTGTGCACCGAGACGTCGTCCATCATCGAGTCCGGACGGGCGAAGTACACGTATTCGAAGATGCACGGGGTGTGCTTGCGCGGCGCCGCGCACTGGTGGGCGAACAGTTCGCCGCGCGGGGTCACCACGATGCCCTCGCCCGGGCGCACGTCGCGCACGCGCTCGAAACCGAGCAGGTCGAGCGCGACCGATTCGGAGGCCACCGCGTATTCGTCCTGGCCGCCGAGATTGCGCTTGCCCAGCACCAGCGGTCGGATCCCGTGCGGATCGCGGAACGCGACCAGGCCCAGGCCGAGCACGGTGGCGACCACCGCGTAGCCGCCGACGCAGCGGCGGTGCACGCCCTCGATCGCGGCGAAGGCCGCCTCGGCGGTCAGCGCGCGCTGGCGGTCGAGTTCGTGGGCGAACACGTTCAGCAGCACTTCCGAGTCGGACTCGGTGTTGACGTTGCGGCGGTCCTGCTCGAACACCTCGCGGCGCAGGGTGTCGGTGTTGATCAGGTTGCCGTTGTGGGCCAGGGCGATGCCGAACGGCGAGTTGACGTAGAACGGCTGCGCCTCGTCGGAGCCTTCGCTGCCGGCGGTCGGGTAGCGGCAGTGGCCGATGCCGACCCGGCCCTGCAGCAGGCGCATCGAGGCTTCGTCGAACACGTCGCTGACCAGGCCGTTGCCCTTGTGCACGCGCAGGCGGCTGCCGTCGGCGGTGGCGATGCCGGCCGCGTCCTGGCCGCGGTGCTGCAGCACCGTCAGGCCGTCGTAGAGCTGGGCGGCGACATCCGTGTTGCCGACGATTCCGAGA
Organism: Lysobacter sp. Soil_C_15; assembly: GCF_057657315.1. Classification (NCBI taxonomy): domain Bacteria; kingdom Pseudomonadati; phylum Pseudomonadota; class Gammaproteobacteria; order Lysobacterales; family Lysobacteraceae; genus Lysobacter; species Lysobacter sp. Soil_C_15. The sequence continues at coordinate 370,678 of NZ_JBDGIR010000004.1, forward strand.
ATGCCGCACATAGCGCTTGAATCCTGCTGAGAGTCTGGTGGCTGCGCGGCGCCGGTCGATGACGCCGCCGCGCTGAAGAAAGTGTGGTCGTACGCGTGTTGCCGTGCGCCGGGGCCGTCCCCGGCGCGGTTCGCGGCCCGCCGTTGGCGATCCGCCCGGCGCCGTCGCGCGCCCATCCGCCGTGTTGTCTCGTGTTCGATCCTGGTCCGCGTCCGCCGGCCGCCGCGCCGATGCGCGCGGCCGTTACTGCACCTGCTTGTCGTCGCGCTTCTCCGCACCGACCTGGGCCGGGTCGCCTTCGACCCGCGCCCCTTGCGCGGTTCCCGCGCCGCGGCTCGACCCCGGTATGAGGTCGCGCATCGCCTCAGGCAAGGCGTCCGTCAAACCGCCCAGGCCGTCCGGCAGGGCCTGCGGCCGCGCCCGGCTCTGCGGCTGGCCGGCCGTCGCCGGGTCGCCGAGCACATCCGGCAGCGCCTTGGGCAGGCGGCCGCCCAGTTCATGCTCCAGGCTCTTGGCCTGTTGCTGCACCGAAGCCTGCAAGGAGGTGCCGCGCCCTTCCAGGTCGACCTTGCCCGCCATCGCGTCCGGCAAGGCGCTGCGCATCAGCTTCGCGCCCGGCATCAGCAGCGCCGCCAGGCCCGACTCGCGCCAGGCGCGCTCGCGCGGCAGCGTGGTCATGCCCAGGAACACCAGCAGCGCGCAGGCGAAGATCACCCCGCGCACCGCGCCCAGCCCCAGTCCCAGCAGCCGGTCCATCTCCGACAGGCCGTAGGAATGCGCGACCCGGCGGATCACCCAGCCGATCAGCCCCACGCCGACCCAGACCACGACGAAACACAGCGCATAGCCGCCGAGGTACTCGCCCCAGCCGACCTGGCCGTCGCCGAGGCTGCGGCCGACATCGCCGCCGAACACGACCGCGGCCAGGCCCGCCAGCAGCCAGGCCGCCAGCGAGGCCGCCACGCCGATCAGCCCGCGGGCCATGCCGAGCAGGGCCGACAAACCGACGATCACCGCCAAACCCCAATCCAATGCCGTCATAGCGTGACGCTCCCTCTGCGCACCGGCGCCACCCCGACCATGGCGATCTCCGCCTCGAAGCGCGTCCGCGATGCGCGTTGCACCGGCGCGCCCTGCGCCGGCCGATAGACTGCCGCCGCGGCTCCCTTACGGGTGCGGCTTGACCAGCGCGTCGCCGACGCCGAGCTTGCCGGCGACCTGGGCCTTGAGCTTGTCGGCATCGGCGCGGCTGACCACCGGACCCAGGCGCACGCGGTTGAGCGTGCCCTTGTCGGTACGGACCTGTTCGACGAAGGCGCTGAACCCGGCCGCGCGCGCACGGTCGCGCAGCTTGTTGGCTTCCTCGAGATTGCCGAAGGCGCCGAGCTGGACCGCGAAGCCGGTGCCGGACGCGGCCGGCTTGGGCGCGGGCTTGGCGGCCTCGACCGGCTTGGCCGGCGCCGGCTTGGCCTCGGCGGGCTTGGTCGCGGCGACGGGCTTGGTCTCGGCCGGCTTGGCGGCGGGCTTGGTTTCCGCGGGCTTGCTGGCTACCGGCTTGGCCGGCTCGACCGGCTTGGCGGCGGGCTTGGACGTCTCGGCCGGCAGCGGCGCCGGCTTGGCCGGCGCGCTCTCGGCCAGCGGCTGCGGCGCGCTGACCGCCGGCGCGGCTGCGGCCGCGGCGGTGCTCGCGGCCGGTTCGGCGGCGTCGGCGTCCAGCACCACCACCTTGGCGTTGATGTCGTTGCGGACCTTGGTCGAGCCCAGGCGCGCGGCCTCGGCGTCGGCCTGGGTCGCGAACGGGCCGATCCGGACCCGGTGCACGGTGCGCCCGCCGGCGCCCAGCGCGGTTTCCTGGTAGCCCGGCAGGCGCGCGGCGCGCAACGCGGCGATCACCTTGTCGGCGTCGCCGGCGCTGGCGTAGCTGCCGAAGCTGACCGCGTAGTTGCCGCCCGCGGTCGCGGCCGGATGCATGCCCTGGTTCTGCGCCGCGGTATCGACCGTCGGCAGGGTCTGGCCGTCGCCGGCCGGCGCGGCGCCGTCCAGGCCGACCACCCCGCCCTGCGGCGCGTCTCCCGGCGTCACCAGCGGCAGTTCGCGGGTTTCGGTCTCGCCCTTGGGCGCGTCGGGCAGGGTCAGCGGAACGTCGGACGCGCCGCTTTCCGGCGCGGGCCCCTTGATCAGCATGGGCAGGAAGATCACCGCCAGTGCGACCAATACCATCGCACCGATCAATCGCTGTTTCAGGGCAGGTTCCATCGCTATGGGATGCTCGCGGACCGGTTACCGGCGCGAATTATACCCCCGCCGGCGGCGACGGCCGGGGTCGGATCGCGCCCAGGCGCAATGCATTCAGAAACGCCCGACTCGGCATGGCCGCGCGGCGGTTCGGGTTCGCTGGGCGGCTCAGTGCGCGGCGAGCCAGGCCAGCGCCGCGGCGGCGGTGTGGAACGAGCCCAGCACCAGGATGCGGTCGCCGTCGCCGGCCTGGGCGCGCGCCGCGGCCAGCGCCGTCGCCACGTCCGGGTGCGGCGTGCCGGCCGCGGCGGCGCTGCCGTGCAGGCGCTCGGCCAGGGCCTGCGCGCTCTGGCCGCGCGCGCCGGCATCGTCCAGCCCGGCCAGGTGCCAGGCGTCGATGCGCTCGGCCAGGGCCGCGACCACGCCGGGCGCGTCCTTGTCGGCCAGCGCGGCGAACACCGCCAGGGTGCGGCCGGCGGCCGGCTGGGCCGCCAGCCAGGCGGCCAGTTCGCGCGCCGCCTGCGGGTTGTGGCCGACGTCGACCACGATCTCGACCGCGCCGCGCTGGAAGCGCTGCAGGCGCCCCGGCACCTGCGCCGCGGCCACGCCGGCGGCCAGTTGCTGCCGGTTCGGCGCCTTGCCGAGCGCGCGCAGCGCGGCGATCGCGACCGCCGCATTGCGCATCTGCACCGGCGCGGCCAGCGCCGGCAGCGGCAGGTCGACGCCGAAGCCGACCTCGCGCCAGCGCCATTGCGGCGGCTGATCGGGCTGCGGCGCGCTGGCGGCGAAGAAGAAGTCGCAGCCGGCGCGCACCGCCGAAGCGCCGATGACATAGGCATGGCGCAACACGCTCGACGGCGGATCGTCGTCGCCCAGCACCAGCGGCTTCCAGGCCCGGGCGATGCCGGCCTTCTCGTAACCGATGCTTTCGCGGTCCTCGCCCAGGTAGTCCTGGTGGTCGAGGTCGACGGTGGTGATCACGGCGACGTCGGCGTCGACCAGGTTGGTCGCGTCCAGGCGCCCGCCCAGGCCGACTTCCAGGATCGCCAGATCCAGCCCGGCGCGCTCGAACAGCCACAGCGCGGCCAGGGTGCCGTACTCGAAATAGGTCAGCGCGGTCTCGCCGCGCGCGGCCTCGATCGCCTCGAACGCGGCGACGATATCGGCGTCGGCGGCGTCGCGCCCATCGATCCGGATGCGCTCGTTATAGGCCAGCAGGTGCGGCGAGGTGTAGGCGCCGACCTTCCAGCCGGCGGCGCGCGCCATCGCCTCGATGAAGGCCACGGTCGAGCCCTTGCCGTTGGTGCCGCCGACGGTGATCACCCGGCGCCCGGGCCGGCCCAGGCCCAGCCGCTGGGCGACTTCGCGGATGCGCTCCAGGCCCATGTCGATGGACTTGGGGTGGATGCGTTCGATGTAGGACAGCCAGTCGGCGAGGGTGCGGTTCATCCGCGCATTTTCGCAGATGCGCAGGCCGGCCGGCGTCATCGGCCGCAGCGGCCCAGGCAGGCGAAGCGACCACGGCCGCGCCGGCGCAGCGGCGCGGCGAATCGGCCAGTACGCCGCCGGACCCCAGCCGCGGTCAACGAATGGTCGAGTCGGTGCGGCGGCCCGGACGCTCGGCCTCGACCGATACCACGGACAAGCCCAGCGCCGTGCGCCGGCCGATCACCCGCACCGCGCCGGGCGCGTTCATATGGCGCAGGGCCAAATCGCGATCCACGCACATATAGCCGCGCAGCGTGCGCTCGGCCAGGCCGCCGACCACCCGGTAATCGCAGCGTCGCCGGCTGTGCTGGACCCGGCCGAGCATGACCGAGGTCTCCTCGACCCGACGACCGGCCACTTCGTTGATCAAGCCCGGCAAGCCGAGAGTCAGCGCGAACCAGCTCATGGCGCTGAGCGCGATGCCGAGCAGGCCCAAGACCAGCGGCTGCGGCAACGGCAGCGACTGTAGGCTGTGCGAGCCGCGCAGCGACTGGCGCGGGAACAGCCACAGCAGCCCCAGCCCCGATAGGATCGCCAAGCCGTAGCCGACCGGCCCGGCCAGCCAAGGCGCGGGCACGAAGGTCACCGCGGTGTAGCCGAACACCGCCAGCCCCGCGACCAGCAACAACAGCAGGCCGGCCCAACCGCCCGGCACCCACAACGGCGAGCCGCGCTCGCCGGATTCGTCTTGATCCGCCACCGAGTCCGTTCCTGTTCGCTCCGGCGGCCGCCCGCGCGGCGCGCGGGCCCGGCCGTCCGGACACGCGCACCCTAACGGCGTCCGCGGCGGCTTACAACGCCCGGTGCACCGCTTCGCCGAACAACGCGGTGTGGTGGCTGCAGTCGTTCAGCCGCACCACGTCGAGCCGGTCGACGCTGTCGCCTTCGAGCAGGTTGAGCGTGGTCGGGGCCTGGCGGAAGGTCCACAGCTTGGCCAGCGGAATGCCGAGCACTTTGCACAACAGCACCCGGTTGACCGCGTCGTGGGCGACCACCAGCAAGGTGTCGTCGTCGCCCAGGCCCTCGCAGGCGCGCGCGAACGCCGGCCAGGCGCGGTCGAGCACGTGGACGATCGATTCGCCGCCGGGCATCAGCACCTCGTGCGGGGTTTCGCGCCAGGCGCGCAGGCGGTCGCCGTCGCGCTCGCGGATCTCGCTGGCGAGCAGGCCTTCCCAGGTGCCGTGGGCGATTTCCATCAGGCCCGGATCGAGCTTGAGCATCGACGCACGCTCCTCGCCCAGGGCGAGTTCGGCGGTCGTGCGCGCGCGGCTCAGCGGCGAGGCCACCGCGCGCGTGATCGACACCTCGCGCAGGCGCGCGCCCAGCGCCTTGGCCTGGGCTTCGCCGACCGGCGACAAAGCGATGTCTTCCTGGCCCTGGTAGCGGCCTTCGGCGTTCCACGGCGTTTCGCCGTGACGGGCAAGCAATATCCGCATGATCAGACCTGCGCCAGGGAGAGGATGCCGGGGGTCGCGCGCAGCGCGGCGAGCTGTTCGTCGTCGACCGGGCGGTCGACCGTGATCGCCGCGCGCGCCTGGCCGTCGCCGGCCGCGCCGAGGGCGAAGTTGACGATGTTGACGCCGGCCGCGCCGAGCTTGGAGCCGACCGCGCCGATCATGCCCGGGCGGTCCTCGTTGCGCAGCAGCAGCACGTGCGCCTGCGGGTCGAATTCGATTTCGACGCCGTCCAGGCGGACCACGCGCGGGCCGCGGTGCAGGGTCGCTTCGATCTCGCGGGTGCGCTGTTCGCCGACCACGCGCAGCTTGAGCAGGCGGTCGAAACCGTCGCCGTCGCCGCCCAGGGTTTCGGCCACGGTCAGGCCGCGCGCGGCGGCTTCCTGCAGGGCGTTGACCGGAGTCACCCGGCCCGAGGCGGTGCCGAGCAAGGCCGCGACCAGCAGCCGGGTCAGCGGGCGCGTGTCGAGCGCGTCGGTGCGGCCGGCGTAGGTGATCTCCAGCCGGGTCGGCGCCGGGATCAGGCGCGCGGCGAGGCGGCCGAGCGAGGACATCAGCGGCATCCACGGGCCGACTTCGCGCGCCGCCTCGGCGGTCAGCGGCGGCAGGTTGACGCAGCCGGCGACCGCGCCGGTGGCGGCGAAATCGATGATCTGCCGCGCCAGGATGGTGCTGACCGCCTGTTGCGCTTCGCTGGTCGAAGCGCCCAGGTGCGGGGTCAGGATCAGCTTGGGATTGGCGCGCAGCGGCGAATCGGCCGGCAGCGGTTCGGTGACGAAGGTGTCGAGCGCGGCGCCGGCGATGTGGCCTTCCTCGATCAGCGCCAGCAGCGCGGCCTCGTCGACCAGCCCGCCGCGCGCGGCGTTGATCAGGTAGGCGCCCTTCTTCATCGCGCGCATGCGCGCTTCCGACAGCAGGTTGGTGGTTTCCTTGGTGCGCGGGATGTGCAGGGTGACCACGTCGGCCCAGGCCAGCAGTTCGTCCAGGGTCTTCAGCGGCACGCTGCCCTTGCCGGCCGCGGACGCGGGCAGGAAGGGATCGTGCGCGGCGACTTCCATGCCGATGCCCTGGGCCTTGCGCGCGACCGTGCCGCCGATGCGGCCCAGGCCGATCACGCCCAGCTTCTTGCCTTCCAGTTCGAAGCCGGTGAGGCCGGCCTTGGGCCATTCGCCGGCCTTCATGCCGGCGTCGGCGCGCGGAATGTGGCGGGCCAGGGCGAACAGCAGCGAGATCGCGTGCTCGGCCGCGGCCAGGGTGTTGCCGTCGGGCGCGTTCATCACCGCGATGCCGCGCTCGGTGGCGGCGTCGACGTCGATGGTGTCCACGCCGGCGCCGGCGCGGCCGATCACCCGCAGCTGCGCCGCATCGGCCAGCGCCTCGGCCGGGACCTTGGTCGCCGAACGCACCAGCACGGCGTCGACCCCGTGCAGCGCCTGGGCCAGCGCGGCGGGATCCTTGATCGGGTCGGATACGACGACGTCCCAGCCCGCTTCGCGGAACAGGGCCAGACCGTCTTCATGAATGCCATCGCAGGCCAGTACTTTCATCGCAAGCTCCAGGTCGTGTGGGGACAGACGACGGAGCGAATGCGAGCCGGCACTACGGAAAGATCTCGGGCCCTGAACGGCGGGCCGCGATGCCGCCGACGGCGGCGCCGCGCGGGGCGGCATCGAACACGGGTCGGGAGACGGGGCCGGCTGGCATGGGAATCCGCGACTGCTCGCGCAGCCTAAGTCAGCGCGCGCGCGCATGCAAGTGCGCAGGCGCCGGCCTCGCGCGGCGGCGGCGAACGCCAGCGCTTGTGTGCAGCGACAAGCAATTTTCGATGGCGCCGTGGACCCGCGTCACAAAGATACGATTGCGAGCACAACGGCACATTGTGGAATCGCGACCGCCGTCCTAGCGTCTTCGCGCCGGCGCTCTGCCGGCATCCGAAGAGAGAACGCCATGCGCAAGAAACTCGCTCTGACGCTCGGCTTCGCGGCGCTCGCCGCGGTCGGCGCCGCGGTCGCCGCGATCGGTCCCACCGGTCCGGGCCAGTTCTACTACTACTACGACGCCAACGGCAGCGTGGTCGGCTACCAGGCCATCAACTGCGACAACACCCGCTCGTCGTGGGGCACGTTCACCAAGAACTACAGCGACGGCTATTTCATCTGCGATCCGGATCCGAACTGATCGCATGAGCGCTCGCGCGTTGCGCGCAAGCCGCGTCCGGGATCGGGAAGCCGCCAACATCCGGACCGCGCGCGTCGCAGCCTCGCGGACGCATCGTCGTTACCGTAGCCGAGTCACGGTCTGTGCAGGCATGCGGCGTACTCGCCCCGCCGAGCGTGAGCGACGCTTGGCGCGAGCCGTCCCGCGCGTGCGCAGACATCGCCAACCTCCGGCCCGCGCGCCGGATCTTCCTAGCAACGCCACTGCACGATAAGGAGTTCGCCATGCGTAAGTCGTTTGCCCTCGGTCTCGGCCTGGTCGCCGCCCTGGTCGCCACCACCACCCTCGCCCGCCCGCCGGGTCCGGACGAAATCGGCGAGTTCTACGTCTACTTCGACGCCAGCGGCAACGTCGTCGGCCAGGCCCAGATGAGCTGCGAAGGCGTGCTGACCGAATCGGGCGTCCGCACCTCGAAGTACAGCGTCGGCCACCTGGTCTGCAATCCGCGCTGATTCGCCGCGCGCGTTCGCTGTATCGAAGGGCCGGCCTCGCCGGCCCTTCGCCGTTGGGGCGCGTGTATCGACCGCACGCGCTGGTCCGCCCGCAAGCGGCCTAATCCGACTGTAGGAGCGGCGTCAGCCGCGACCACCGGAGCGGTGTACGCGAGCGAGATTTTCCGAAGCCGGGACCGACCGGCAAAGGCCGTTCGCCTTGCCGCGACGCGGCTTCGGCCGACGGCGCGGCATCGCGTCGCTGCGGTTGGTCGCGGCTGACGCCGCTCCTACAAGAGCCGGTTCGGCTTGTCCCCGTAGGAACGGCGTCAGCCGCGACAGCCGGAGCGACGTGCGCGAGCGGGATTGCCGAAGCCCGGCCCGGCAAAGCAAAGCGATCGCTTGGTGGCGACGCGGCTTCGGCCGGCAGCGTGGTATCGCGTCGCTTCGGTTGGTCGCGGCTCACGCCGCTACTACAAGAAGCGGCGCTATTTGCCGCCGGCGGGGACGCCCATTTCGGCCAGCAGGCGCGGCGCCGGGAACACCTCCTGCATGATCCAGCGCATATAGCGCTGGTCGACCGAAATCGTCCGCGTCGTCGCCGGGTCGAACACCCAGCTCGCGCTCACCGATTCCAGGTTGCTGTCGAACACCAGCCCGGCCAGCTTGCCCTGCGCGTCCAGCACCGGCGAGCCGGAGTTGCCGCCGCTGATGTCCAGGTCGGAGAGGAAGTTCACCGGCAACGAGCCCAGGCGCTTGTCGGCCAGCGCGCCGTAGCGCTTGGTGCGGATGCCTTCCAGCAGCACCGGCGGCGCCTTGAACGGCTCGCTGCCGGTATGGCGCGCGGCGATTTCCTCGACCCGGGTGAACGGCAGTTGCTTGGCGCCGCTGTCCTTGGTGTAGGCGACGACCGTGCCGTAGCTCAGCCGCAGCGAACCGTTGGCGTCGGGATAGGCGACGCGGCCCTGGCTCTTGCGGTAATCGGCCAGCGCCTTGAGGTAGGCCGGCCGCACGCTCAGGGTCTCGCCGGCGCGGTTGCGGATCTCGCGCTCGGACTGCAGCAGGGTCGGCATCGCCGCGATCGCGAACTGGATCGCGCCGTCCTTGCTTTTCTCGAACGCCGCGCGGTCGGCCTTGAGCCAGTTGGCGCGCAGCTCCGGCGTGCCCAGGCGCGACTTGCCCAGCCGGTCGAGCGCGCGCTTGACCGCCTTGTCGTCCTCTCCTTCCAGCCATTGGTCGAGCGCAGCGACGCGCTGTTCCTTGGCCAGCTTGAGGTATTCGCGCAGCCAGTAGTCGTACAGCGCCCGGTCCACGCGCGGATCGGAGCGACGGTCGGCCTGGCGCAGGCCGTTCTCGAAGCCGGCCGCGTCGCGCTCGCGATAGCCCGACTCGCGTTGCGCATCGGGCTTGGCGCGTTCGATCGAAGCGCGGTAGAGCTGGATCGCCGCGCCGAGCGAGCCGGTGGCGAACAACTGGCTCAGGATCAGATCGCGCTCGCGCACCGCGCGCGATTGCGCGCCGAGCTCGAGCAGGCGCGCGTGCGCGGCCAACGCCGGCTCGCCGGCCGCGCCCTGCTTGCGCAGCCAGGCCAGCAGCGCGGCTTCTTCCTCGCGCTTGGCCTGGGCCGCGCCGGCGCGGCGGAAACCTTCGACCTGGCGGTCGTAATTGATCGCCGCGCCCTGCCAGCCGCGCACGGTGGAGGCGTACTTGGCGGCGATCTCGGGGTTCTTGCGCGTCTCGGCTTCGACCAACGCGGCCAGGCGGCGGTAATGCCCGGCCACGGTCGGATAGGTCCACTCGGCGTTGGCGGCGAAATCGTCGGCCATCGCATAGCGGTTGGTCAGGCTGGGGAAGCCGGCCACGGCGACGAAATCGCCGGCGCCCAGCGGCTTGTCGGCGATCTTGAGCCAACGCTTGGGCTGATAAGGCACGTTGTCGATCGCGAACGCCGCCGGCTTGCCGTCCTGGCCGACATAAGCGCGGTAGAAGGCGAAGTCGCCGGTGTGGCGCGGCCACATCCAGTTCTCGTTCTCGCCGCCGAAGTTGCCGATGCTGTCCGGCGGCGCGTAGACCAGGCGCAGGTCGCGGATCTCGATGTTGCGTTGGAGCTGGTAGCGATTGCCGCCGCTGTAGCTGTACAGGCGGCAGGCGTAGCCGGGCTCGGTCTCGCACTCGGCGATCAGTTGCCGCTCCAGCGCGTCGAGCGCGGCGATCCGCGCCAGCGGATCGGCCGCGGCGCCCAGCGCGCTGCGCACCCGCTCGGTCACGTCCTGCACCGCGTCGAGCACGAAGATGCGCGCGTTCGGCCCGGCCGACACCTCGTCGTTGTTGGTGCCGGTGCGCAAGCCGTCGCGGCGCAGGTTCTTCTGCGCGGTGGAATTGAGCGCGATCGCGCCGAGCGCGCAGTGATGGTTGGTCAGCAGCAGTCCCTTGGGCGAGACGAAGCTGGCGGTGCAACTGCCCAGCGGCACCACCGCGCCGAGCGGATCGCCCTTGGGGTCGGCCCATTGCGCCAGTTGCTTGGGCGCGGCGCGCAGCCCGGCCTGCTTGAGCTGCGGCGCCAGTTCGGGCCATTGCGACGGCGTCCACAAGCCCTCGACCGCATGCGCGGGGCCGTTCCAGGCCGCCAAGCCGAACCAGCCTCCTGCCAGAACCATCGCGCGGGCCAGCACCGTGTATCGCATCCAGACGTCCGATCGACCGAGGGAGGACGAGTCTAGCTCGGCTGTTTCGGCCAAGGCCATGCCGGATGCGGCCGGCGGCGATCGAGCGGCCGCAGGCGATGGCGGGGCTTCACCGTTCGCTCAGATTGCGCGGACGCGGGCGCTAATTTTTTGTTAACGCCGGGATTGGGGATTGGGGATTGGGGATTGGCAAGAGCGGGGGTTGTCCTTGCGAGTCGGGCTGCTGTAGGAGCGGCGTGAACCGCGGCCTCCGAAGCGGTGAATACCCGCCATCGGCCGAAGCGGCGCGACACGGTTCAGCAGCGCAATTCCGGTATCCGCAGGCCAGCCGCCGCGCTCGCGTACGCCGCTTCGGTGTCGCGGCTCACGCCGCTCCAACAGGGGGCGGCGCAAACAAGAACGCCGGCCGCGGGGCGGCCGGCGTTTCGGGTCGATCGTGTCGCCGCGCGTAGCGGCTTATTTCTTCGGCTTCTGCGCCGGCACGCCCAACTCGGTCAGCAGCTGCGGCGCCGGGTAGACCTCCTGCATGATCCAGCGCATGTAGCGCTGGTCGACCGAGATCATCCGGGTCATGGTCGGGTCGAACAGCCAGTTCGAGCTCACCGATTCCCAGTTGCCGTCGAAGGCCAAGCCGACCAGCTTGCCTTCGCCGTCGAGCACCGGCGAGCCGGAGTTGCCGCCGGTGATGTCCAGGTCGGAGAGGAAGTTCACCGGCACCGTCTTCAGGCGCTTGTCGGCCAGGCCGCCGTACTGCTTGCCGGCGACCGCGTCGAGCAGGCTCTGCGGCGCGTCGAAGGGCTCCTCGCCGGTGGCCTTGGCCGCGACTTCCTCGAGCTTGGTGAACGCGGCCTGCTTGCTGCCGTCGAGCTTGGCGTAGGCCTTGACGTTGCCGAAGGTGATGCGCAGGGTCGAGTTGGCGTCGGGGTAGACCGCCTGCTTCTTGCTCTTGCGGTAGTCGATCACGCCCTGCAGGTAGGCCGGACGCGCGACCAGCGCCTCGCCCTCGCGGGCCTTGCTTTCCTGCTCCAGGCGCAGCACCGCCGGGTACAGCGCCTTGGCCAGCTGGATCGCCGGATCGCGGCTCTTGTCCATCGCGGAGCGGTCGTCGTCGATCAACGCCAGGCGCTCCTTGGTGCTGCCGAGCTTGGTCTTGGCCAGCTTGTCCAAGCCGCGCTTGATCGCCTTCTCGTCGCTGCCGCCCAACCAACGGTCGAGTTCGGCGATGCGCTCGCCGGCCGGCAGCTTGACGTACTCGCGCAGCCAATAGGCCTGCAGCTCGCGGTCCATGCGCGGATCGTAGCGGCGCTCCATCTGCTCCAGCGCGGCCTTGATCGACGGCAGATCGCGCTGCTGGTAGCCGGGCTCGCGCTCGGCGTCGGGCTTGGCGCGCTCGACCGCGAGCCGGTACAGGGTGCCCGAAGCGGCGATCACGCCGAACCGGCGCAGCTGCGAGAACACCAGGTCGCGGTCGCGGTGGGCGTTGGCGGCTTCGATCTGCTCGACCAGCTTGGCGTGGCCGGCCAGCGCCGGCGCGCCGGCCTTGCCGCGCTTGTTCAACCAGGCCAGCACCGCCTCTTCGTCGGCGTGCTTCTTCTTGGCCACGCCGACGCGGCCGAAGCCTTCCAGCTGACCGTCGTAGTTCTTCAGCGTGTTCTGCCAGCCGCGCACGGTGCTGGCGTACTTGACCCCGATCTCCGGGTCCTTCTTCGCGGTTTCGCCGACCAGGGCGACCAGGTTCTTGTAGTGCTGGGACAGGGTCGGATAGGTCCAGTCCTCGGTGGCGTCGAACTCGGCCGCCAGGGCGTAACGGTTGGTGCGGCCCGGGTAGCCGGCGACCATGACGAAATCCCCCTCGCCCAGCGGCTTGTCGGCGATCTTCAGGTAGTGCTTGGGCTGGTAGGGAACGTTGTCCTTCGCGTACGCGGCCGGCTTGCCGTCCTTGCCGACGTAGGCGCGGTAGAAGGAGAAGTCGCCGGTGTGGCGCGGCCACATCCAGTTGTCGACTTCGCCGCCGTAGTTGCCGACGCTGCCGGGCGGCGCGTAGACCAAGCGCACGTCCTTGATCTCGATGCGGCGGAACAGACGGTAGGTGCTGCCGCCGAAGAAGCTGTAGACCTCGCAGCCGTAGCCCGGCTCGGCTTCGCACTGGGCGACCAGGCGCTTTTGCACCGTCTCCAGCGCGTGAGTGCGGTCGATCGGTTCGACCGCTTCGTCGATCGCCGACTTGATCTGCGCGGTCACGTCCTGGATCGAGTCGAGCACGTAGATGCGCGAGGCCGGGCCGGCGGAGACTTCCTCGCCCGGCGTGGCGGCGTTGAAGCCGTCGCGCATCAGATTCTTCTGCGCGGTCGAATTGAGCTGGATCGCGCCGTAGGCGCAGTGGTGGTTGGTCACCACCAGGCCGCGCGGGGAGACGAAGCTGGCGGTGCAGCCGCCGAGCGAAACCACCGCGCCCATCGGGTCGCCGGTGAGGTTGGCCAACTGCTTGGCGTCGAGCTTGAGCCCGGCCTTCTTCAGCGGCGCGGAAATCTCCGGGAGCTGCTGCGGCACCCACATGCCTTCGACGGCGCCGGCCGTCGTGGCCAGGCCCAAGCCCAGCGTCCCTGCCGCGACGGCCGCGGCCAATGTCGTGTAGCGCATGCGTATACCCCTGATTCGAATAGGAAAACGGTGGTCGATTCTAGCCTGGACGACCATGGGTCGCCACGTGGAGCGAGAGGAGCGAGCGCAGAGAAGTGAGCAAGAGCAAGAGCCAAGCTGTCGCTCACTCCTCGCTCCTCTGCGCTCACTACTCGCTCTTGTGCGCTCACTCCTCGCACTCCCTCACTCCGCCGGAAGCCGCATTTCCTTCAGCAAATGCGGCGCCGGATACACCTTGGCCAGCAGCCAGCGCAGGTAGCGCATGTCGACGTGGATCGCGCGCTTGTAGCGCGGGTCGTACATCCAGCTGGCGCTGACCGCTTCCCAGTTGCTGTCGAAGTTCAGCCCGATCAGGCGGCCGTGGGCGTCGAGCACCGGCGAGCCGGAGTTGCCGCCGGTGGTGTCCAGGTTGGTCAGGAAATCGACCGTCTGGGTCTTGAGCTGCGGATCGGCGGTGCTGCCGAAATCGCCCTTGGCGATCGCCTCGCGCAACGGCTTGGGCGCGTCGAACGGTGCGTTGCCGGTGTGTTTCTCGACGATGCCCTGGACCGTGGTCAGGGCGCGATAGCTCACCCCGTCGCGCGGGTCCATCGTGCTGACCTTGCCGTAGCTGACCCGCAAGGTGGAATTGGCGTCGGGATAGACCGCGCGGCCCTGCGAACGACGGTAGGCGATCAGGGCGCGCATGTAGGCCGGGCGCAGGCGCAGCAGCTCGCCTTCGCGCGCCTTGCCCTCTTCCTCGATGCGCACGAACGCGGGCGTCAGCGCCGCGGCGGCGCGCAGCAACGAATCCTGCGAGGACTGCAGCGCCTTGGCGTCGCTCTTCATCGCCTGCAAGCGCGCGGTCTCTTCGCCGAAACCGGTGTTCGCGTACGCCGCGTCGATGCTGCGCTTGAGCGCGGCTTCGTCCTCGCCCTCGAACACGCGGTCGATTTCGGCCACCCGCAGAGTCTTCGGCAGCGCCTTGTACTGCAGCAGCAGGTAGCGCAGCAGGTCTTTCTCGACCGGCGCCCAGTAGCGGCGCTGGACCTGCTTCAGGCGCCCGGCGATCAGGGCCTCGTCGCGTTGCTGGTAACCCGATTCGCGCTCGGCGTCCGGCTTGGCCCGCTCCAGCGCCAGGCGCTGCACGGTCAGCGCCGCGCCGAGCAACTGGACCTGGCTGCGGATCGCGCTCAGCAACTGGTCGCGCTCGCGGGTGGCCGCGCCGGCGTCGAGCGCCTTCTGGCTCGCGTCGATGTCGGCTCGGGTCGCGCGGGCGTCGGCCTGCTTGCCCAGCCAGGCCAGCATCGCCGCCTCGTCCTCGCGCCGCACCCGCACCGCATCGCTGCGGCGCAGACCGTCGAGCTCGCCCTGGGCGCGCTTGAGGGTGTTCTTGAAGCCGGCGACCTGGGCGGCGTAACGCACCTTGGCCTCGGCGTCGCCCAAGGCGGCCGCTTCGATGGTCTTGATCATGCCGGCGTACAGCGCCACCCGCGACGGCAGTTGCCATTCGATCTGCTGGGCGAACTCGGAGGCCATGCGGTGGCGGAAGGTCACGCCCGGATAGCCGGCGAGCATGGCGTAGTCGCCTTCGCGCACCGGTTCGGTGGCGATCTGCAGGTGCCCCGGCGGCGCGTAGGGCACGTTGTCGGGCGAGTAGTCGGCCGGCTTGCCGTCGCGGCCGACGTAGGCGCGCAGCAGGGTGAAGTCGCCGCTGTGGCGCGGCCAGACGAAGTTGTCGACCTCGTCGCCGTAGTTGCCGATGCTGTCCGGCGGCGCGTACACCAGGCGCACGTCGCGCAGCTCGAGCTGGCGGATCAGGTAGAAGTCGGTGCCGTAGTACATGTTGGCGACGCTGCAGCGGTAGCCGGGCTCGCGTTCGCATTCGGCGACCAGCGACTTGGTCGCCGCGTCGACCGCGTCGTAGTAGGCGCGGCCGCGCTTGCCGCGCGCATCCTTCAGCACGCGCTCGGTGACCTTGTCGAAGCCGGTGGTGACCAGTACGCGGAAATCCGGATTGGCCGGCAGCTCGGCGGCGCGGTCGGCGGCGACGTAGCCGTCGTGGATCAGGTCGCGCTCCGGCTTGGCGTTGTACTGGATCACGCCGAAGGCGACGTGGTGGTTGGTCAGCACCAGGCCGTCGGCGGAGACGAAGGCGCCGGTGGCGCCGCCGACCTTGACCACCGCGTTCATCGGCGCACGGGTCAGCTCGGCCAGGCCGGCGGGGTCGCCCTGGAAACCGGCGGCGCGCAGCTGGGGCGCGATATCGGGCAGCTGCGAGGGCATCCACATGCCTTCGTCGGCCTGGGCGGCGGTGGCGCACAAGGCCAGGGACAGGGCTAACACACGGGGGCGCATGGTCGTTCCGGAACTTTACGAAGCCGCGACGATAGGCCAAGCCGGCCGACCCCGGCAAACCCGGGCCCGGCCCCGCCCCGGGCGGCGGCGTATAATTCGCGCTTCTTTCCCGCGCGGCGCCGCCGCGGCTCTCAGGTAACGACCCCCATGACGCAAACGATGAAGGCACTGGTCAAGCGCGAAGCCGGCAAGGGCATCTGGATGGAAGACGTGCCGGTACCGGTGCCGGGTCCGAACGAGGTGCTGATCAAGCTCGAGAAAACCGCGATCTGCGGCACCGACCTGCACATCTACCTGTGGGACGACTGGAGCCAGCGCACGATCAAGCCGGGCCTGGTGATCGGCCACGAGTTCGTCGGCCGCATCGTCGACCTCGGCCCCGGCGTCACCGGCTACCGTCCGGGCCAGCGCGTCTCGGCCGAAGGCCACATCGTCTGCGGCCATTGCCGCAACTGCCGCGCCGGCCGCCAGCACCTGTGCCCGAACACCACCGGCATCGGCGTCAACCGCAACGGCGCCTTCGCCGAATACATCGTCATGCCGGCCAGCAACCTGTGGCCGATCCCGGACCAGATCCCGAGCGAACTGGCCGCGTTCTTCGATCCCTACGGCAACGCCGCGCATTGCGCGCTGGAGTTCGACGTGGTCGGCGAGGACGTGCTGATCACCGGCGCCGGTCCGATCGGCATCATCGCCGCGGGCATCTGCAAGCACATCGGCGCGCGCAACGTGGTGGTCACCGACGTCAACGACTTCCGCCTCAAGTTGGCCGCCGACATGGGCGCGACCCGGGTGGTCAACGTCGCCAACCAGTCGCTCAAGGACGTGATGGCCGACCTGCACATGGAAGGCTTCGACGTCGGCCTGGAGATGAGCGGCAACCCGCGCGCCTTCAACGACATGCTCGACTGCATGTACCACGGCGGCAAGATCGCCATGCTCGGCATCATGCCCAAGGGCGCCGGCGCCGACTGGGACAAGATCATCTTCAAGGGCCTGACCCTGCACGGCATCTACGGCCGCAAGATGTACGAGACCTGGTACAAGATGACCCAGCTGGTGCTGTCCGGCTTCCCGCTCGGCAAGGTGCTGACCCACCAACTGCCGATCGACGAATTCCAGAAGGGCTTCGACCTGATGGAAGCGGGCAAGGCCGGGAAGGTCGTGCTTAGCTGGAACTGACGCGAAGCCGGGACTCGGGACTGGGGACTTGCAAAACCCGAGTTTCCGAGTCGGCGCACGCTAGCGCCGATCCGACTCCCCTCCCGCGCCTATCCGAGTCCCGAGTCCCGAGTCCCAAGTCCCGAGTCCCGAGTCCCGAACCATGTCCCTGACCCAACACTACGCCGACACCCTCGACGAGATCCGCGCCGCCGGGCTGTTCAAGTCCGAGCGCATCATCACCAGCCCGCAGTCGGCCGAAATCGTGCTCGAGGACGGGCGCACGGTGCTGAACTTCTGCGCCAACAACTACCTCGGCCTGGCCGATCATCCGGACATCATCCGGGCGGCCAAGGACGCGCTGGACACGCACGGCTTCGGCATGGCTTCGGTGCGCTTCATCTGCGGCACCCAGGACCTGCACAAGCAACTCGAGAAGACCATCGCCGAGTTCTTCGGCACCGAAGATACGATCCTCTACGCCGCCTGCTTCGACGCCAACGGCGGCCTGTTCGAGCCGCTGCTGGGCGAGAACGACGCGATCATTTCCGACGCGCTCAACCACGCTTCGATCATCGACGGCGTGCGCCTGTGCAAGGCCAAGCGCTTCCGCTACGCCAACTGCGACATGGCCGATCTGGAAAAGCAGCTCCAGGCCGCCGAGGCCGCCGGCTGCAAGACCAAGCTGATCACCAGCGACGGCGTGTTCTCGATGGACGGCTTCATCGCCCCGCTCGACGAAATCGTCGCCTTGGCGAAAAGGTACGGCGCCCTGGTGCACATCGACGAATGCCACGCCACCGGCTTCCTCGGCGCCCACGGCCGCGGCTCGGCCGAGGTCAAGGGGGTGATGGACCAGATCGACATCTTCACCGGCACCCTGGGCAAGGCCATGGGCGGCGCGCTCGGCGGCTTCACCACCGCCAAGAAGGAAGTGATCGAACTGCTGCGCCAGCGCTCGCGCCCCTACCTGTTCTCCAACTCGCTGCCGCCGCACGTGGTCGCCGCGGGCATCAAGGCCTTCGAGATGCTGTCGGCGGCCGGCGACCTGCGCGAGCGACTGGCGCGCAACACCGCTTATTTCCGCGAACGCATGACCGCCGCCGGTTTCGACGTCAAGCCCGGCGTGCACCCGATCAGCCCGGTGATGCTGTACGACGCGCCGCTGGCGCAGAAGTTCGCCGCTCGCCTGCTCGAAGAAGGCATCTACGCGATCGGCTTCTTCTACCCGGTGGTGCCGCAGGGCCAGGCGCGCATCCGCACCCAGATGTCGGCGGCGCACACCCGCGAGCACCTGGATCGGGCGATCGAGGCCTTCATCAAGATCGGCCGCGAGCTCGGCGTGATCCAAGGCTGAGCCGCCGGTGCCGGCATCGATCGATCGCGTTCTCGACGGCGCCGGCCTCCCCGGCGCCGTTTCGCTTTGTTGAACCCGTGCGTTCCGCGCTGCGCCGCCGCCTGCTGCAAGCCGTGCGCACCGACGCGCTGGCCGGCTTCGACGCCGGCGAACGGGTCTGGCGCACGCGCTGCCTGCATTGCCGGCGCGCGCTGGCCCTGCGCGAGGACGGCCAGGCCCTGGGCTCGGCCTCGCTGGAACACGTGGTGCCCAGCGCCTGGTTCGGCCGCCGCGCCGCCGCCGCGCTGACCGCACAGGTCGGCGAAGACGCCGACGATCCGCGCAACCTCGCCCTCGCCTGCGCGCCGTGCAACCACGGCAAGGGCGCCAGCCACGACGCGCGCGGGCCCGGCGACGCACGGGCGCGGGAAGTCGTCGCCGCCTTGCTGGAAGCGCGCCTGGCGCGCTGGCGAGCGCCTGGCGGGGACGGGGATTAGGGGCGCCTGGCGGCACCGGGATTGGAGATTCGGAATTGGGCTGGGCCAAGGCGCGGCCGCGAGCGCCTGGCGGCGCGCCGGATCAGCCATCAGCCGCCGCGGCTGCGACATGGGCGGCCGTCGTGCGGCCGCCCATGGGACGCTCAGGCGGCGTCGCGCATCGCCTGTTCCAATTGCTGCATGGTCATGTTGAACATCAGCAGATCCATATCCAGCTTGACCCGATGCTCCATCGAAGTCGGCAGCTGCGACAGGATCGCCAGGTCCATCTCGATGTACTGGCTCTGCAGCCGGGCCATCTGGCCCTTGGAGACCGCCAGTTCCATCGCCGCGCGGTTGCTGTACAGGCCGCGGTTGAGCGAGTCCAGATTCTGCTGCTGCAGCTTGGCCAGTTGAACGCTGAGCAGGGTCGCGTCCATCTGCGCGCGGGTGTAGTAGAGCCGCGCCTGGGCGATATTGCCGCTCTGCACGAAGGTCTTGGCGATCTGCAGGTCCATGTCCAGGATCTGCCGGTCGTAACGCACCGCCTGCAGGATCTGGTTGGCGATCACCGGGTCGGCGATCGCGCCGGCGCTGAAGCTCAGCAGCGCGGCGACCAGCAGGGCGCGCACGCGCTGGGTCCAGGCGCGGGGCTTGCGGACGGGGGTGAGGGTTTGCTGCGACATCGTAGGTCTCTCCTTGGCATGACGAGTCGGCGCGCCGCCGGCCGGGGGGCCGCGGTGCGGTTGGAAGTGCGGAAGATTGCCAGGCTCCGATCGGTCCGGCCTCCCGCGGGCAGGGCCCGGGCCGGCAGCGCACCTCCTTGTCGCGCGATGGCCGCGCGCGGTGCGCAGCGGCGGTTCCGGCGCCCACCATAAGCCGCGAGCCGCGTCCGCGACCGTTACTGCGGTCGGATTTCCGCTGCGGGCCGCGTGCGTTGCGGCCCGCTCAGCGCAGCCGCTGCAGGTCCTGCGGGTCCAGCCGCCGCCACTGCCCCTTGGCCAGTTCGCCGAGCGCCAGCGTGCCGATCGCGACCCGCACCAACCGCAGCACGTCCAGGTCGAACGCCGCCAGCAGACGCCGGATCTGCCGGTTGCGGCCCTCGTCGAGCATGATCTCCAGCCAGGCGTTGCGTTCGCCGGCGCGCAGCAGGGTCGCCGACTTGGCGCGCAGCAACTCGCCGTCGTCGGCGACGCCGGCATGCAGCGCGGCGAGCAAGGACGGATCCGGAATCGCGTCGACCTGCACGTGGTAGGTCTTGTCCGGCCCGGTTTCCGGGTCGGTGATCGCCGCGGCCCACGGCGGGTCGTTGCTGAACAGCAACAAGCCTTCGCTGGCCTTGTCGAGCCGGCCCACCGGCGCCAGCCACGGCAGGGGCGCGCCGTCGAGCAGCGCGCCGTCGAAGCAACGGTAGACGGTGTCGCGGCCGCGTTCGTCCTGGGCGGTGGTGACCAGGCCGCGCGGTTTGTTGAGCATCAGATAGACGCGCTGGGCCGCCTCGATCGCCTGGCCGTCGACGGCGATGCGCTGACGGCCCTGGACGATCGGAAACTCCGGATCGCGCACCACCCGTCCGTCGACCGCGACCCGTCCGGCGGCGATCCACTTGGCCGCCTCGCTGCGCGAGCACAGCCCCTGCTTGGACAGCACGCGGGCCAGACCGTGACGGGGCGGAGGCGGACTCAAGGCGGCGGCGGATCGCTGGGATCGGATCGGGACTTGGGCGGCGCGCGGTTCGCGGCGCCGATGCATGGCGCCCAAAAACGCAACGGCCGCAGGCGATGCCCGCGGCCGTCGGCTGCGCCGCCGATGCGGCTTACTTCTTCTTGCTCTTCTCGACCGCGGCCGGTGCGGCTTCGACCACCGGCGCCGGCGCGGCCGGTGCGGCCGCAGCGCCGTTGCCCTTGGCCACGCGCACGCCCTTGGCCTTCATCCAGGCGCTGAACTCGTCGGCGGTCATGCGCTTGCCGCCCTGGCTCATGTTGAAACGCCACGGCGTGTTGTCGAACTCGGTCTTGGGCTTGTAGGCCGCCGGGTCGTTGGCCGAGGGCATGCCGGTCGAGGCCGGCGCGGCCTTGGCGACGTTGCAGCCTTCCAGGCGGATGCGCAGCAGCACCTGGTCGACCGACAAGGCTTCGTCCAGCGCCTGCGACAGCACGCCGCTCGGCGAGCCGAGCTGGTGCGCGGGCGCGACCAGTTCCGGCGAGATCGGCGCGATCAGGGTCGGTTCGACCGGCTGCGCGCGCGTGGCGGCGAGCGCTGCGCAATTGGCGGTCTGCGCCTGCGCCGCGGCGGCGAACAGGAACAACGACGTGGCGGCAAGGACTCGGCGCATGAGGGTCTCCCGGGTTCGGCGCGAACGCATCGCCGCGCCGTTGAACGATGCGCCAGTGTAGGCGCGCGCAAGGCCATGGACAACCCGCGAAATCAGGCGGTTATCGAGGTTTTTTAGCGCGATGCTCGATTCAGCTTCGTCATGCCCGGACGCGCTCGGCGCGCCGCGAAAAAACGAAGCCCGGCGCGAGGCCGGGCTTCGTGGGTGCTGCCGTGCGCGGGCCGGAGCCCGCGCCGTTCCAGAGGCTTAG
>NZ_JBDGIR010000004.1:391821-517561 GCF_057657315.1 Lysobacter sp. Soil_C_15
CAGCCCGGCTCCACCACCGGAGCCGGAGCGACCGCAGCGACCGGCTCCGGACCCAGCGGGACGATGATGCCGACCGAAGCCAGCACGTCGCCGAACCAGTCTTCCGACTTGCCGTTGCGGTCGACGCCGTTGACGCTGTTGTCGTCGAAGTCGGCGCGGTAGGCCAGCTCGGTGCGGATGCCGACGCGGCCCAGGTCGCCCTGGACGCCGACGCCGACCTTGGCGGCGAAGTTGCCGTCCTTACGCTCGGCCGGCGACAGCGGCGAGTTGACCACATACTCTTCTTCCGAGCGCTGGTAGCCCAGGCCCATCAGCAGGTACGGGTTCCAGTTGCGGCCTTCGGTGACGAAGTGGCGGCGCAGGTCGAGCGAGATGCCGTACTGGCTCCAGTTGGCGTCCTGGTTGGCGTCGAACTTCGGGTTCTGATAGTTCAGCTCGCCGTCCAGCGACCAGTTCGGGTTGAGGAACTTGCCCAGGCCGATCGCGCCGAACGGAGCGTTGCGGGTGCCGCGGTCGTTGTCCTGGACGTTCATGCCGGCCGAACCGGTGAGGTACCAGCGGTCGTCGAAGTCCTGCGCGCTGGCGACCTGCGCGAGGCTCAGGCCACCCAGCAGGGCGGCGCAGAGGAGTTTCTTATTCATCTTGTAGCTCCTGGTTCAGAAAATTCGGAAAACCGCGTCTGCGAGGTTTCTACCGTTCAGGACGGTCGCCTGGATGACGCCATCCCGCGCAGGTTAGGTTTGCCAACGTGAAAGCGGTGTTAACAACCGTCTAACATATCGACGCGCAGCGTCACCGAATCGCTGCGAGTCGTGATTCGTTCAGTTTCGATGTACGCAAAGCCGCGGCCGGCTTTGCGCACACGAATGAGTCGCCGTGGCGATGCTCTATTACTTGGCCGAGGCGAACAGGCCGAGGAACTCGGTGATCGGCAGCGCTTCCAGTTCCTCCGGCTTGGCCGCCAGGGCCAGCAGGCGCTCGGCCTGGGCGGCCGGCAGCTTGGCCCGGATCGCCGCTTCGAACTTGGCCATCAGCACCGGGATGCCTTCGGCGCGGCGCTTGCGGTGGCCGATCGGGTAGTCGATCGAGACCTTCTCGGTCGAGCTGCCGTCCTTGAAGAACACCTGCACCGAGTTGCCGATGTAGCGCTTCTCGGGATCGAAGTAGTCCTTGGTGAACTGCTCGTTCTCCTTGACCACCATCTTGTCGCGCAGCGCGTCGATGCGCGGGTCGGCGGCGACCGCGTCGACGTAGTCGTCGGCGGTCAGGCGGCCGAAGATCAGCGGCACGGCGACCATGTACTGCAGGCAGTGGTCGCGGTCGGCGTAGTTGGCCAGCGGGCCGGTCTTGTCGATGATGCGCACGCCGGCTTCCTGGGTCTCCAGCTCGACGCGCTCGATCTGGTCGAGCTTGTCCTTGACCTGCTCGTGCAGCTTCATCGCGCACTCGACCGCGGTCTGGGCGTGGAACTCGGCCGGGAAGGAGATCTTGAACAGCACGTTCTCCATCACGTAGCTGCCGAACGGACGCTCGAACTCGAACTGCTTGCCCTTGAAGGCGATGTCGTAGAAGCCCCAGGTCTTGACCGACAGCGCGCTCGGGTAGCCGACCACGCCCTTGTTGGCGTTCAGCGCATGGGTCACGGCGCGGCGGCAGGCGTCGCCGGCGGCCCAGCTCTTGCGCGGGCCGGTGTTCGGCGCGTGGCGGTAGGTGCGCAGCACGCCGTTGTCGATCCACGAGTGCGAGACCGCGGTGACGATCTCGTCCTTGCCGCCGCCCAGCATCTGGGTGGTCACGGCGGTCGAGGCCAGGCGGACCAGGATCACGTGGTCCAGGCCGACCCGGTTGAACGAGTTCTTGAGCGCGTAGCCGCCCTGGATCTCGTGGGCCTTGATCGCGTGGCCGAGCACGTCGCGCACGGTCATCGCCTGGCCGCCTTCGGCCTCGGCCTTGCGGCCCAGGTAGTCGGCGACGCCGAGGATGGCGCCGAGGTTGTCGGAGGGGTGGCCCCATTCGGCCGCCAGCCAGGTGTCGTTGAAGTCGAGCCAGCGGATCTGCACGCCGATGTTGTAGGCGGCCTGGACCGGGTCGAGCTCGTAGGAGGTGAACGGCACGCGCGCGCCGCCCTTCATCTCGCCGCCCGGCACCAGCGGGCCGAGGTGCTTGAGGCATTCCTTGTGGTCCATCGCCAGCGCCGCGCAGGCCAGCGAATCCAGCAGCATGTAGCGCGCGGTGTCGAAAGCCTCCTTCGAATCGATCTTGTAGTCGGCGACGTAGTCGGCGATGTCGACCATCGGCTTGTCGGGATCGGGGCGGACGGTCGAACGGATGTCGAAGTGGCTCATGTGCAAGAGGCCTGCGGGTGAGTGAGCCGGCTATTTTGCCAGACGGCGGGGAGCCGGCGGCACGGGCGGCCGGCGCGGGCAGGCGGCGCGGACAGGAACGGCAAGCCGCGGGCGGCGGCGCGGATCAACAATCGCGCCGCAGCCTCCTGATTGCGAACAGGAACGGAACGATCAGGCGCGCCGACCCAACTTGGAAATCGTCCGGCGCAGGATCACCCTGGACGCATGGACATCCCCACTCGCCTGCCGACCCTGTTCCTCTCGCACGGCTCGCCGATGCTGGCCCTGGAGGACTCGCCCGCCGGACGTTTCCTCGACGATCTCGGCCAGCAACTGCCGTGGCCGCGGGCGATCGTGATCGCCTCCGCCCACTTCATGACCGAGCGGCCGATGGTCGGCGGCCACGAGCGCCCGCACACCGTGCACGACTTCGGCGGCTTCCCCGAACCGCTGTACCGGATCCAATACCCGGCGCCCGGCCTGCCGCGGCTGGCCGAAGAGATCCGCGACCGCCTCGCCGATGCCGGCCTGGAGGCGCGCCTGCGCGACAACCACGGTCTCGACCACGGCGTCTGGGTGCCGCTGCGGCGGATGTACCCGCAGGCCGATATTCCGGTAGTGCCGCTGTCGGTGATGCCGCACGGCGACGCGCGGCGCCATTACGCGGTCGGCCAGGCCCTGGCGTCGTTGCGCGACGAGGGCGTGCTGGTGATCGGCTCCGGCGGCTTCGTGCACAATCTCGGCGATCTGGACTGGGCCGACCGCGACGCGCCGATGCCGGCCTGGGCGGCCGAGTTCGCCGACTGGATGCGCCGGCGCCTGGCCGCGCACGACCTGCCCGCCCTGCTCGACTGGCAGGCGCAGGCGCCGCATGCGCATCGCGCCCATCCCACGGTCGAACACCTGATGCCGCTGTTCGTCGCCCTCGGCGCCGCCGGCGAAGCCCCGACCGCGCGCGGCCTGCACCGCTCGCACGAAATGGGCTCGCTGGCGCTGGATGCGTTCGCGTTCGATTGATGGCCGCCAGCGCCGAGGCCCCGGCGAAGTAACGGAGCGGCAGTGTCGGGTCTGGATCCATTACGGCGGCATGGTTTTCCGCGCATCCGATGGTCGCGGCTTGCGCCGCTCCTACAGACGACAGCTTCGAGCTTCGATCACTGACGACAGTCTTGGATTTTCTGCGCGTCCCTTGGCCGCGGATTGTGACCGCAGGAAATCCCCGTGGGACGCCGCTCCTACAGGGGCCGGACGCGGCAAGATCGGCGAATGCAATCGCGGCTCGCGCCTCAGCCGCCGCGTTCCCATGGCGGCACCTCGCCGAACGACTCGGCGACGAAGTCGATGAAAGCGCGCACCCGCAGCGGCACGAAACGGCGCTGCGGCATCACCGCACTGATCGCCGTGTCCGGCAGGCGGTAGTCCGGCAGCACCTGGACCAGGCGGCCGCTGCGCAAGTCCTCGTGCACGTGCCAGACCGAGAAATGGGCGATGCCCAAGCCCGCCGCCGCGGCGTCGCGCAGCACTTCGCCGAAGTTGCTCTCGATCCGGCCGTTGACCCGCACCGTGGTCGCGACGCCGTCCGCGTCGAGCAAGCGCCAGTCTTCCATCCGCCCCTGCCCGCCCACCAGCACCAGGCATTCGTGCCCGATCAGATCCTGCGGCGTGCGCGGCGCGCCGTGCCGGCGCAGGTACTCGGGCGCGGCCGCCAGCACGCGCCGGTTGTCGGCCAGCTTGCGCGCGACCAGGCTGGAATCGTCGAGCGGGCCGATCCGGATCGCCAGGTCCATACCGGCGGCGATCAGGTCCAGGTTCTGGTCGGTCAGGTTCACGCTCAGCCGTACCGCCGGGTAGCGGCGCTGGAACTCGGCCAGCAGCGGCGACAGGTACATGCGCCCGAATGCGGCCGAGGTGGTGACCCGCAACAGTCCGGCCGGCTCGCTGCCGGCGCGGCGCAGGTCGGCGGTCAGCGCCTCCAGTTCCTCGATCAGGCCGCGGCCGCGCTCGGCCAGGGCCTGGCCTTCGGCGGTGGCGTGCAACTGGCGGGTGGTCCGGTGCAGCAGGCGCACGCCGAGCTCGCGCTCCAGCCGTTTCAGGCGCTGGCTGGCGACCGCGACCGACAGGTCCAGGCTGCGCGCGGCGGCGCTGATCGAACCCAGGTCGAGCACGCGCAGGAACAGCTGCAGGTCGGCGATGCGGTCCATGCCACTTTCAATAATTCGTTGATAGTGATTCGCCATCCTGGCGGTTTTTCCACAAGATGCAAGCGCCCAGACTGCCGCGCATCGCCCCTTACGGATGCGCCTCATGCACGCCGCCCCCGCTCCCTCGTCCGCCCCGGCCAGCGCCGCCGGCGGACGCCTGCCGATCGCCCTGTACGCCCTGACCGTGGGCGCGTTCGGCATCGGCACCACCGAATTCGTGATCATGGGCCTGCTGCTGCAGGTCGCCGCCGACCTGCAGGTCGGCCTGGCCGCGGCCGGGCTGCTGATCTCCGGCTATGCGCTGGGCGTGTTCGTCGGCGCGCCGGTGCTGACCGTCGCCACCGGGCGCATGCCGCGCAAGGCGGTGCTGGTCGCGCTGATGCTGATCTTCACCCTCGGCAACATCGCCTGTGCGATCGCGCCCAACTACACCGTGCTGATGATCGCGCGAGTCATCACCTCGCTCGCCCACGGCACCTTCTTCGGCGTCGGCGCGGTGGTCGCCACCGGCCTGGTGCCGGCCGACAAGAAGGCCTCGGCGATCTCGATCATGTTCACCGGCCTGACCGTCGCCACCCTGCTCGGCGTGCCCGCCGGCGCCTGGCTCGGCCTGCAGTTCGGCTGGCGCTCGACCTTCTGGGCGGTGGCCGCCATCGGCGTGATCGCGACCGTGGTGATCGCCGGCCTGGTGCCGGCCGACCGCAGCAAACCCGAGCCGGTGGCGCTCCGTCGCGAACTGAAGGCGGTGCTGCATCCGCAGGTGCTGCTCGGCCTGGCGATGACCGTGCTCGGCTTCGCCGGCGTGTTCACCGTGTACACCTTCATCCAGCCGATCCTGACCCGGATCAGCGGCTTCGGCGAGGCCGCGGTGTCGCCGATCCTGTTGGTGTTCGGCGGCGGCATGATCCTCGGCAATCTGATCGGCGGCCGCTTCGCCGACAAGCGCCTGGCGCCGGCGCTGATCGGCACCCTGATCGCCCTGGCCGCGGTGCTCGGGATCATGACCTTCGCCCTGCATCATCAGATCGCCGCGATCGCTTTCGTCGGCCTGCTCGGCGTGGCTGCGTTCGCGACCGTGCCGCCGCTGCAGCTGTGGGTGCTGCAGAAGACCGACCCGGCCGGGCAGAACCTGGCCTCCAGCCTCAACATCGGCGCATTCAATCTCGGCAACGCGCTCGGCGCCTGGCTCGGCGGCGCGGTGATCGAACACGGCCCCGGCCTGGGCGCGGTGACCTGGGTCGCGGCGCTGGTGACCGTGTCGGGCCTGCTCCTGGCGCTGTGGGCCGCGCGCCTGGATGCGCGGCCGCGTCGGCGCGAAGCCAGCGTGCCCGCCGACGCGGCTACCTGCGTCGCAGGTTGAGCCGAATGCGCCAGCGCTCAGCCCGGCGGCAGCTCCAGGCCAGGCAGCTCCAGGCCAGGCAGTCCCAGGCCGGGCAGTAGCGGCAGGCGTTCGCTCAGGAACTCCAACAAGGCCCGCGTGCGCACCGGCAGGTAGCGGCGGGCCGGATACAGCAGATACAGCTCATGCGCCGACGCCCGCCACTGCGGCAGGATCCACTGCAAGCGCCCTTCGTCGACCAGGTCCTGCACCAGCCAGGCCGGCGCCAGGCCGATGCCGCTGCCGATCAGGAAGCTTTCGCGGATGCCCAGCGAGTTGTTGATCCGGTAGCGGCCGTCGCCGCGCAATACCGCGGTCTCGCCGCCGGGGCCGTGCAGGGTGTAAGTGTCCCCGGCCCAGGCGAAGCGCAGGTAATCGTGCGCGGCGGTGTCGCCGGGGCTCAGGATCGGCGCATGCCGGGCCAGATACTCGCGCGAAGCGACCAGCCCGCGCGGCGATACCGCGGCACGGCGCGCGACCGCGTTCGGCGGCAGGTTGGCGCCGATGCGCAGGGCCAGGTCCATGCCTTCTTCGACCAGATCGACGTAGCGATCGTTGAGGATCAGTTCGACCTCGACCTGCGGATGCAGGGCCAGGAATTCCTGCACCAGCCGGTTGAGGCGCAGCACGCCGACGCTGACCGGCGCGGCCACGCGCAACAGCCCGGCCGGAGTTTCGCTGAGCCCGCGCGCATCGGCCACCGCCTCGCCGTATTCCTCCAGTACCCGCCGCGCGCGCTCGTAGAAACGCCGGCCTTGCTCGGTCGGCGCCAGATGGGTGGTGCTGCGTTGCAGCAGGCGCACACCGAGTTCCTGCTCCAGCGCGGCCACGGTCTTGCTGACCGTGGGCTGGGTCGTGCCGAGTTCGCGCGCGACCGCCGACAGGCTGCCGAGTTCGACCGCGCGCACGAAGGTCTGCAAGCCGCGAAGCGTGTCCATGGGCGGTTCGGGCGACTCCGGGCCATGCCCATTCCGAAATGGAATGAGCCCCATGCGATCTTGCCCGCTACTAGCGAATTCCGGAAGAGCCTAACGTGGTCGGCGTCGACTCCCCGACCCCATTGCGGACCCCACTCATGAACATTTCCCGCCTGCTCTCCCCCCTTGCCGCCGCGGCGCTCGCCCTGGGCCTGGCCTCGCCGGCCCGGGCCGCCGACGCCCAAGCCGCGCCGCATTGGGTCGGCACCTGGATCGCCAGCCCCCAGGCCACCTGGGGCGCCGATTTCGTCCTGCCCAACGGCGCCCCGGCGCGCCTGCACGACCAGACCCTGCGCCAGGTGGCGCGGGTCAGCGTCGGCGGCGGCCGGGTCCGGATCGCCCTGTCCAATGCCTACGGCGATGCGCCGGTGACCATCGGCGCGGCGCGCATCGCCCGCAGCGCCGGCGGCTCGCGGATCGAACCGGGCAGCGACCGGGTACTGACCTTCGGCGGCCGGCGCGAGGTCACCCTGCTGCCGGGCGCGCCGGTGCTCAGCGACCCGGTCGAGCTGAAGCTCGCCGCGCTCGCCGAAGTCGCGGTCAGCCTGTACCTGCCGCAGGACACCGCCTTGCGCAGCTTCCATTGGGAAGGGCGCCAGGATGCGTTCCTGGTCGCCGGCGACCGCACCGCCCAAGCCCGGCTGGACGGCGGCGACGTGCTGCAGACCCGGCCTTTGCTCAGCGGCGTCTATGTCGAAGCCGCGCAGCCGGTGCGGCGCGTGGTCGCGTTCGGCGACTCGATCACCGACGGCGCCGCGTCCACCCCCAACCGTTACCAGCGTTGGCCGGACCTGCTCGCCCAGCGCCTGGCGCCGCGCGGCGTCGCCGTGCTCAACGCCGGCATCTCCGGCGCACGCGTGCTCAGCGACGGCATGGGCGTCAGCGCGCTGGCCCGGTTCGAGCGCGACGTGCTCAGCCAACGCCCGGATACGGTGGTGCTGCTGATGGGCATCAACGACATCGCCTGGCCCGGCAGCAGCTTCGAACCGGCGCGCGAGGCGGTCGACGCGCAACGCCTGATCGACGGCTATCGCCAGTTGATCGCTCGCGCCCGGCTGCAGTCGGTGCGCATCGTCGGCGCCACCCTGACCCCGTTCGAAGGCGCCCTGCCCGGCACGCCGATCCACGATTACTACAGCCCGGCCAAGGAACGGGTGCGGCAGACGGTCAACGCCTGGATCCGCGACAGCGGCGAGTTCGATGCGGTGGTCGATTTCGACGCGATCGTCCGCGACCCCCAGCGTCCGAGCCGGTTCCTGCCGGTCTACGACTCCGGCGACCGTCTGCATCCCGGCGACGCCGGCTACCGCGCCATGGCCGCCGCGCTCGACGAGCCGCTGCTGTTCGGACCGCGCTGACGCCGACGCGGCTCGGCGGCGGCGCGGCTTGGCGACCCGCAGCTCGACAACGACGAACCTGCGCTTGATCCACAATCCGGCATCGATGCCCGCGATGCCGGTTCTCCTCCCCTCCCCTCGGAGTCCGCAATGAAAGCCGTAGCCCTGATCCGCCACCTGCCGATCGACGATCCGCAATCCCTGCTCGAATTCGACCTGCCCACGCCGGTCGCCGCCGGCCACGATCTGCTGGTGCGGATCGAAGCGGTCTCGGTCAATCCGGTCGACACCAAGGTGCGCCGCTCCAAACCGGCGACCGAGGTGCTGGCCGAGCCGCGCGTGCTCGGCTACGACGCCGCCGGCACGGTCGAAGCGGTCGGCGCAGCGGTGAGCCGATTCAAGGTCGGCGATCGGGTCTACTACGCCGGCGACATCGGCCGTCCCGGCAGCAACAGCGAATGGCAGCTGGTCGACGAACGCATCGTCGGCCGCGCGCCGACCTTGCTGAGCGCGGCCGAAGCGGCGGCCTTGCCGTTGACCGCGATCACCGCCTGGGAACTGCTGTTCCAGCGCATGCCCTACGACAGCGAGCGCGGCGGCCGCGGCCGCCGCCTGCTGATCGTCGGCGGCGCCGGCGGCGTCGGCACGATCGCGATCCAGTTGGCCAAGCGCGCCGGGTTCGAGGTGATCGCCACCGCCTCGCGCCCGCCCAGCATCGAATGGTGCAAGCGCTACGGCGCCGACCACGTGATCGATCACTCGCAGCCGCTGGCGCCGCAGTTGCAGGCGCTGGGCTACGAGCAGATGGACGCGGCGCTGAACCTGGCCGACACCGACCGCTACTGGACCGAACTGGGCCAGTTGCTCGCGCCGCAGGGCCACGTCGGCCTGATCGTCGAGCCGACCGGGCCGCTGCACATCGGCGATCCGTACAAGGCCAAGTGCATCGGCATCCACTGGGAAATGATGTTCGCCAGGCCGCGCTTCGGTACCGCCGACCTGATCGAACAAGGCCGCCTGCTCGACCGCGTCGCCGAGCTGATCGACGCCGGCGAACTGCGCGGCAGCCACGCCGAAACCCTGGGCGCGATCAACGCCGAGAACCTGCGCGAAGCGCATCGCCGGCTGGAATCGGGCGCCACCATCGGCAAGCTGGTGCTGGCCGGCTGGTGAGCCGGCCCGGTTACGCCACGAGAAGGCGCCGCATCGACGATGCGGCGCCCGGGACCGTCGCTCCGGCCGCAACCGCGGCGGCCGGTCGCAAGGATCAGAACTTCGCCTGCACGTTGAGGAAGAACGCGCGTCCGATGTAGTCGTAACCGCTGTACAGCGGTGCGTTGCCGACCCGGTTGTAAGCGCCTGACTGAGAGATCACCCGCGGCTCGGCGTCGAACAGATTGCGCACGCCGCCGGTGACCGACCACTTGTCCCACTTGTACTGCGCGGACAGGTGCGAGAGGTAGTAATCCTCGGTGTGCATCTTGTACGGCGAGGTCGCCTTTTCCAGGCCGTAGTAGCCGTAGCTCTGCGTCGCGTCGACCCATTCCAGGCCGTAGCGGAGCTTCCAGTTCTTCCAGTCGTAGGTGGTATCGAGCATGGCCACCATCGACGGCGAGGCCACGTTGCCGTTGACGTCGTCCAACTCGTCCTCGGCGAACAGCTTGTTGGACTGTTCCAGGAAGTGGCTTGCCTGCAGGGTGCTGCGCAGGGTGCCCGGGCCGATTTCGCGCACGTAGCGCACGGTGAAGTCCAGGCCGCGCACGCGGTCGGTGGCCAGGTTCACGTAGCTGTCGTGCACGCGCAGGGCGTTGCTGCCCGGGGTACGCGGGTCGACCAGGCGGCAGAAGCCGCCGCCGCTGCGGAAATCCGGGTCGTTGTAGCAACGGTCGAGGATGCCGCTGCCGCCAGCGCGGGCGACGCCGTTCTCGACTTCGATTTTGTAGTAATCGACCGCGAACGACAGGTCGCCGATACTCTTGGGCAGTTCCGGCTGCAGGACGATGCCGGTGGTGAAGTTGGTCGAGGTTTCGGCCTTCAGGCCCTGCTCGGCGCCGCCGGCGGTGATGATGGTGATGCTCTGAGTCGCGCGGAAGTCCGGCGCCAGGCCCTCGGCGCGGCAATTGGCGGCCAAGGCGACCGAGGCGTCGGGATCGACGCCGTACTCGTTGCAAGGGTCGCCGGTCGCGGACAGGAAGCCGGTAGTGCCGCCGAGGAACTGCTCGAACAAGGCCGGCGCGCGGTAGGACGTGCCGTAGGACGCGCGCAGGGTCAGCCAGTTCACCGGGGTCCACAGGCCGCCGAGCTTGTAGGTCTTGTCGCCGCCGTAGGACTGGTAGTCGGTGTAGCGGGCCGACACGTTCATGGTCAGCTCCTGCGCGCCCTTCAGGCCCGACAGCAGCGGCACTTCCAGTTCGCCGTAGATTTCCCGCACCGAGTCCTTGCCGCGGGTCGGGGCGGCTGAGGTCAAGTTCAGCAGGTTGGCGTTCTGCGAATCCAGCGCCGGGGTGTCGTCGATCTTGGCGCGGCGGTACTCGATGCCGAACGCACCGCGCACTTGGCCGTAAGGCAGCGAGAACAACGGACCGTCGATCGCGAAATTGGCGGTACTCTCCTCGTACAGGGTGCTGCTGTGGAACGGGCGGAATACGTAGTTCTTCCAATTTTCCGGCAACGCGCCTGCGATCACCTGCGAGGTCAGGAACGGCGCCGCGACGCAGCCGCCGGCCGGGTTGCGGCAGACGAAGCCGCCGCCGGGCGCGGCGACCGCATCCAGGCTGCGGGTCATGCGGTCGATCATGAACGCTTCGGCGGTGTAGTCCGCGTCCGACCGCGACTTGCTGAGCATGAAGTCGTAGCGCCAGTCGGTCCAGACGAAGTCGCCGCGCACACCGGCGATGGCCTTCAAGTAGTCGACGGTCTGCTCGCCGTGATCGTTGCCGAAGCCGATGAAGGCGCGCACGCCCAGCGGACGGCCGCCGGTGGTCTCGGTCGGCGCGGCCTGGACCTGGCTGGTCTGCAGGAACGCCGGCAGCAGCGGGCTGCCGCGGTAATAGTCCAAGGTCAGCTGGCGATAGCCGGTCTGGCTGGACTCGCGGCGGTTGGCGAGCACTTCGAAGTACAGCTCGGCATTGCCCAGCGCCTGCAGGTCGAACGCACCCTGGACGAAGCCGGTGCGCACCTCCACCGGCGAGATCAGCGAGCGGTTGAGCATGCGCGGATCGAAGGTATCGCGCACGTTGAGGCTGTTGGCGCCGCCGCCGACGCCTTCGAAGCCCGGCAGGCCGGTGGTGATGGCCGCGTTCGGACGCCAGCGATTGAAGCTGGTGCCGACCGAGCCGGCCGCGCCGACGCCGGTGCGGGTGTTGGTGCCGATGGTGTTGATGGTGACGCCGTTGGAACCGGTGCCGGTGATCGGATAGCACTTCGGCCGTCCGGTCAACGGATCGACGAAGTCGGCGCTGCCCCAGGCGCCCACGCCGGTGACGTTGCCGGCGCTGTCGCGGCTGACGGTGCGGCGATAGTCGGTATTGCAGCGGGTCCAGTCGCGGTCGCCGAGGTTCAGGTCATCGCGATCGTAGGCCTCGAACGAGCCGGAGATGCTGAAGCGGTCGCCGGTCTTGCCCCAGCCGAGCGAGTAGCGGGTTTCCTCGCCGCCGCCGTCTTCGGTGGCGTTGTACTGGGCCTCGACCGAAAATCCGTCGATGTTCTTGCGGGTGATGATGTTGACCACGCCGGCGACCGCGTCGGAGCCGTAGATCGACGAGGCGCCGTCCTTGAGCACTTCGACGCGATCGATCATCGAGGTGGGCAGCACGTTGAGGTCGGCCGAACCGACCGAGCCGCGCGAACCGGCCGGCGCGACGCGGCGGCCGTTGAGCAGGATCAGGGTGCGGGTCGGGTCCATGCCGCGCAGGCCGAGCGTGTTGGCGCCAGGACCGCCGTTGGTGACGAAACCGCCGTACGCGTTGTTGATCTGCGCCGAGCCGCCGGTCACGGTATTGCTCTGCAACGCGCCGGTGGTCGAATTGAAACCGGCCAGGGTGGTCTCTTCGCGGGTGATCACCTGCAGCGGCGACACCGAGGTGAAGGTGTCGCGGCCGATACGCGAACCGGTGACCGTCACCGTCTCCAGGCTGGTCGCCTCTTGCGCGGGCTTGGCCGCCTTTTTCTCGTCGGCGGCCGCGGTGTCCTGCGCGAAGGCGAGGCCGGCGTTGGGAAGGATCAACGCTGCGATCAGTGCGCAGCAAAGACGGTGCCGCCGCGGAGCGGCGAGGCGACGTGAAGCCATAGGTTTTCCCCCGGAATCAAAGTGTGCTTAAGAACTTCTTTGACGTTCTGTCTGAATACAGTCGGCCGGCTTCGCGTCCATCGCAGCAGTCGGCGGCTTTCGAAGGCCGAATCCCACATTCGACCGAAGCGAACGTAACGGAGCGAACGCGCATTCGCTAATTACAAAAACGAATGATAATTACCGTTAGCTATCAACGCGCACGCAAACATCAGCAAGCACATTTATCAGTGTGCTATCGCGCATTTTTCAGCCATGAAAACGCGGTTGTCACACTGTCTTATCGCCAATTCTTATCTCGCAATTGGCACATTACTTCGCTGCATTCTCCGCTTGGATCCGCTGACGCGGCTCCCGACATCCAACAACGCGCGCCTGTTATGACCTCCCTACCTCGGCCAAAAAATACCAGGCACGGTTTTCCGTGCCTGGCAACGAAGCCCGCTGCGTGCGGGCCCAGCGCGAGCTCGTTTACGCCGCTTCGACCGCGGCGCGCGCGACCTCGTAACCGTCGAACACCATCGACGCCGAGGCGCGTCCCTGAGTGAGCGAACGCAGGCTGGTGGTGTAGCCCGACAACTTCGCCAGCGGCGCGCGTGCGGTCACGTCGCTGCGGCCGCCGTTGTCCTGGATCGCCAGGACCCGGCCGGAACGCCGCTGCACGTCGCCGACCACATCGCCGACGTGGGCCGCGGGCGTATCCACTACCAACGCCATCACCGGCTCGAGCAAGGTCGTGCCGGCTTGCGCCAGCGCCGCCTTCAGCGCCTCGGCCGCGGCGATCTGGAACGCCAGTTCCGAGGAGTCCTTGGCGTGGGTTTCGCCGTCGACCAGGGTCACGCTCAGCCCCACCACCGGGAAGCCGCGCGGTCCCTCGGCCAGCGCCGCGCGCAGGCCCTTCTCGGTCGCGGCGACGAAGTTGCGCGGCACCGCGCCGCCGACGGTCCGGTCGACGAATTCGAACCGGCCGTCGTCGCGCGGCGCCACATCGACGATCACCCGCGCGAACTGGCCGATGCCGCCGTTCTGCTTGGCCTGCTTGCCCTCCACGCCGCGCACCGCGCGGCTCGGCGTTTCCTGATAGGCCACGCGCGGCGAACCGGTGCGCACCTCGACGTTCCACAACTCGCGCAAACGGTCGACCATCACCTCCAGGTGCAGCTCGCCCATGCCCCAGACCAGGGTTTCGCCGGTATCCGCATCGGTGCCGACGCGGAACGACGGATCCTGCTGGGCCAGGCTGGCCAGGCCCTGGCCGAGGCGGATCAGGTCGCTGGACTTGCCTGCGGTCAGCCGCCACGACAGCACCGCCGGCTGGGCCTGGATGCTGTCCAGCGCCAGGCGCCGGCCGGCGTCGCTGAGCGTCTCGCCGCTGACCGCGTCTTTCCAGCCCGCGATCGCGACGATCTCGCCGGCGTAGGCCACGTCCACGTCCTGCCCGCGGTCGGCCTGCACGACCTGCAGCCGGCCCACGCGCAGCGCCTTTTCGCGCCGCGACGCCCACACCGTGTCGCCGACCCGCAGCGTGCCCGAGTACAGGCGCACGAAGCTCAGCGCACCGTGTTCGTGGTGCACGATCTTGAACACCAGACCGGCCAGCGGGCCGTCGGCATCGGCCGCCAGCGCGACCTCGCCGCGCTCGCTCTGCGCACGCACCGGCGGACGCTCCAGCGGCGACGGCAGATAGTCGACGATGGCGTCGAGCAGCGCTTCCACGCCCTTGTTCTTGAACGCGGACCCGGCCAGTACCGGGGTGCCGGCGCCGGCCAGCGTGGCCCGGCGCAGCGCCGCCTTCAGCGACACGGCGTCGATGGCGCTGCCGTCCAGGAACGCTTCGGCGAGCGCATCGTCGTGATCGGCGACGGCTTCGACCAGGCGCTGCCGCGCCGGCTCGAAAGCCTGCGTTTCCGACTCGGTCCAGGCGCGCCGCGACAACATGCCGCGCTCGTCCCAGGACAGGCGTTCGCGCGCGACGTAGTCGATCCAACCGCTGAGCTCGGATTCCGCGCCCACGGTTTCGCCCAGCGCCCACGGCACTGCGTCGAGCTTCTCGCGCATCTGCGCGAGAGTACGTTCGAGCGAAGCGCCGACGCGGTCCATCTTGTTGACGAAGGCGATCAGCGGCACGCCGTGGCGGCGCGCCTGGCGCCACACGGTTTCCGATTGCGGTTGCACGCCGTCGACGCCGCTGAACACCGCGACCGCGCCGTCGAGCACGCGCAGCGAGCGTTCGACTTCGATCGCGAAGTCGATATGGCCGGGCGTATCGATGACGGTCAGGCGATGCTCGTCGCCGTCGTGCGGCGTCCAGCGCGCCTGCACGGCGGCCGCGCCGATGGTGATGCCGCGGCGGCGTTCGATCGGATCGAAATCGGTGGTCGTGGCGCCGTCGTGGACTTCGCCGGTGCGATGGATCGCGCCGGTTTTCCACAGCAGCCGTTCGGTGAGGGTGGTTTTGCCCGCGTCGACGTGGGCGATGATGCCGAGGTTGCGCCAGCGACGGGCGGGGATGGTGCTGAGGAGCGGGGTGTTCATAAGAGTGTTCGCATTCGTGGCCAACGCGTGGGACGCCGCGCGCCCCGGTTGGCGACGGGACGCGCGGCTAGGCTTGGGTTTCGGCCGTGGTATTCACGACACGTTCTCCTTGGGTTTCAGGCGGACTGCGGCGATGGGAGACCGGCGATCGCCGGCGGCTCGGGAATTGCGGGCAACAAAAAAGCACCCTTGCGGGTGCTTTGTTCTCTGCGGCATCGCACGACGCGGGTCAGTTCGACCGCGAAGCGAAGACTGCAGGAGGCAGGCGCACCCGGCCTGCGCTCGCGCGCAGGGCGTTCAGCGATATCAGGAGCGGGAAGCGCTGCATGACGGAGTGGCCTGAAAGAGGGGTTGTTGCGTTTGCATAGAGTAGACCCGGCGCTACGCCAGTCAAGCGTTGCGCTGGTGCGGACGATGGGATTTATCGTTCCAGGCTTGAGAAGTTCGCCGTTGCTGTTGCGGCGACAAGAGATCGAAAGCAAATCCCCCCTGCCCTCCTTTTCAAAGGAGGGAACAGCAACGGCGGGGAACGCAACGGGGACCGCGGTTCGAGCCATGGCGGCACTATCGATGGCGCGCGAGCCGTGGCCCCCTTTGAAAAAGGGGGCCGGCGCCCGGCGCGGGCTTCGCTGCTGAGTGGCGCGCGGAGCGCGGGGGATTTGCTGTTGCTGTTGTGGCGACAGAGCGAAAGCAAATCCCCCCTGCCCCCCTTTTCAAAGGGGGGAACAGCAACGGCGGGGAACGCAACGGGGACCGCGGTTCGAGCCATGGCGGCACTAACGATGGCGCGCGAGCCGTGGCCCCCTTTGAAAAAGGGGGACCGGCGCCCGGCGCGGGCTTCGCTGCTGAGTGGCGCGCGGAGCGCGGGGGATTTGCTGTTGCTGTTGCGGCGACAAGAGAGCAAAAACCAATCCCCCTGCCCCCCTTTTTCAATGGGGGGGAACGGCGATGGCAAAGCCGCGACGGGGCGGCGAACGCTAAGCCGCCTTGCTGGGACCGCCTTTGCTCAGGCGGCCTTGCCGGCGGCGTCGACCTGGCGCTTGAGCACCGCGACCGGCTCGGCCCAGGCGTTGCCGCCGCGGCGCTTGCTGGTGGTCAGCACCAGGTCGGAGGGATCGAACACGTTGAGGTTGTGGGTGATCGGCGTGGTCAGGATGTACTGGGCGTCGGTGGCGCGCAGGAAGCGGCCGACCTTTTCGATGTTGAACACGTCCAGGTGGGCGAAGGGCTCGTCGATGAACACGAAGCCGCCCGGCTGGTCTTCGTCGCGCAGCAGCGCGACCAGCAGCAGCAGCGACTTCATCACCTGCTGGCCGCCGGAGGCCTCGCCGTCGTCGAGGCCGATCCAGCCCTTGCGGTCGAAGTCGAACCGCACCGACAGGCCGGCCTGGGCCAGGGCGACGTCGTTGTTGGCCAGCTCCGGCATGTCGGCGTCGACGCCGATGCCGGCCAGTTCGCCCAACGCGACCAGGTTCTTCTTGTAACGGCGCACGGTCGCGCGCAGCACGTTGATGTAGGCGCCGCGCGCTTCCTCGGTCAGGCGCTTGGCCCGCTCCAGGTGCGCCTCGCGGCGCATGATCGAGCTGGCCAGTTCGTCGTGGTCGGCGCCGATCTTGTCGCGCAAGGGCACGCAGGACTCGTCGACGACGAAGCCGCCGCGGGTCAGGCGGTCGTCGATGCGGTCGAGCTCGCGCCGCACCGCCGAAGCGCTTTCGTATTCCTCGCGCGCCGCGGCCAGCGCCGCCGCGCTGCGCCAGTCCGCCGGCATCAGGCCGCGCTTGCGCCGGTAGTCGAGGATGCGCTGGATCAGGCTGTGGCGTTCGCCGTTGATCTGTTGCGCCCGCTCGCGCAGCTCGCGCGCCAGGGCGTCGATCTGGCCCTGGCGCTTGGCCGCGGCGATGCCTTCGGCCTTGTCCTGCTCGCCGGCCGCGTCGATCTGCGCGCGCGCCTGGGCCAGGGCCGCGGCGGCTTCGGCGGCGGCTTCGGCCAGCGCCGGCAGGCGTTCCTGGGCATCGGCGAATTCGGCCGCGCGGGTCACCAGTTCCTGGGTCGCGTCCAGGCCGAGCAGGCGCGACTGGTCGGCGTCGACGCGCTGGTTGAGTTCCTGCAGCTCGGCCTCGCGCGCCTGCGCGCGCTGGGCGATGGCGGTCTGTTCGGCGCGCAGTTCGGCCAGCTGCGACTGGCGCGCGCCGCTGCCGAAGTGCTGCTGGTTGCCGCCGATGTGGCGGCCGCCGCGACTTTCTCGCAGGTAGCCCTTCTGGGTGATCCAGTCCTGCGAGGCCGGCAGGCGCGAGCCGTGCTCGATGTCGGTGACCCGGCGGATGCGGTCGAGCTGGCGCGGCAGCCAGGCCGGCGGATCGGCCGAGAAACGCACCACTTCCAGCAGCGAACCGGCGCTGGGCTTGGGCACCGGCGCCCGCTCGGCGACGATGAAATGCCGGTACTGCAGGCTTTCGCCGAGCTTCCAGGCTTCGCGCGCGTGTTTCGGGTTTTCCAGCACCAGCAGATGCCGGTACGGCGCCAGCACCGCTTCCACCGCCACCGACCATTGCGGGTCGGCGATCTCGACCAGTTCGGTCAGCACCCGGTGGTCGATGTTCGCGCGGTCCAGCGCGGCGCGGAAGTCGCGTTCGAACGGCTCGACGATGCGGCCGCCGCCGCTGAGCGCGGCGAGCTGGGCGGAGATCTCGCCGGCGCGCTTGCGGTCGCGCTCGGCCTCGAGCTTGAGCTCGGCCTGGCGGCGGCGTCCGCTCTCGACGCCGGCGCTGAGCGCGTCGATGTCGAGCGCGCCGCGCTGGGCCTGCAGCCTGGCCAACTCGTCGCGGCGTTTGACCAGCATTTCCGCGTCGCGGGCGGCGTCGCGGGCCTGGGTG
This sequence comes from Lysobacter sp. Soil_C_15, assembly GCF_057657315.1. Lineage (NCBI taxonomy): Bacteria > Pseudomonadati > Pseudomonadota > Gammaproteobacteria > Lysobacterales > Lysobacteraceae > Lysobacter > Lysobacter sp. Soil_C_15. Next base: position 409,756 of record NZ_JBDGIR010000004.1, read on the forward strand.
AAGGCCTGCTCGCTGGCGCCGACCTGGCGCCGCGCCTCGCGCATCGCTTCCTGCAGCACGTCGCGTCCCTGCGAGGCGACGGCGTCCTGCGCCTGCATCTCGTCCAGCGCGCGCTCGCGCTCGCGCAGCGCGCGGCGCAGGCCGGTCAGGCGCGGCTTGGCGCCGTCGATGACCGCGCGCTGTTCGGCCAGCTCGACCTTCGGCGCGACTTCGGTTTCCAGGCGCTGGCGCTGGTTGCGCAGCGCGTTGTATTCCTCGAACGAGCGTACGTCGGCCTTGGCCGATTCCAGGCGCAGGTGCAGGCCGGCCAGGTCCTGGCCGAGCTGCTGCAGCTCCTTCTCGACGTCGAACTGCTCGGTGCGCGCGCGCTGGTAGTCGTCCAGCACCGCCTTGTCCTCGAACACGTCGAAGATCAGCTGCAGCAGTTCGCGCGGCGAGTACTGGCAGAGCTTGTCGGTGGCGCCCTGCTCCAGGGTCAGCACCCGGCAGATCGCGCGGGTCAGGCCGGCGCCGGCCAGGCGCACGCGGTAGTCGCGCACGCCGAGCCATTCGCCGCCCTGCTCCAGGGTCTCCACCGCCACATCGCCGCCGACGATCTGGTAGTCGCGGCTCCAGTCGCCGCCGCGCTTGCGCACCCGGCAGGCCAGGGTGACCAGTTCGTCCTTGATCGGGAAGAACGGCCGGCCGCCGCGCCGGTCGGGGCGGTTGCTGACCACCGCGCGCAACCAGGCGTAGGGCTTGCCGTTGTGGCGCAGATAGGTCTTGTAGTCGCGCGCGGTGTCGCGGTCCTCGATCGCCAGCAGGGTACGCAGGGCGTCGAGCAGGGTGGTCTTGCCGGAACCGTTCGGCCCGACCACGGTGACGATGGACGCGTCCAGCGGCAGCTGGAAACGCTGCCAGTAGTCCCAGTGCACGACTTCGAGCGAGCGGAATTCAAACATCGGCCGCGGCCTCCTGGTCGTGCTTCATGTCGGTGCCGGCGGACGCCCGATGGGCGTCGCCTTCGTCTGGGTCTTCGTCGTCTGCGTCCGTCGTCGCCGAGGGTTCGGCCGCGGCCTCGTCGTCGGGCGCAACGGCGCCGGCCGCGCCGTCGGGATCGGCGCCGGCTTCGGTCTCGGTTTCTTGTCCGGTTTCGTCTTCGGCCGCCGCATCCGCCGCCCGCTCCAGCGCGGCATCGGTCTCGGCGGCCGCGGTCGCCGCGGCCAGCGCCGCGAACGCGGCGTCCTCGTCGCCGACGTAGGCGCCGACCCGGATCGCCGCGGCGGCCGCCTCGTCCTCGGCGTCGCCGTCCAGGCCCGCGGCCGCGTCGAGCAGCGCCTGTTCGTTCGCGTGCTGGCGCGCCTCGGTCACCACGAACGACAACGCGCCGTCCATGACCCGGCCGGCGATGCGTTCGTAATCGAAGGCCAGGTCCAGCAGCGGCCCCTCATGGATGCGCTCCTTGCGCCGGGTGATGAAGCCCTGCCGCGCCAGCGAACCCAGGTTGAACTGGATCCGGGTCTTGCCGCCGAGCTTCTCGCCGAAGTCGGCGAGCAGGGTGCGCTCGTTGATCGGCTCGACCACTTCGGCGCCGACCGGAATCGGCTTGAGCTCGGCGAACATCTGCTCCTGGTCCTGGTCGCGGTCGGCCTGCTGGCGCGCGATCTGGCGTTGGCGCTTGGGCAGCACCAGCAGCGCCCACAGCACCACCAGCAGGGCGATCGCGTCGCGGTCCAGTTGCAGGTTGGTCGCCGACCAGGCCTTGGCGCTGCCGAACGCAGCCGATTCCTGCGGCCGGGCGATGCCGACCGCGACGTTGGCCGCGTAGGGATGCTCGAGCAAACGCAGGCCCGCGGCGGCCAGGCGCCGGTCCAGGTCGTTGCGCAGTTCGGCGTCGGTCAGCAGTTCGCGCACCGAGGCGTCGTCGCGCGGCAGCCAGCGCTCGGCCAGCAGGCGCGCGATCAAAGAAGCGATGGGGTCGTTCATCGTTTAAGCGGTGTCCTTGGCCGGCTTGGCGCGGCGCGGCTTGGCCGGCGCGTCCGCGGAGGCGGTCTTGTTCTTGGGTCTGGGCTGGGCGCGTTGGGGCGCAGCGGGCTCGCCCTCGCCCTCGTCGGGCTTGGGCGCGCGCCGGCGCGCGCTGCGCTGTTGACGCAGTTGTTCTTCGCTAAGGGTTTCCAGGCGGCCGCGGCTCATGTAGGCGACGCCGGCGCGGCCGACGGTTTCGAATTCGGTGTCGATCTTCCACGCCAGCGGCAGGCGCGCCATCTGCGCGCTGACGCCTTCGCGGTTCTCCGCGCCCGGGTCGCCGATCAGGCCCAACAGCGACAGGCGATAAGCGCTGATCGAGAAGCTGTCCTGCGGCACCAGTTCGCACAGGCCGGCCGCGTCGACGGCCAAGCCGGCCAGTTCGTCCAGCCAGCGCTCGGCGTACTGGAAATCGGTGGCCGCAGCGGGCGAACCGTCGGCGTTGGGCGCGGCCTGCGCCGGCGGCAGCGACTGGTCCTCGCGCGCCTCGCGCTCGCGTTCGACCAGTTCGTACTCGGCCACGTCCAGCGCGATCGGCGCCAGCACGAAGGCCGGGATCGCGGTGCGCGCGAGCACGTCCTCGGACAACGCGGCGAGCGCATCGATGTCGAGCTCGCGCAGGAAGCGGTTGACGTCCGAGGACGACAGGCCGCTGGCGCCGAGGTGCACACGATGCCGGTCGAGCTGGCTCAACGCGCGCTGGAACACCGAAGCCTGGCGCAGCATCGCGCTCTGGGCGCGGCCGATCTGCTGGGCGACGCGGTGGGTCACGCTGTCCAGGTCCTGGTCGGCGGCGATGTCCTCGACGATCTCGGTGCCCTTCTCGATCCAGCGCCAGGCCTGCTGCAAGGTGCCGGCGGCGCGCAGGATGCGGTGTTCCGAGCCGCTGAGCACGGCCTGATCGAAGTCCTCGCGCAACTCGTTCAGGCGAGACAGCAGGTGTTGCAGGTCGTCGGCGCTGACCCGGCCCACCGCCTGGCCGGCGGCGATCTGGGCGGTGACGTAGGCCAGTTCGTCGCCTTCGCGGTTGAACTGCAGCAGCAAGCCGATCGAGGCCAGGGCCTGGCGCCCGACCGGGCTGATCCGGTAGCGCTGGGTTTCGCCGTCCCACAGCAGCAGCCCGTTTTCGCGCAGGCGGCCGAGCACGGTGTCGAACTTGATCGGCTCCAGGTAGGCGAAATGCTCGCGCAGCTCCTGCGGGCTCCAGTCCGGGGCCTGCCCGCGCTCGCCGATCGCCCGCAGCACCAGCAGGCGCACCATCACCGACTCTTCGCCGCCGTGGAACAGGGTCGAGAACGCGCGCAGCAGCTCGCGCGCGCCCAGCAGGGGCTGCAGGTCCGGCAGATCGGCCGCCGACATGTCGGCGCGCAGATAGTCCTGAAGGCTGGGATCGAAGGCGGGGTCCATGGAATCCGGACGACTAGGGGTCGGGCATGTTCGGCGATGGGTCCGGCCGTGACAACCGTTGCAATCGGCGGCGTTCGGTGCCTGTCCTCGCGCGGCCTCGACGCGGAGCGTGCCGGCGCTTGAATTACGGCGCTTTTCCCGGCATCGTGCATATTCCATACGCCAGCGTATCCAGCCAGCATGTCCTCGGCCGCCCTCTCCGCCCCGCTCGTCTCCGACGCCGCCCCGCACCCGCTGTATCCGCACCTGTTCGCGCCGCTGGACCTGGGTTTCTGCACCCTGCCCAACCGGGTGCTGATGGGGTCGATGCACACCGGCCTGGAGGACAAGGCGGCCGACTTCCCCAAGCTGGCGGCGTATTTCGCCGAGCGCGCCGCCGGCGGGGTCGGCCTGATCGTCACCGGCGGCTTCGCCCCCAATCTGGTCGGCTGGCTCAAACCGTTCGGCGGCAAGCTCAGCTGGCCCTGGGAAGTCGGCAAGCACCGCCAGGTCACCCGCGCCGTGCACGAGCACGGCGGCCGCATCTGCATGCAGATCCTGCACGCCGGCCGCTACGGCTATCACCCGCTGCAGGTCGCGCCGAGCAAGCTCAAGGCGCCGATCAACCCGTTCACTCCGCGTGCGCTGTCGGCCGGCGCGGTCGAACGCCAGATCAAGGCCTTCGTCAACGCCGCCCGGCTGGCGCGCGAGGCCGGCTACGACGGGGTCGAGGTGATGGGCTCGGAAGGCTATCTGCTCAACCAGTTCACCGTGCCGCGCACCAACCAGCGCAGCGACGCCTGGGGCGGCGACGCCGCCAAGCGGATGCGCTTCTGCGTGGAAATCGTCCGCCGCATCCGCGAGGCCTGCGGCCCGGACTTCATCATCGTCTACCGGCTGTCGATGATCGACCTGGTCGACGAAGGCTCGACCTGGAGCGACGTGGTCGCGCAGGCGCGGGCGGTCGAGGCCGCCGGCGCGACCCTGATCAACACCGGCATCGGCTGGCACGAGGCGCGGGTGCCGACCATCGCCACCTCGGTGCCGCGCGGCGCCTTCACCGGCATCACCGCCCGGCTCAAGCCGGAGGTGCGGATCCCGCTGGTCACCACCAACCGGATCAACATGCCCGACGTCGCCGAACGCATCCTCGCCGACGGCGACGCCGACATGGTGTCGATGGCGCGGCCGCTGCTGGCCGACCCGGCCTGGGTGGCCAAGGCGCGCGACCGCCGCGCCGCCGACATCAACACCTGCATCGGCTGCAACCAGGCCTGCCTGGACCACGTGTTCGAGAACAAGCACGCCAGCTGCCTGGTCAACCCGCGCGCCTGCGCCGAGACCGAACTGAACTACCTGCCGGCCGCGGCGCCCAAACGCGTCGCCGTGGTCGGCGCCGGTCCCGCCGGCCTGGCCTGCGCCACCGTCGCCGCCGAGCGCGGCCACCGGGTGACCCTGTTCGACGCGGCGGCCGAGATCGGCGGCCAGTTCAACCTGGCCAAGAAGGTCCCAGGCAAGGAGGAGTTCCACGAAACCCTGCGCTACTTCGGCCGCCGCATCGAGCAGACCGGGGTCGAGCTGCGCCTGGGCACGGTGGCCGATGCGCAGAGCCTGCAGGACTACGACGAGATCGTCCTGGCCACCGGCATCGTCCCGCGCGAGGTCGCCTTCCCGGGCTCGGACCACGCCAAGGTGGTCAGCTACCTGGACGTGCTCAAGGGCCGGGTCGTGCCGGGCCGGCGCGTGGCCATCGTCGGCGCCGGCGGGATCGGCTTCGATGTCGCCGAGTACCTGGTCCACGAAGGCCATTCGGTCAGCCTGGACCCGGCCCGCTGGCGCGCCGAATGGGGCGTGGACCTGGACTACGCCGACAACCGCGGCGGACTGGTCGAGCCGCGGCCGGAACCGCCGGCGCGCGAGGTCTGGCTGCTGCAGCGCAGCGCCGGCAAGCCGGGCGCGAAGCTCGGCAAGACCACCGGCTGGATCCACCGCGCCACGCTGAAGGCGAAACAGGTGCGGATGATCGGCGGGGTCGAATACCTCGGCGTCGACGACGAGGGTTTCCATGTCAGCGTCGACGGCAGCCAGCAGGTGCTGCCGGTCGACCAGGTGGTGATCTGCGCCGGCCAGGAGCCGTTCAAGCCGCTCGCCGCCGAGCTGGCCGGCAGCGGCCGGCCGGTGCACGTGATCGGCGGCGCCGACGTCGCCGCCGAACTCGACGCCAAGCGCGCGATCGCCCAAGGCAGCCGCTTGGCGGCGCGCCTGTAAAACCCGGGTTTTTCCGCAGCTTTCGCGGCGCGAACGAGCGCGTCGCTGCGCGCTCGCGAACATCGCGCATACATATATATGTGTGCGCGCGTGAGCGACGGACGCGACGCGGCTCGAGTCGGCTTGCGTATCTGGCGCGCGGACTCGGGTCGCAGGCGGAGCGCTTTGTCTGCTCGTCCGATCGTTGCCGGGTGTCGAGGCGGTCGGGGCTGGCGTCGGCAGGCGCGGGGGCGCGGGGGCGCGGTCGAGGCTTGCGCCGCTCCTGCCCCGGGCGGGGGTTGATGTCGGATTTTTGACTCGGACGGGCGCCAATCCCAGTCGCTTTGGAGTCCACGACCGGCTGGAGACGCCGAAACGCGCATTCAGGCAAACCATACGGTTTGAGATCAGAAGTCCGTGAGACGGACTGGGCACGCTTCGTGCCGGCACAAAGCCCTGTAAAACCAAGGACCTGCCGCCTGTTCAGAATAAAAACTCCAACCAAAATAGGAACTTGGGTTTTCGACGTTCAGGTTTTGTTTGGTTAGGCGTCGCTACCGTTCGCCGACTTTTCCGCCGCCCCTGCAGAAGCGGCACCCACCACCGACCCGAGGCCCTGTTGGCCCGGATCCCGGTGACGGGGCAAAAGCGCGCCGCTAGAGCCGCTGCCCTCCCCAGTACGCCATGTTGGCCCAATCGCGGTTCCCCTCGCCCCCGCGGGCGGTGGAACCCCCGGTGCGGCCAGCGCAACGGAGCAAGGAGTCATCTGATGAAACTGGCCTGGATCCTGTGGTTGGCCTCGGTACTGCCGCCACAAACCGCCGATTCGCTGTGTTTGAGCACCACCGTGTACCTGGAAGCCCGCGACCAGTCCCTGCGCGGCCAACAGGCCGTCGCCGAGGTCGCCCTGCGCCGCCGCGACAGCGGCCTGTGGGGCGATACGGTCTGCGACGTGGTCACCGCCAACAAGCAGTTCGCCCCGACCCTGGTCTCCCCGGGCACCCGCCTGAGCAATAGCGAGGCCTGGACCGAGTCGGTCAACGTCGCCCTGGCGGCCGAGCGCAACTGGGCCCTGCCGAACGGCCAGCGCAAGGAAATCGTGCCCGGCGCCAGCCACTTCGCCGCCCACGCCATCGCCAGCCCGTCCTGGCGCAACGCCTACCAGGTCGCGGTCATCGGCGATCACACCTTCTACAAGGTGCAGAAGCTCAAGTCGCGGCGCGGCTGAGCCGGGGCTCGGGACTCGGGGCTCGGGACTCGGAAAAGCTTGGAGCTGCGCCGCTTCTGCTTTGCGAGTCCCGAGTCCCGAGTCCCGAGTCCCAAAACAATACACTCCGTTGCAGCACCCTCCTTGAGGATGCGAAACAGGTCGGTGATAGTCGCCGGCCTGTTTTTTTGTTTATCGCCATTACGGAGAGGCCCGCATGAAGCTCTATACCAAGCCCGGCGCGTGTTCGACCGCCGACCACATCGCCCTGCAGTGGACCGGCGGCGCGTTCGAGGTCGAGGTGCTCGACAAGGACACGATGAAGGCGCCCGCCTTCCTCGCGATCAATCCGGCCGGCGCCGTGCCCGCCGTGGTGGACGGCGAGTTCGTGCTGACCCAGAACTCGGCGATCATGGGCTACATCGCCGACTCGTTCCCGCAGGCGCGCCTGACCGGCGACGGCAGCGCGCAGCAGCACGCCGAGGCCGCGCGCTGGCTGGCGTACGTGAACTCCGACGTCCATCCGGCCTACCTGCCGATCTTCGCGCCGGGCAAGTTCCACCCCGATCCGGCCCAGGCCGACACGCTGCGCCAGCACGCGCGCGAACGCCTGCGCGCGATGTACGCCAGCGCCGACCGGCGCCTGGCCGACCGCGAATGGCTGGCCGGTTTCCGCAGCTACGCCGATCCCTATCTGTACATCACCCTGCGCTGGGCCGACTCGGTCAAGGTCGACCTGTCCGGCTACGAGCACCTGGCCGCGTTCAAGCGCCGCATGGAAGCCGATGCCGGCGTGCAGGCCGCGCTGAAGGCCGAAGGGCTGCTGTAAGAAGCACACGCGGTGCGGCTCCAGGGCCGCACGCAGCGCCCCGGGGAGCGCCGCCCCCCCCTTGCTGCAGGAGCGGCGTAAGCCGCGACAGCCGAAGCGACGTACGCGAGCGCGTTCGCCAAACCCGGTTGACCGGAGGGGTTCGTTCCGGGCGGCGTCTCGGCTTCGCAAAGCGACGTGGCATGCCGCGTCTTCGGTTGGTCGCGGCTCACGCCGCTCCTACGCGAGCCATCGCTGCTTGTAGGAGCGGCGTGAGCCGCGACAACCGCAGCGACGTACGCGAGCGCGTTCGCCAAACCCGGTTGACCGGAGGGTTCGTTCCAGGCGGCGTCTCGGTTTCGCAAAGCGACGTGGCATGCCGCGTCTTCGGTTGGCCGCGGCTCACGCCGCTCTTACACGAGCCATCGCTACTTGTAGGAGCGGCGTGAGCCGCGACAACCGCAGCGACGTACGCAAGCGCGATCACCCGAAGCCCGTACAGACGGGTTGCGGCATATCCACCGAGATCAGGTTTCGGACGGCGACGCGATATCGCAGCGCGATTGCGGAATCGCGCGCTCACACCCCGGTAGCGAAGCGCGCCTCGATTTGCGCGGCGATATCGTCCCTGCGCACCTTGGCCAGCGCCGCGCTCAGATCGGGCAGCAGTTCGGCCAGCTCGTCGCTGTTGCCGCAACGCTCGATCTTGAGTTGCAGGAAATAACCGCGCAGGCCCAAGTGCTCGCGCACCGCTTCGGTCATCAGCCCGTACAGGGTCTGGTAACGCTGCGCCGCATCGGCCATCGACAACGGCGCCGGCATCGGCACCGCCGCGGCGAACGCCGCGCCCGGGGTCGGCGCATGCGCGAACTGGGTCGCCGCCACCGCCGCCGAGGAGGCGATCAGGCCCATCGCCTCGAGTTGCTCCAGGGCGTCCTGCGGGCCGTGCAGGCTGGCGATCAGGTCGCGCAAATGGCGCGCGCTGCGATCGCCGTCGACGATCAGCAGAATCGAACGCAACACCGGCGCGAGCTTGCGCGTGCGGTTCTGGATTTCGTCGCGGCCGGCATGGGTTTTGACCGGCACATCGCTCTCGCGCATGGTGTTTCCTCTGAGTCTTCCCCTGCCGCAACCCCCGATGCGGCGTGTGCGGAGGCCGCACGCGGTCGCGCCATGCGCTGGGCGCGGCGGACCGCCGTACGGCGTACCGGCTGGCGAGGGACTATGCCACGCCGCCAGATGCGGATTCTGTGTCGGATTCGACGTTAGTCGTATGCCGCAGCCGCTACGCTGCGCGGCTGCGCGCAAGTCGCGACCAAAAGCGAAAGGCCAGGCGGATCGCCTGGCCTTTCGCGTTGCCGTCCTGCGTTTTCGCTCCGGCGGACCGGGCGGCGCAGAACCCTCAGCGCCGCTCGATCGACACGTAGGCGCGATCTTCCGGGCCGGTGTAGTTGGCGCTCGGGCGGATGATCTTGCCGTCCTCGCGCTGCTCGATCACGTGCGCGCTCCAGCCGGTGGTGCGCGCGATCACGAACAGCGGGGTGAACATCGGCGTCGGAATGCCCATCATGTGGTAGGCGGACGCCGAGTACCAGTCGAGGTTCGGGAACATCTTCTTGCTGTCCCACATCAGCGTCTCGATGCGCTCGCTGACGTCGAACAGGGTCTGGTTGCCGCCGTCCTTGCACAGCTTGCGCGAGATCTCCTTGATGATCGGGTTGCGCGGGTCGCCGACCGTATAGACCGGGTGGCCGAAGCCGATCACGATTTCCTTGCGTTCGACCCGGGCGCGGATGTCGGCCTCGGCCTCGTCGGCGCTGCCATAGCGGGAGATGATGTCCATCGCCACTTCGTTGGCGCCGCCGTGCTTGGGGCCGCGCAGCGCGCCGATCGCGCCGGTGATGCAGGAGTGGATGTCCGAACCGGTGCCGGCGATCACCCGGGCGGTGAAGGTCGAGGCGTTGAACTCGTGCTCGGCGTACAGGATCAGCGACTTGTCCAGCGAGTCGGCGTGCAGCGCGCTCGGCGGCTCGCCGTGCAGCAAGTGCAGGAAGTGCGCGGCGACCGAGTCGTCGTCGGTCTCGCAATCGATGCGGCGGCCGTTGCGGGTGAAGTGCCACCAGTACAGCAGCATCGAACCGAAGCTGGCGATCAGGCGATCGGCGATGTCGCGCGCTTCCGAAGCGACGTGGCCTTCGCGCTCGGGCAGCACGGTGCCCAGCACCGAGCAGCCGGTGCGCAGCACGTCCATCGGGTGGGCGTTGGCCGGCACCAGCTCCAGCGCGTCGGTGACGATCGCCGGCAGCCCGCGCAGGCGCTTGAGCTTGGTCTTGTAGGCTTTCAGCTGCGAGACGGTCGGCAGCGCGCCGTGGACCAGCAGGTGGGCGACTTCCTCGAAGGTCGACTGGGTCGCCAGGTCGTGGATGTCGTAGCCGCGGTAGTGCAGGTCGTTGCCGCTGCGGCCGACGGTGCACAGCGCGGTGTTGCCGGCGGCGGTGCCGCTGAGGGCCACCGATTTCTTGGGCTTGGGCAGGGTCGATTGCGGTTCGCTCATGGTCCTTCCTCAATAAAAAGTGGTCTTTTCCTTATTCCCTCTCCCATGCGTGGGAAAGGGCAAGGGTGAGGGCGCGCGACTTGCGGCTTGGTCGCTGGCTGGAAGTTTCGCTCGCCCTCATCCGGCCCCTGCCTGCGCAGGGGCAGGCTTTTCGGGCCACCTTCTCCCGCAGTGCGGGAGAAGGAAAAAACGGACTCCTCCCGCGAGCGGGAGAAAAAAATCTCAACCGCCCTTCCTGGCGAACAGCGCGTCGAGCTTGTTCTCGAAGGCGTGGTAGCCGATCCGGTCGTACAGCTCGGCGCGGGTCTGCATGCTGTCGACCACGTTCTTCTGGTGGCCGTCGCGGCGGATCGACTCGTACACGTTCTCGGCCGCCTTGTTCATGGCCCGGAACGCCGACAGCGGGAACAGCTGGATCGCGACCCCGGCCGAAGCCAGTTCGTCGCGCGAGAACAGCGGGGTCTGGCCGAACTCGGTGATGTTGGCCAGCACCGGCACCTTGACCGCGTCGACGAAGCGGCGGTAGGTCGCCAGGTCGTAGGCGGCCTCGGCGAAGATGCCGTCGGCGCCGGCCTCGACGCAGGCGATGGCGCGCTCGATCGCCGCGTCGACGCCGTCGACGGCGATGGCGTCGGTGCGCGCGATCAGGAAGAAGTCCGGGTCGGTCTTGGCGTCGGCCGCGGCCTTGACCCGGTCGGCCATCTCGCCGGCAGTCACGATTTCCTTGCCCGGACGATGGCCGCAGCGCTTGGCGCCGACCTGGTCCTCGATGTGGCAGGCGGCCGCGCCGGCCTTGATCAGCGACTTGACCGTGCGCTCGATGTTGAACGCGCTGGGGCCGAAACCGGTGTCGATGTCGACCAGCAGCGGCAGGTCGCAGACGTCGGTGATGCGGCGCACGTCGATCAGCACGTCCTCGAGCGTGTTGATGCCCAGGTCCGGCAGGCCCAGCGAGCCGGCGGCGACGCCGCCGCCGGACAGGTAGATCGCGCGGTAGCCGGCGCGCTGCGCCAGCAGGGCGTGGTTGGCGTTGATCGCCCCGATCACCTGCAGCGGCGATTCGGCGGCGAGCGCGGCGCGGAACTTCGCGCCTGCGGAGGTGAACGACATCGGCAAACTCCGGCGGGCCCGTTCGGGGCGATCCGGCATTTTACCCCGTCGCGCCGGCCGGGCACTCCCGCCCCGGGCGCCGGCCCCGGCTAGCCGATGGTCTGCACCACGTTGCCGTCGCGGTCGCGGATCTGGCTGCGCTGCACCTGGATCTCGAGGAATTCCACCTCCTCGACCCGGTACTCGCCCTCCTGGGCGCGCAGGCAGGCGACCAGATTGCGCAAAGCAGCCTCGTTCAGGCGCAGGTGCAGCGCGCCCTCGACGACCTGGACGCCGTTGCGCGGCGCGGCCTCGAACACGATCCGCGCCTGCGGCCCGACCAGGCTGAACGGCTTGCCGAACGGCAAGCGCAGCGGCAGCAGGGCCAGCAGTTCGCCGACCTGGCGCGCGCCGATGACGATCCGCGTCGCCGGCTGGCGCAGCAGGCGCTTGCGCTGGCTCCATTCGAGCTGGTCGGTGTAGACCATCGCCGAGCTCGAGCCCTCGTGGGCGGAACCGGCGGCCAGGCGCGCGGCGATGTCGGAATCGGCCAGCAGCGACTCGCGCTCCAGGTCGGTCACCCACAGCGGCAGGTAGTCCTGGAACACGTCCAGCACCTTCAGCGTCGACCAGCGCTTGAGCGCGAACTCCTCCTCGCTGGTCAGGCCGATCACCTGCAGGAATTCGAGCCGGCCGTTGGGCGTGTCGATCGGCGGCAGCTCCGGGTCGTGGGCGAACGCCACCGCCTGCAGATGGGTGGCGGTGTCGGCGGCGATCGGACCGTTGGCATGCAGGTAATGGCCGGCGTGGAAACCGTGCCCGCTCTGGAACACGTAGCGGGCCAGGTTCTGCAGGAAGTTCAGCGCCCAGGCCGGCGGCTGCTCGCTGTCCTCGGGGTCGGCGACGCGGAAGGTCAGTTCGAAGCCGAACCCGCTGAGCGCCGGGTCTTCGGAGGTCTTGTCGTAGAGCTCGCTGAAACCGTAACTGACCAGATGCCAGTGCGGCACCGGGGTGATGCGCTTGTAGGCGCTGATGCCGCGCAAGGGCTCGCCGCCGAGTTCGGGGCCGACCGGACTGCCGTAATGCAGCGGTTGCTGGCGCGTGTACAGCCGGGCCAGAGCCTGGTCGATCGCGTCCCACCCCGGCGCGCTGTCCTGTTCTGCCGTCATTGCGCGTTATGCCTCGCTCGCATCGGCCGCGGACGGTCCCGCGTATTCACGATGCTAGCGCGCCGGCGGCGAAAAATCCGTCAAGGGACTGAACCCGCGCGAACCGTGGCGACGCGCGGACGGTCAGCCGCCGGCGTCGGCGCCGCGCTCCAGCGCGCGCCGCACTTCCTCCAGCGCGCCGGGATCGTCCAGAGTCGACAGATCGCCGGGGTCGCGGTGTTCGGCCAGGGCCTGGATCGAACGCCGCAGCAGCTTGCCGGAGCGGGTCTTGGGCAGGGCCGCGACCACGTACACCCGCGCCGGCCGCGCCACCGCGCCGAGCTGTTCGACCACGCAGCGCTGCATGCCGGCCGCCGCCAGGCCCGCATCCTCGCCGCTGCCGCCCTTGAGGGTGGCGAACACCACCGGCACCTGGCCCTTGAGCTCGTCGTGCACGCCGATCACCGCCGCCTCGGCGACGCTGGCGTGGCTGGCCACCGATTCCTCGATCTCGCGCGTGCCCAGGCGGTGGCCGGCGACGTTGATCACGTCGTCGGTGCGGCCGAGGATGAAGGTGTAGCCGTCCTCGTCGCGCACCGCCCAGTCCAGCGAGCTGTACAGCAGTTCCTTGAAGTGGCCGAAGTAGCTCGACAGGAAACGCGCGTCGTCGTTCCAGACCGTGGTCATGCAACCCGGCGGCAACGGCGGCACGATCACCAGCACGCCTTTCTCGTGCGGGCCGACGTCGCGGCCGGTGGCCTCGTCGATCACCCGCAGGCGATAGCCCGGCGTCGGCAGGCCGGGCGAGCCGAACTTGACCGGCTGCAGGTCCAGCCCCGGCATCAGCGACAGCACCGGCCAGCCGGTTTCGGTCTGCCAGTAGTTGTCGATGATGGTCTTGCCGATGCCGTCGGTGATCCAGTGCGCGGTCGGCTCGTCCAGCGGTTCGCCGGCCAGGAACAGCCATTGCAGCGCCGACAGGTCGTGCTTCTTCAGCCAGGCCGGGTCCTGCTTCTTGAGCACGCGGATGCCGGTCGGCGAGGAGAACATGGTGCGCACGCCGTAGCGTTCGCAGATCCGCCACCAGATGCCCGGGTCGGGATTCGTCGGCAAGCCTTCGTACAGCACCGAGGTCGCGCCGGCGATCAGCGGGCCGTAGACATTGTAGGAATGGCCCACCGCCCAGCCGACGTCGGAGGTCGAGAACATGACCTGGCCGGCGCGGATGTCGTAGATAGACCACATCGACAGCGCCAGCGCCACCGCATAGCCGCCGACGTCGCGCTGCACGCCCTTGGGCTTGCCGGTGGTGCCGGAGGTGTAGAGCAGGTAGCTGGGTTCGTTGGATTCCAGCCATTGCACCTCGACTTGGGCGCCTTCGTGCCGCGCGCGCAGGCTCGCGTAGTCGAGGTCGCGCCCGGCCAGGATGCGATGTTCCGGGTCCAGGCCGCGGCTCACCACCAGCACGTGCGGCGGCGGTTGCCGCGCTTCCTCGCAGGCCGCATCGACCAGCGGCTTGTAGGGGATGACCTTGCCGCCGCGCATGCCGGCGTCGGCGCAGATCAGCAGCTTGGGCGCGGCGTCGTCGATGCGCAGGGCCAGGTTGTGCGCGGCGAAGCCGCCGAACACCACCGAGTGCACCGCGCCGATGCGCGCGCAGGCGAGCATGGCGAACACCGCCTCGGCCATGTTCGGCATGTAGATCACCACCCGGTCGCCGCGGCCGACGTCGAGCGACTGCAACACCGCGGCGAAGGCGTTCACCTCGGCGTGCAGCTCGCGGTAGCTCAGCTCGCGGGTCTGTCCGGTTTCGCTGGAGATCGCGACCAGGGCGAGCTGGTCGCCGCGTTGCTCGAGATGGCGGTCGAGGGCGTTGTAGCACAAGTTGGTTTCGCCGCCGGCGAACCAGCGCCGGAACGGCGGCCGGTCGTACTCGAGGATGGCCTGCGGCGGCTTGTGCCAGTGGATCGCCTGCGCTTGCTCGGCCCAGAAGGCCTCGGGCTGCTCGATCGAGCGGCGATGGAAATCCTGGTAGCGCATGCATCGACCTCGCGCGGGGCGTAGCGGCGGATGCTGGGCAGGCTAGTCCAAGCGCGGGCGGCTTGCGTTACGACGATGGTCTAGGCGGCGGTAAGGGGCGGCGGCGACAAGGCGAAGATCAAAAGCAAATCCCCCCTCCCCCCCCTTTTTCAAAGGGGGGAACAGCGTTCGCAATCCGGGACGCGACAAACAGCCCCCTTTGCAAAAGGGGGCCAGCGCCCGGCGCCGGCCCGGAGCCGGGACGACGAGCGGAGCGCGGGGGATTTGCTTTGCGCAGCGCAGCAACGACACGTCGCCGCTCGAGCCGCCTGGCCTCAGAACTGCGCATCCAAGGTCAGAAACACCTGCCGCGGCGCGTTGGCGTGGAAGGCGTAGGTCTTGCCCTGCGGGTCGGAAGCGCTGAACGCGGTCAGGTTGCTGGCGGTGCGCTTGTCGGTCAGATTGCTGCCGTGCAGGGCGATCGACCACTGCCGCAGCGGGCCCATCGCGTCGAAGCGGTAGCGCAGGCTGGCGTCGAAGGTGGTCGCGCCGCCGAAACCGTTGTCGTTGGTGTAGGTGAAGTAGCGCTTGCCGGTGTACTTGCCGCTCAGGCTGGCCAGCCACGGGCCCTGGCGCCAGGTGATTTCGCTGGACAGCATCTTGTCCGGCACGTCGACCACGCGCTTGTCGCGGGTCTGCACCACCTTGCCGCCGTCGAGGTAATTGTCCTGGTAGGTCGACTTGTTCCACGACAAGGCGTTGTACCACTCGAACCGATCGCTCGGCTTCCAGATGAACACCAGTTCGCTGCCGACGCTGTCGACCGAGCCGACGTTGAAGAACTTGGTGATGCATTCGGGCCGGGTGCCGGCCTCGATGCTGGAGCAGGGGTTGAGCGACAACAGGCGATCGTCGAAACGCACCTTGTACACGCTCAGCGAGGCCTGGTAGGTCTCGCCGACCCGACGGTAGCCGGCCTCGAAAGTCTTGGACGACTCCGGCTTGAGGTCGCTGCGCTGGGCGTCGAACGCGGCCTGGTTGATCGCCAGCGGGCCGCCGGCGCCGCCGCCGACGAAGGCGGCGACGTTCTCGGTGTAGGCGGCGAACAGCTCGCCGCGATTCTCGCCGAGGCGATAGCCGACCCCGAGCTGAGGCAGGAACCGATCCTGGGTCTCCAACTGGCCGGTCGCGTTCGGCACTTCCATCGCACGCGGGTCGACCTGGCGCGCGCGCATCGTCACCTGGGTGCTCTTGGCGCCCAGATCCAGGGTCAGGCGGTCGTCGAACAGGCGGATGGTGTCCTGCAGATAGGCCTGGCGGGTGTGGATGCGGTACTTCTGGAAGAACAGGCGGCGATCGGGGTCGTTGAGGAAACGGTCGTCGTCGACCGGGCCGTCGATGAAATAGAAGTTGCGCTGGACGTCGTGGTGGTTGCTCTCGTACCACACCCCGCCTTCGATGCGATGGTTGCCGACCTCCCAGACCAGCGAGCTCATCGCGCCGTAGCGGTTGATCCCGTAGTTGGTGCTGCGGATCGAGATCGGGATCGCCTTGGCCGTGTTCGGGTAGGAGTAATTGCCCGGCGACCACCAATGGCCCTGGCCGCGGTCGTCGTGGTAGTAGGCCTGGGCCTTGAGCGACAGGCCTTCGCCGAGGTTGAACTCGCCGGCCAGCGCGCCGAGGTGGTCGGTGCGCAGCGCGCGGCTGGCGTAGTAGGCGTCGTCGATGGTCGCCGCCGGGGCGACGAAGGCGCAACGCGGGTCGCCGGCGCGATGCTGGTTGGCCGGCCACGGCCGCGGCGCGCAATAAGCGGCGGCCAGCGCGCGCTTCCAGTCCGGCTTGTACAGGTTCCAGTCCCAGTCGGCGCCGCGCGCCAGCAAGGCCTTGGACAGATAGGCGTAATTGGCCTGGCTGGTCTGCGCGCTGGCGAAGTAGGCGCTGATCCGGTTGCCCTCGCCGAACCGGTAGACGGCCTTGAGGTTGACCTGGTTCTGGTCCTGATTGTCGTGCGGGCGCGACCACATGTCGGCGCTGAGCAGCGAACCGGACAGATACATCGAGAAGCCGCCGTGCTCGCCGGTGTCCACGCGCGCATAGCTGCGGCGGGTGCGGTCGCTGCCGAAGGTCTGCGCCAGGCGCAGGCCGAACTCGCTGTCCGGATCGGCCGAGTAGTACTGCAGGGTGCCGCCGAGGTTGCTGGTCGAGGCGGTGCCGAGCGCGCCGACGCCGGCGGCCAGTTCGGCCCCGGCCAGGTTTTCGCCGATCAGGGCGCGGCTGATGCCCAGGCCGTTGTAATTGCCGTAGCTGTTGTCGCCAAGCGGGATGCCGTCGAGGGTGTAGCCGAGCAGGCGCTGGCTGAAACCGCGCAGGCTGATGGTCTGCGATTCCTCGTTGGCGCCGTAGGCGTCGTTGGACTGCACCGAAATGCCCGGCAGCTTGTTCAGCACCTTCTGCGCGCTGCTGCCCGGCACTTTGCGCTCGATGTCGGCCAGCTTGATCCGCTGCACCTGGCGGGTTTCGCCCAGGCCGATCACCGAGACCGCGTCCAGGGTGGTGGCATCGGCGTCGCCGGCATCGGCGCTGGCGACGGCCGCCGCGGCGGCGGCGGCGTCCGCCGGCACGGCGTAGGCCGGCAGCGTGGCCAGGGCGAGACAGATGGCGGCCGACAGCGTCGGGGCGAACACTCGGGTCATTGCGTGCGTCTCCGTGCGGCGTAAGGGCATTGCCGCGATGCAAAGCGCGCAGGGTGACGGGCTTTGATGACGCGCTGATGGCGAAGCGTGCGCGCCGGCACGCTCAGCGATCGCGCCGCGGCGCTGGTCGCGGCGCGAATGAACGGGCGGATCGCCGAACCTGAGCCGGGGCTCTAACCCGATGGTGCTATTGGCCCTGCCGCGGCCCCGGCCCACCATCGACGTCGGCGCCAGGAGGTGCCGCCGTTGTGCCGCGGCCGCGCGCCCTCCCCCCGCGCCGCCCGGCACCGTCCGCACCGACCTGGAGCCGCCTGCCTTGAGCGCGATCACCGCCGACACCGCCGCCGATACCCTGCCACGCGCCTCGTCGATGACCGCCGGACAACGGCTGAAGTCGATCTTCTCCGGCTCGGTCGGCAACCTGGTCGAGTACTACGACTGGTACGTGTACAGCGCCTTCTCGCTGTACTTCGCCCACGTGTTCTTCCCCAAGGGCGACAAGATCTCGCAGGCGCTGAACGCCGCGGCGATCTTCGCCGTCGGCTTCCTGATGCGCCCGCTCGGCGGCTGGGTGTTCGGCCGCTACGCCGACCGCCGCGGCCGCAAGGCGGCGCTGATGCTGTCGGTGCTGATGATGTGCGCCGGCTCGCTGATCATCACCTTCACCCCCGGCTACTCGACCATCGGGGTGATGGCGCCGGTGCTGCTGGTGCTGGCGCGGCTGATGCAGGGCCTCAGCGTCGGCGGCGAGTACGGCAGCTCGGCCACCTACCTCAGCGAGATGTCCTCGCGCGAGAACCGCGGCTTCTGGTCGAGCTTCCTCTACGTGACCTTGATCATGGGCCAGTTGCTCGCCCTGCTGGTGCTGATCGTGCTGCAGCAGTTCGTTCTCGACGAGGAGCAGCTCAAGTCCTGGGGCTGGCGCATCCCGTTCGCGATCGGCGCGATGGCGGCGATCATCGCCCTGTACCTGCGCCGCAACATGCAGGAAACCGAGTCCTTCACCAAGCTCAAGGCCAGCGACGCGCCGGCGCGCAAGGAAGGCTCTTTGCGCACCCTGATGCGGCACCCGCGCGCGGTGCTGACCGTGGTCGGCCTGACCATGGGCGGCACGCTGGCGTTCTACACCTACACCAACTACATGCTGAAGTTCCTCACCATCAGCACCGGCTTCGACAAGGAGACGGCGTCGCTGATCAACGCCGCGACCTTGTTCGTGTACATGCTGATGCAGCCGCTGATCGGCGCGCTGTCGGACCGGATCGGCCGACGCCCGATCCTGATCGCCTTCGGCGTGCTCGGCGCGACCCTGACCGTGCCGGTGATGCACCTGATCCAGGACGCGCAGACGCCGATGCAGGCGTTCTGGCTGATCATGATCCTGCTCAGCGCGGTCAGCGGCTACACCGCGATCAACGCGGTGGTGAAGGCCGAACTGTTCCCGGTCGAGATCCGCGCCCTCGGCGTCGGCCTGCCCTATGCGCTGACCGTGGCCCTGTTCGGCGGCACTGCCGAACCGGTCGCGCTGTGGTTCAAGAAGATCGGCCTGGAAACCGGGTTCTTCTGGTACGTCAGCGCCTGCATCGCCTGCTCGCTGCTGGTCTACGTGCTGATGCCCGACACCCGCAAGCACTCGCACATCGATCGCGACTGAGCACCGACGCCCGCTCGCCGCCCGTCCCTCTCCACTCGTTCCTCGCCCTCGAGTACCCGCCATGAAAAAGTCCGGCTCGCGCTTCTACCTGTGGGTGCTCGGCGCCATCGTCCTAGGCGGCGTGGTAGGGCACTACTTCCCCGATTTCGCGGTCAAGCTCAAGCCGCTGGGCGACGGCTTCATCTCGCTGATCAAGATGCTGATCGCGCCGATCATCTTCCTGACCGTGGTGCTCGGCATCGCCGGCGTGTCCGACGTCAAGAAGGTCGGCCGGGTCGGGGTCAAGGCCATCGTCTATTTCGAGATCGTCTCGACGATCGCCCTGGTGATCGGCCTGATCGTGGTCAACACGCTCAGGCCCGGCGCGGGCTTCAACGCCGACCCGGCCACGCTCGACGCCAGCGCGGTGGAGAAATACGCCAGCGCGGCCAAGGAGCAGAGCACGGTCGACTTCCTGCTGCACATCATCCCCAAGACCTTCACCGACGCCTTCACCGGCAACGGCGACCTGCTGCAGGTGCTGCTGCTGGCGGTGCTGTTCGGCTTCGCCCTGCTGCATATGGGCAAGTCCGGCGAGAAGGTCATCGATCTGTTCGAGACCGTGTCCAAGGCCTTCTTCGGCATGATGGGCATGATCATGAAGCTGGCCCCGATCGGCGCCGGCGCGGCGATGGCCTTTACCATCGGCAAGTACGGCGTGGATTCGCTCGGCCCGCTGGCGCGGCTGATGGGCAGCTTCTACCTGACCTGCGCGGTGTTCATCCTGGTCGTGCTCGGCGCCATCGCCTACTTCACCGGCTTCAGCATTCTGCGCTTCATCCGCTACATCCGCGACGAACTGCTGCTGGTGCTCGGCACCTCGTCCTCGGAATCGGCGCTGGTGCCGCTGATGCGCAAGCTCGAGCGCCTGGGCTGCTCCAAGCCGGTGGTCGGCCTGGTCGTGCCCAGCGGTTACTCGTTCAATCTCGACGGCACCAACATCTACCTGACCATGGCGACGATCTTCATCGCCCAGGCACTGAACGTCGAGTTGACCCTGACCCAGGAGCTGACCCTGCTGGCGGTGGCGATGCTGACCTCCAAGGGCGCCTCGGGCGTCACCGGCGCAGGTTTCATCACCCTCGCCGCGACCCTCACCGTGGTGCCGGCGGTGCCGGTGGCGGGGCTGGCCCTGATCCTCGGCATCGACCGCTTCATGAGCGAGGCGCGCGCGTTGACCAACTTCATCGGCAACGGCGTGGCCACGATCGTGGTCGCGCGCTGGGAAAACGAACTCGACCGCGACCGCCTGCAGCGCGAGCTGCTCAACCCGCCCAGCGCGACCGATCTCGACGTCGACCTGCCCTCGGACCATCACGGCCCGCTCGCCGACAAGCCCGCCTGATCGCCGCTCGATCCGGGCGCAGCGACCGGCGCCCATCTGATCGAACCCGCTGATCGAACCCGCCGATCGACCCATCGATCGACGACGTCGATCGCCCCCGTTGACCGCCCGCGGCCGGACGCCCTGCGTCCGGCACGGCGCCCTGCGGCCAGGACGGCCCCTCGACCTACCGATGGAGCCCGTCCGATGCCGCGTTTTCCCCGCTATGCCCCCGTCCTGACCGCCGCCGCACTCGCCGCTGCCGCCCCGCTCGCCCAGGCCGGCGACGGCCTGTCCCTGGAGAACTGGCCGACCAAGTACGCCTTCGGCGACGGCACCGAGTTGTCGGCGACCGCCAACTGGGCCTACGACGTGGTCGATTTCTCCTCCGATCGCGGCTACGGCAGCGCTGCCACCGCGCTGCGCGACGACGGCCATTACCGCCGGCGCGAGTTCGGCATGAACCTGAAGAAGAAGGACGTCTACGACTTCACCGCGGTCTACGACTTCGAGTCCAAGCTGTGGCTCGACGTCGCCCTGCGCATGGAGACCAAGGCGCTGTTCGGCGCGGATCTGGGCAAGGTCCGCGTGGGCTACTTCAAGACCCCGGTCAGCATGGAAAGCGTCGCCGCCTCGCGCGCCGGCAGCCTGATGGAGCTGTCGGCCGCTTCGCAGGCGATCTACCAGGGCCGCCGCACCGGCGTGGAATGGTCGCTGGAGCGGCCGCGCTACGCGCTCAGCGCGGCCTATTTCTTCGGCCACGACCTGCAGGGCGACAATCCCGGCACCACCGCCGCCGGGCGCGCGGTATGGACGCCGATCAAGGACAAGACCCGCGTGCTGCACCTGGGCCTGACCGGCTCGGTCGAGAACCCGCACGGCTACCGCGACGGCCGCGGCACGTACTTCGGCCCGGCCGCGCGCTTCCGCGCCCGCCCGCAGAACGGCCTCACCGGCGTGCGCCTGGTCGATTCCGGCAGCCTGCGCAACACCGACAAGGTCGTGCGCAACGGCGTCGAGGCGCTGTGGATCGACGGCCCCTGGTCGGCCCAGGCCGAATACCTGCGCGCCACCGCGCAGCGCGACAACGGAGCGCGCGACTTCAGCGCCGACGGTTACTACCTCACCGGCAGCTGGGTGCTGACCGGCGAATCGCGCCCCTATAGCGGCAACAACGTCGGCAACGTCAAGCCCGCCCACCGCTACGGCGCGGTCGAACTGCTGGCCCGCTACGGCGAACTCGACCTGGACGATGGCGGCATCGCCGGCGGCCGCCAGCGCGACCTGACCCTGGGCGTGAACTGGTACCTGACCAGCCACTTCAAGTTCCAGGCCAACTACGTGCGGGTGAAGGCCGACAAGGGCCTGCTGTCGGCCGATCCGGAGGTGCTGGAGATGCGGGCGCAGCTGCAGTTCTGAGGCTCCGGCGTCGGGACTCGGGACTCGGGACTCGGGACTCGGGACTCGGGACTCGGGACTCGGGATCGATGTTGAGAATCGTGGGGCTCACGGCAACAGGCATCTCCGGCCCGGGCGAGTAAGCTGCCAGACACCGCAAACCCGCTCCGCGAGTCCCGAGTCCCGAGTCCCGAACCCCGCCCCGTGCTCAACCATCCCCGCCAACTCCGCAACACCCTATGGCTGGTTCTGATCGTGGCCGGCGCGCTGCTGTCGGCGCTGCTCGCCGGGCGGGTGGCGTATGCGCAGGCGCTGCTGCGCCAGGCCGGCGAGGCGCGCGCCCTGCTCGGGCAGCGGGCGCAGGTGATCGAGCAGCATATCGACCGCTACCGGATCATGCCGGCGGTGCTGTCGCTGGACCCGCAGCTGCGCGCGACCCTGGCCAACCCGAACGATCGCGCCCAGCGCCAACGCGCCAACGAGCGCCTGGTCCAGCTCAATTTCGCCAACCGCACCAGCACCCTGACCCTGATCGACGCCGCCGGCATCGGCATCGCCGCCAGCAACTGGAACCTGGCCAACAGCAACGTCGGCCACTCCTACGCGTTCCGCCCGTATTTCCAGCGCGCGATGGCCCACGGCGCCGGCGAGTTCTACGCCATCGGCGTCACCACCCACGTGCCCGGGCACTTCATCGCCCGCGCGATCCACGACGAGCGCGGCGGCGCGGTCGGCGCGGTCGCGGTCAAGGTCGAGCTGGAAGACATCCGCTCGGACTGGAGCGGACGCGGCGACCTGGTCCTGCTCAGCGACGCCAACGGCGTGGTGTTTCTCAGCGCGCAGCCGCAGTGGCGCTATCGCGTGCTGGCGCCGCAGAGCGCGGCGCAGCAGCGCGAACTGCGCCTGACCCGGCAGTACCAGGGCCAGCGCCTGCTGCCGGCGCGGTTCCGGGTCCAGCGCGAAGTCGGCGACGGCGCGCGGGTGGTGCGGCTGCGCGACCCGGCGATGCGCGAGCCGGTGCTGTGGCAATCGCTGCACCTGCCGCGCGAGCGCTGGACCCTGCACCTGCTGCGCGACACCACGCCGAGCCTGCGCACCGCCTGGATCGCGCGCGGCGTCGCCGCCGGCGCCTGGCTGCTGCTGGTCTCGGTCGCGCTGCTGATCCTGCAGCGCAACCGCATCGCCGCGCTGCGCCTGCGCAGCCGGCAGGAACTGGAGAAGATGGTCGAGCTGCACGCCGAAGCGCTGCGCAACGCGCGCGACGGCGTGGTCCAGGCCGCGCACCAGGCCGGACCGGGCGAAAGCCAGAGCCTGGAGCATCTGCCGCAAGGCATCAGCGTGGTCGACTCGGAGCTGCGCCTGGTGGCCTGGAACCGGCGCTACGCCGAGCTGTTCCGCTACCCGCCCGAGTTGCTGCAGATCGGCCGGCCGATCGAGGACCTGATCCGCTACAACGCCCGCCGCGGCCTGCTCGGCCCCGATCCCGAGGACGCGATCCGGCGCCGGCTCGAGCATTTGCAGCGCGGCCAGCCGTATCTGCACGAACGCGAACGCCCCGACGGCACGGTGATCGAGATCCGCGGCAACCCGATGCCCGACGGCGGCTTCGTCACCAGCTATGCCGACATCACCGCCTACAAGCAGGCCGCGCGCGACCTGCGCAGCCTCGCCGACAGCCTGGAACGCGGCATCGAGCAGCGCACCAGCGACCTGCAAACGGCCAAGGGCGAAGCCGAGCGCGCCAATCGCTACAAGACCCGCTTCGTCGCCGCGGCGGTGCACGACCTGCTGCAACCCTTGAACGCGGCACGGATGTATCTGTCCTCGCTGCGCCGGCGGGTCGATGCGGACAGCCGCGAACTGACCGACCGGATCGAAGCCGCGCTGACCGCGCAGGACGACATCCTGTCCAGCCTGCTCGACATCTCGCGGCTGGAATCGGGCGCGCTGGAAGTGCGTCGCGGCGCGCTGCCGCTGGCGCGGGTGTTCGACGCGATCGAGGGCCAGTTCCGCATCCTGGCCGAATCTCGCGGCCTGCGCCTGCACTGCATCGCCAGCGGCGCGACGGTCGACAGCGACGAAGTGCTGCTGCGCCGGATCGTGCAGAACTTTCTCTCCAACGCCTTGCAATTCACTCCGCGCGCGGGCCGCATCGTGCTCGGCGCGCGGCGCTTGCGCGAGGGCGTGCGGATCGAGGTCTGGGACACCGGACCGGGCATCCCCGAGGCCAAGCGCGAACTGATCTTCGAGGAGTTCCAGCGCCTGGACGTCGGCGTCGAGGCGCCGGCGCGCGGCGCCGGCCTGGGCCTGGCGATCGTGCGCCGGGTCGCGCAGTTGCTCGGCCATCGCATCGCGGTGCGCTCCTGGCCCGGGCGCGGCAGCGTGTTCTCGGTCGAGGTGCCTTATGCGCGCCAGGCGGAGGTCGTGCCGTCCCTGCCGGCATCGGCACCGGCACAGCCCGCGCCCGCGGACACCGAGCACGACCCGATACTGCGCGGCCGCCGCGTCTGGGTGGTCGACGACGACCCGCCCTCGCGCTTGGCCGCGCAGGGCTTGCTGGCCGACTGGGGCTGCGCGATCGAGAGCGCGGGCAGCGCGGCGCAAGCCGTGGCCCTGGCCGCCGATGCGCCGATGCCGGAGCTGCTGCTGCTCGATTACCGGCTCGGCGACCGCACCGGCTTCGAACTGGCCACGCAACTGCAAGCGCTGTGGCAGGGGCTGCCGCCGCTGGTGCTGATGTCGGCCGACGCCGACCCCGGCCTGCGCCCGCGCGCGCTCGAGCGCGGCTGGCACTTCCTGCCCAAACCGCTCAAGCCGGCGGCGCTGCGCGCGCTGGCGATGCGCTTGCTCGCGCGAGGGGAATGAAGCGGCCGGGAGGCGGTGGCGTACTGGGCGAGGAGCAAGAGCGAATCCCCCCTAGCCCCCCTTTTTCAAAGGGGGGAACTCGCGTCAAGCATCGATCCCAGTAGCGCAGCGGCAAGTGCGGGACGGCAGGCCGCGGCACTTCGCTTCGCGAGCGCGATAACTCGCCCCCTTTGAAAAAGGGGGGCTGCGCCCTGCGCCGGCACGAAGTCTGGGCGTGGGCGCAATGGCGTGGGGGATTTGCTTTGGCTTTGCGTTTCGACAAAGCCGAAGCAAATCCCCCCTAGCCCCCCCCCTTTTTCAAAGGGGGGAACTCGCCTCAAGCGTCGATCCCAGTAGCGCAGCGGCAAGTACGGGGCTGCAGGCCGCGGCACTTCGCTTCGCGAGCGCGATAACTCGCCCCCTTTGAAAAAGGGGGGCTGCGCCCTGCGCCGGCACGAAGTCTGGGCGTGGGCGCAATGGCGTGGGGGATTTGCTTTGGCTTTGGCTTTGGCTTTGCGTTTCGACAAAGCCAAAAGCAAATCCCCCCTGCCCCCCTTTTTCAAAGGGGGGAACGGCACGGATAGCTAACGCAGGCCGTTGGCCTGATCGTGCAGGCCGCTGGCGTCTTCTTCCAGCGAAAGGCCCTTGACCAGCACCGCGGCCTGGGTGCGCGAGTGGCAGCCGAGTTTGCGCAGGATCGCGGTGACGTGGATCTTGACCGTGTTCTCGGCCAGCGACAGTTCGTAGGCGATCTGCTTGTTGAGCAGGCCGTCGGCCAGGCGCATCAGCACCCGCAACTGCTGCGGGGTCAACTGGGCCAGGCGGTCGGCGAGCTGGGCGTCGCCTTCGTCGCGCTCGGCCTGCAGCGGCGGAAACCAGACCTTGCCGGCCAGCACCGCGGTCACCGCTTCGCCGAGCACGCTGGCCGGGGCCGACTTGGGCACGAAGCCGGACGCGCCGAACTGCTGCGCGCGGCGGATCGTGCGCGGGTGTTCGTTGGAGGAGATGATCACCACCGGCAACTCCGGACGCTGGCCGCGCGCGAACACCAGCGAGGAGAAGCCCATCGCGCCCGGCATCATCAGGTCGAGCATGGCCAGGTCGAAGGCCTCGCCGCCGGCGATCGCCGCTTCCAGCGCGCTCTGGCTGGCGACCTCGACGATCGCGGCGCCCGGCAACACCTCGCCCAGCGCGTGCCGCAGCGCCGCCCGGAACATCGGATGGTCGTCGGCGATCAACAGGCGCAGCGCGTCGCTCATGGGCGGTCCCGGGCGCTCCCGGCGGTCGGAGCGGAACCGATCCTACACGCTCCGGCCGGCTCGCGGCGGCGCAGTGTTCCGCCGCGCCGGCGCGGGCGGCGGCGGAAACGAAACGGGGCGGCCGCAGCCGCCCCGTTCCGGGTCTTGCGAGCAGCGCGGATCAGCCCAGCAGGTGGGCGACGCCGGCGCGCTCTTCTTCCAGCTCGGCCAGGGTCTTGTCCATCGCGGCGCGGCTGAACGCGTCGACGTCCAGGCCTTCGACGCGGGTGTATTCGCCGTTGGCGGTGATCACCGGCACGCCGTACATCACGCCTTCCGGAATGCCGTAGCTGCCGTCGGACGGCACGCCCATGGTCACCCACTCGCCGTTGCTGCCCAGGGCCCAGTCGCGCATGTGGTCGATGGCGGCGTTGGCGGCCGACGCGGCCGAGGACAGGCCGCGCGCTTCGATGATCGCCGCGCCGCGCTTGCCGACCACCGGGATGAAGGTGTTGGCGTTCCAGTCGGCGTCGTTGATCTTGTCCTTAAGCGACTGGCCGCCGACGGTGGCGAAGCGGTAGTCCGGGTACATGGTCGGGCTGTGGTTGCCCCACACCACCATGTTCTTGATGTCGGCGACGGCGACGCCGGCCTTGGCGGCCAGCTGCGACAGCGCGCGGTTGTGGTCCAGGCGCAGCATGGCGGTGAAGTTCTTGGCCGGCAGGTCCGGCGCCGACTTCATGGCGATGTAGGCGTTGGTGTTGGCCGGGTTGCCGACCACCAGCACCTTGACGTTGCGCGAGGCGACCTCGTTCAGGGCCTTGCCCTGCACGGTGAAGATCTCGGCGTTCTTCAGCAGCAGGTCCTTGCGCTCCATGCCCGGGCCGCGCGGCATCGCGCCGACCAGCAGGGCGTAGTCGGCGTCCTTGAACGCGACCTTGGGATCGTCGGTGCCGACCATGCCGGCCAGCAGCGGGAAAGCGCAGTCTTCCAGCTCCATCATCACGCCCTTGAGCGCGGCCTGGGCCTTCTCCAGCGGCAGTTCCAGCATCTGCAGGATGACCGGCTGGTCCTTGCCGAGCATTTCGCCGGAAGCGATGCGGAACAGCAGGGCATAGCCGATCTGGCCGGCAGCACCGGTGACGGCAACGCGGACGGGAGTCTTCATGGGGTGTTTCCTTCGCTATTGGATCGCAGATGGGATCGCAGGTTGAACGGATGCGGGCGCGCGGCCCGCGAACGGGGGGACGAAGCGGCCGCGCTTACAGGCGGTAGCCCAGCGGCTCCAGCCGCTGCTTGATCTCGTCCATGTTGTAGCCGTAGACGATGTCCTGGCCGACGATGGTCACCGGCACGCCGCGCGCGCCGACCGCGCTCATCGCGCGCTGGCCCTCGGCGGTGTCGATGTCGATGATGCGGTAGCGCACATCGGCCAGCTCGAAGTCCTTGCGCAGCTTCTCGCAGTAGCCGCACCACTGCGCGGCGAGCATGACGATGCGCTTGTCGCCGGTGCTGCGGCGCGGATCGTCCGGCAGCAGTTCGGCCGGGCGCGAGGAGAACAGCCCGGCCAGGCTGCCGGACTTGAGCGCCTTGGCGCCGCCGATGCCGACGGCGGCCGCCAGAGCGATCCAGAGCACGGTGGTGACACGCATGGGCTTCCTTTCTCCGAATCGTCTGGGGCGGCCTGGAAGTTCTTGCCGGGCTCAGGCGAGCTCGGCGAAGAATTCCTGGAAGCGCTGCAGGCCCGGGGCCAGCTGCGGGGTCGGACAGGTGTAGCTGATGCGCAGCGCGCGCGGTTCGCCGAACGCCGAGCCCGGCACGCAGGCCACACCCTTGGTTTCCAGCAGCGCGTTGCACAGGTCCATGTCGTTGCCGATCTTCAGGCCGCTGGGCTGGTGGGTCTTGCCGAACGCGACGCTGATGTCGGGGAACACGTAGAACGCGCCCTGCGGACGCGGGCAGATCACGCCCGGGATGGCGTTCATCACCGCCATGACCTGGTCGCGCTTGGCCTGGAACTCGGCGCACTTCTGGGTCGGCACGTCCTGCGGGCCGGCCAGCGCGGCCACCGCGGCGGCGGTAACGATCTCCGGCACGTTGGTGATGTGGTTGGAGTTCATCGTGGTCACGGCCTGGGCGACCGATTCCGGCCCGGCCATGAAGCCCACGCGCCAACCCGGCATGCCGTAGGTCTTGGACAGCGAGTCGATGAAGATCACCCGGTCGCGCAATTCCGGACGGGCGTGGACGAAGTTGTGGTAGCCCAGGCCGTCGAACACCATCCGGTTGTAGATGTCGTCGGTGATGATCCAGGTATCCGGATGCTTGGCCACGACGTCGGCCAGCGCGTCGATTTCTTCCTTCGAATAGACCATGCCGGTCGGGTTCGAGGGGTTGTTGAACAAGAACACCTTGGGCTTCTTCGCCAGCGCGGCGTCGAGCTGCTGCGGGGTGAGCTTGTAGTCCTGCGAGGCCGGGCACGGCAGCAGGTCGATCTTGGCGTTGACGATCTCGGCGATGTCGAGATAGCTGGTCCAGTACGGGGTCGGGAACGCGATCGTGTCGCCTTCGTCGAGCAGCGCTTCGGCGATGTTGTAGATCACGTGCTTGGCGCCGATGCCGGTGGCGCAGTTGACCCGGCCGTAGCCGGTCAGGCCGATCTTGCCCATGTGCTCGATGAAGGCATCCAGCAGCGCGTCGGCGCCGCGGTTGCTGCCGTACTGGCCGCTGTCTTTGGCGAGCGCTTCGCGCACCGCGGCGTAGACGTGCTCGCCGGGCAGGAAGTTGGGAACGCCGATCGAGAAGCTGATGATGTCGCGGCCTTCGGCCTTGAGCCGCTTGGCCTTTTCGGCAACCTGCATGATCGCGCTGGGCTTGGCGCGACCGATGCGCCGGGCGAGCTGGGGCATCGTAAAAACCTCGTGGGGTCGGGTACGTCGGGAACGTGCGGGAGAGGTGCGCGACGGGGTTCCCGAAGGCTGCGAAACCGCCGGATCGAGCCGCAAAATGGTAGCACAGCGCTCGCCGCGGGCCGCGCGGCGATGCCCGTGCGGCGGCGTGCGGACACGCGCGGAACAAGGCCGATCCCAGCGCCGCAGGCCGGCCGGAACGGCCGGAGTGGCGGTCGGTGCGCGGCCGGGCGCGTGCGTGTGCCGGTCGTGGCGGGCGGATCGGCGGGCGCCGACGGACGCGGCGCGAGCCGGCGCCCGCAAACGCGCACGGCCCGGGATCGCTCCCGGGCCATGCGCGGCTACGGCGATGCTTCGGCGCGAGTTGTCAGGCCGACAGGATCTTGTTCCACTCGGCGACGCGGTCGGCCTTGGCGGCCAGCGCGGCGGCGGCATCGCCCTCGATCTTGACCGACTTGATCTTGTCGCCCTGCTTGACCGCGTCGACCACGTCCAGGCCTTCCAGGACCTTGCCGAACACGGTGTGCTTGCCGTCCAGCCAGTCGCAGACGATGTGGGTGATGAAGAACTGGCTGCCGTTGGTGCCCGGGCCGGCGTTGGCCATCGACAGCACGCCGCGCTGGTGGGTCAGGCCGTTGCGGGTCTCGTCCTCGAAGCGGTAGCCCGGGCCGCCGGTGCCGGTGCCCTGCGGGCAGCCGCCCTGGATCATGAAGTTGGGGATGACACGGTGGAAGTTCAGGCCGTCGTAGAAGCCGCGCTGGGCCAGGTTGACGAAGTTGGCGACGGTCAGCGGCGCCTTGTCGGCGGCGAGTTCGACGCGGATGGTGCCGCGGTCGGTGTCGAAATTGGCGATCAGGCTCATGGTCCGGGCTCGGCTACGGTGAGGGAGCCGCATAGCATACCCCGATGCCGGGACCGGGCTGCTCGGGCGCTGGACAGGTCGGATGGGATGGCTCGGCCCGGCTCGATCCGGGCGGGGCCGGGGCGGGCCGGTTCGGCAGCGAACGCTGCGCCGACCAGGCCGCACACGCCCGGCGCGCCGGCGCGGTGGCTCCAAGACGCAGGATCAACAGCCAATCCCCCGCGCCAATGCGGCCATCGGCGGGCATCCGGCCCGCGCAGGGCGCCGCCCCCTTTGCGAAGGGGGCATGTTTTCCGCGCCTGAGCCGAGCTCGCAGCCGCTTCGGCCGCCGCCCCCTCTGAATCCCCCTCTGAATCCCCCTCTGAATCCCCTCCTCTGAATCGCCCCTTTGATTGCCCCCGAATCGAATCGATCCTGAATCGGCCGTTCCGCCTTTGAAAAAGGGGGCCAGGGGGAGGATTTGCTTTGCTTTGCTTTGCTTCGCCTTTGCTTTGCTTCGCCCTTGCCCTGCCCTGTTCCGCCCCCTCCCGGGTGGCGTCCCGAAGCCCGTCCCGCTCCATCTCCCCCGATTCCGGTCGCCCGGGCCGCCGAAACCACCCGAACGAGCCCCTTTTCGGTTGCCGATGCCGCCGCATTGAGCGAGCGGTCACCGTTGCCGGCTATAATGATCGGCTACCTTCCTCAGCTATAGCGCCTCGCGGCGTCCCCTCGCATGTCCATCGATCGCCTGCGCAATATCGCCATCGTCGCCCACGTCGACCATGGCAAGACCACCCTCGTCGACTGCCTGTTGAAGCAGTCGGGCACCCTGTCCGAACGCACGGTGCTGGCCGAGCGCGCGATGGACAGCAACGACCAGGAAAAGGAACGCGGCATCACCATCCTGGCCAAGAACACCGCCATCACTTGGCAGGGCAACCGGATCAACATCGTCGACACCCCGGGCCACGCCGACTTCGGCGGCGAGGTCGAGCGCGTGCTGTCGATGGTCGACTCGGTGCTGATCCTGGTCGATGCGATGGACGGCCCGATGCCGCAGACCCGCTTCGTCACCCAGAAGGCCTTCGCGATGGGCTTCAAGCCGATCGTGGTGGTCAACAAGATCGACCGCCCGGGCGCGCGTCCGGACTGGGTCATCGACCAGGTGTTCGACCTGTTCGACAAGCTCGGCGCCACCAACGAGCAGCTCGACTTCCCGATCGTCTACGCCTCGGCGCTGCACGGTTACGCCAGCCTCGACGACGCCGCGCGCTCGGGCGACATGACCCCGCTGTACGAAGCGATCATGAAGCACGTCGCGCCGCCGCAGGTGGACGAGGACGGCCCGTTCCAGATGCGCATCAGCCAGCTGGACTACAGCAACTTCGTCGGCCTGATCGGCATCGGCCGCATCCAGCGCGGCAAGGTCAAGAAGAACATGCCGGTCAGCGTCATCGATCGCGAAGGCAAGAAGCGCCAGGGCAAGATCGTGCAGGTGCTGGGCTTCATGGGCCTGGAGCGCATCGAGACCGAGGAAGCCGGCGCCGGCGACATCGTCGCCATCGCGGGCGTCACCGACCTGTCGATCTCCGACACCGTCTGCGCGCTCGACGCGCCGGAAGCGCTGCCCGCGCTGACCGTCGACGAGCCGACCATCAGCATGACCTTCCAGGTCAACAACTCGCCGTTCGCCGGCCACAAGGAATACAGCGGCGGCAAGTTCCTCACCAGCCGCCAGCTGCGCGAGCGCCTGGAGCGCGAGACCCTGCACAACGTCGCGCTGAAGGTCGAGGAAGGTTCCGACCCGGACAAGTTCCTGGTCTCCGGCCGCGGCGAGCTGCACCTGTCGGTGCTGATCGAGAACATGCGCCGCGAAGGCTTCGAACTGGCCGTGTCGCGTCCGGAAGTGATCATCAAGGAAATCGACGGCCAGCTGATGGAGCCGATCGAGCAGCTGGTGGTCGACATCGAAGAGCAGCACCAGGGCGGCGTGATGGAGAAGCTGGGCATCCGCAAGGCCCAGCTGAAGAACATGGAACCCGACGGCAAGGGCCGCGTGCGCCTGGACTACGAGATCCCGGCGCGCGGCCTGATCGGCTTCCAGAACGAGTTCCGCACCCTGACCCAGGGCTCGGGCCTGCTGTTCCACGTGTTCGACCATTACGGCCCGAAGGAAACCGGCGCGATCGCCAAGCGCCCGAACGGCGTGATGATCGCCAACGCCGCCGGCGCCACGCCGGCCTATGCGCTGGGACCGCTGGAAGAGCGCGGCCGCCTGTTCGCCGCCGAAGGCGACAACGTGTACGAAGGCCAGCTGATCGGCATCCACTCCAAGGACAACGATCTGACCGTCAACGCGATCAAGACCAAGCCGCTGACCAACATGCGCGCTTCGGGCAAGGACGATGCGATCAAGCTGACCCCGGCCATCAAGTACACCCTGGAACAGGCGCTGGACTTCATCGAGGACGACGAGCTGGTCGAAGTCACCCCGAAGGAAATCCGCCTGCGCAAGAAGTTCCTCACCGAAAGCGACCGCAAGCGCGCTTCGCGCGCCGCCTGATGCGCCGCCGCGGCGGCCCGCTTGAAGCGCGCCGCCGCATCCCCATGTCCTTGCTCTCCCGCTCGCCGGGAGAGGCAAGGCGTCCGACGCGGGCCGCGCCCGCGTTGCGGTCCTCGCCCCGTCCGCGCCCTCTCCGCGCCTTGAGGATCACCGCCCGCATGCGTCTCCTGGTTCCGACCGGCCCGATCCGGGCCCATCGCCGCGCCGCGCGATGAACGCGTACCCCGGCTACGACCCCGCGCCCGCGGCGCACCGCGGCCTGCACGCGATCGCCGCGCTGGAAGCGGCCAAGGGCGTGCTGGCGCTGTCGGCGGCCAGCGGCCTGGAACTGCTCGGCCCGGCGCCGCTGCAGCGCTGGATCGAAGAACTGATCGCACGCTTCCACCTGGATCCCGCGCACGGCGCGCTGGCCTGGCTGGCGCGCGGCATCGACCCGGACTCGGTGCATCTGGCCGCGGCGATCGCGCTGGCCTACGGCCTGCTGCGCCTGCTCGAGGCCTGGGGCCTGTGGCGCGCGCGCGCCTGGGCCTCGTGGCTGGGCTGCATCGGCGCGGCGCTGTACCTGCCGGTCGACCTGTACGCGCTGTGGCGGCATCCGGGCTGGCTGTCGGTGGCGGTGCTGGCGATCAACGTGATCGTGGTCTGGGTTCTCGCCCGCGACTTGGCCAAACGGCGTCGCTGAGCGCGCCGCGACCGCCGTCTGCGCCCGCTCGCCGGGCCGCGATTCGGTCGCCAATCACAGGCGCGGCCGCGGGCCGCGGTGTATCTTCGGCAAGTCGCGGCCGATGCGCCGCGACCGTCCCACTCCCCAACGAGGAACGCTCATGAAGACCTGGTCCAAGCCTCAGATCCGCGAGATCTCGGTCGGCTGCGAAATCAACTCGTACTCGTCCGGCGATCTGTTCTGAGCATGTCCGCTTCCGCCGCCGCGACGCGCGCGAGGCCCGATACCGATAGTCCGGGCGGGCGCTGATGCGCATCGTCGTGCTCGGAGCGGCGGCCGGAGGCGGCTATCCGCAGTGGAACTGCAACACCCCCGGCAGCCGCCAGGCCTGGCGCCAGGCGCCGGGGCATAAGCGCCGCACCCAGGCCAGCGTGGCGGTCAGCGCCGACGGCGAACGCTGGCTGCTGATCAACGCCTCGCCGGATTTCCGCCAGCAGGTGCTGGCCGCGCCGCAGCTGTGGCCGCGCCGGGGCCTGCGCCATTCGCCGATCGAGGCGGTGCTGCTGAGCAGCGGCGAAATCGACCACATCGCCGGCCTGCTGTCGATGCGCGAACGCCAGCGCTTCGACCTGTGGGCCAGCGCGCGCGTGCATCAGTTGCTGCGCGACAACCCGATCTTCGACGCCCTGGACCCGGCCTACGTGCGCCGCCGCGCGCTGGCGCTGGACGCGCCGCAGGACATCGACGGGCTCGAGGCTCCGCTCGGCCTGCGCGTGACCGCCTTCGCCGTGCCCGGCAAGGTGCCCTTGTTCATGGAGTCGCGGGTCGAGGACCTGGCCGGCGACGCCGAACACACCCTGGGCCTGGAAATCGACGACGGCCGCGAGCGTTGCTACTACATTCCCGGCTGCGCGGCGATGACCGACACCCTGCGCGAACGCGTGCGCGGCGCCGCGCTGGTGTTCTTCGACGGCACCGTCTGGCACGACGACGAACTGATCCGCGCCGGCGTCGGCAGCAAGACCGGCGCGCGCATGGGCCACATGAGCGTGGCCGGCGAGCATGGCACCCTGGCCGCGTTCGCCGGGCTGGCGGTCGCGCGCAAGGTGTTCGTGCACCTCAACACCACCAATCCCCTGCTCGACGACGCCTCGCCGGAGCGCGCCCACGCCGGCGCGCAGGGTTGGGAAGTCGCCGAGGACGGCATGGAGATCCAGCTGTGAACGCCCGCCCCGCCCCGTCGCCGCCCGACCCCACCGACGCCCGCACCGATGCCGACGCCGCGCGCGTGCTGAGCGCGGCCGAACTGGAAGCGCGGCTGCGCGCGATCGGCGCCGAGCGCTACCACGACCGGCACCCCTTCCACGCCTTGCTCCACGGCGGCCGCCTCGACCGCGGACAGGTCCAGGCCTGGGCGCTGAACCGCTACGAGTACCAGCGCTGCATTCCGCTCAAGGACGCGGCCCTGCTGGCCCGGATCGAAGACCCCCAGCTGCGCCGGGTCTGGCGCCAGCGCATCGTCGACCACGACGGCGACGGCCCCGACGAGGGCGGCATCGCCCGCTGGCTGCGCCTGACCGATGCGCTGGGCCTGGACCGCGAACTGGTCGAGTCCGGGCGCGCGCTGCTGCCGACGACCCGTTTCGCCGCCCAGGCCTACATCCAGTTCGTGCGCGAGCGCAGCCTGCTGGAGGCGATCGCCTCCTCGCTGACCGAGCTGTTCGCGCCGACCATCATCGGCCAGCGCGTCGCCGGCATGCTGGCCAACTACGACTTCGTGTCCAAACAGGCACTGGCCTATTTCGACTCGCGCCTGCACCAGGCGCCGCAGGACGCCGACTTCGCCCTCGACTACGTGCTGCGTCACGCTCGCAGCCGCGAGCAGCAGGATGCGGTCTGCGCCGCGCTGCGCTTCAAGTGCGAGGTGCTGTGGTCGATGCTCGACGCGCTGCATTTCGCTTACGTCGAACCGCGCCTGCCGCCGCCGGGCGCGTTCGTGC
Source organism: Lysobacter sp. Soil_C_15 (assembly GCF_057657315.1). Lineage (NCBI taxonomy): Bacteria > Pseudomonadati > Pseudomonadota > Gammaproteobacteria > Lysobacterales > Lysobacteraceae > Lysobacter > Lysobacter sp. Soil_C_15. The sequence continues at coordinate 444,385 of NZ_JBDGIR010000004.1, forward strand.
CGGATCGGACCGGAGCGGACGCGCTGCCGTCGGAGCCGGGCGCATGAGCGCGACGCTGCCGCCGCCGGCGCCGGACGCGGTGCCGCGCTTTCCGCCCGGGGTGCGCCTGCAGCACGACCGCGCGCGCGATCAATGGGTGCTGCTGGCGCCCGAGCGGGTGGTCGAGCTCGACGAGATCGCCCACGCCGTGCTGTCCCGCGTCGACGGCGCGACCGCCGTCGACGCGATCGTCGCCGCGCTGGCCGCCGAGTACGGAGCCGAACCGGGCGAAGTCGCCGCCGACGTCGGCGAGTTGTTCGCGACCCTGCTCGAACGCCGCCTGCTGGCGCTGGCGCCGGCGACATGAACGCCGTGCCGCTGGCGCCGGAGGCGATCGCGCGACGCGCGCCGGCGCCGCCGCTGGCGGTGCTGCTGGAACTCACCCACCGCTGCCCGCTGGCCTGCCCTTACTGCTCCAATCCGCTGCGCCTGGTCGGCCAGCGCGAGGAGCTGGCCACCGCCGACTGGCTGCGCGTGCTCGACCAGGCCGCCGAACTGGGCGCTTTGCAGGTGCATTTCTCCGGCGGCGAACCGACCCTGCGCAAGGATCTGGCCGAACTGGTCGCGCGCGCCCGCGCGCTGGGCCTGTACGCCAATCTGATCACCTCCGGCATCGGCCTGGACCGCCCGCGCCTGCAGGCCCTGCAGCAGGCCGGGCTCGACCATCTGCAACTGAGCCTGCAGGACAGCGAGCCGACCGGCGCCGACCGCATCGCCGGCTACCCGGGCGCGCACCGGCGCAAGCTCGCCCTGGCGCAGTGGTGCCGCGAACTGGACTTGCCGCTGACCCTCAATGCGGTGATCCACCGCCACAACGCCGGACGCGTCGCGGCGATGATCGAGCTGGCGCTGGAACTCGGCGCCGGCCGGCTGGAAGTCGCCCACACCCAGTACTACGGCTGGGGCCTGCGCAACCGCGCCGCGCTGATGCCGAGCCGCGAACAGCTCGAGGCCGCGACCGCCGCGGTCGAGGCCGCGCGCGAACGCCTGCGCGGGCGGCTGATCATCGACTACGTCACCCCCGACTACTACGCGCGCCGGCCCAAGGCCTGCATGGGCGGTTGGGCGCAGCGCTTCGTCAACGTCAGCCCGGAAGGCAAGGTGCTGCCCTGCCATGCCGCCGAGACCATCGACGGCCTGCATTTCGACTCGGTGCGCGAACGCAGCCTGGGCGAGATCTGGCGCGAGTCGGAGGCGTTCGCCCGCTTCCGCGGCACCGATTGGATGCCCGAACCCTGCCGCGGCTGCGAGCATCGCGAACGCGACTGGGGCGGTTGCCGCTGCCAGGCCTTGGCGCTCAGCGGCCGCGCCGACACCCTCGACCCGGTCTGCGAGCGTTCGCCCGACCACGCCCGGGTGCGCGCGCTGGCCGAACGCGAAGCGCAGGCCCCGGCGCCGGCGTTCGTCTATCGTCGCCCGTTGCGCGCGGCGCAGGGCGGCGCCGAGCCTGGCGACAGCGCGACCTGAGCGCGACCGGCCCGGCTGCGGGCATACTCGGTCGAGCCATCGCAGGGGGAATGCCATGTCCGCTCCGTCCGCCGTCCTGCGCTACCGCGCCTTGGCGCTGGCATCGGCCCTGGCCCTGGCCGCATGCGCCGGCGCGCCGCCGGCGGCGCAGCGTCCCGCCGCCGCGGACGCGCCCGCCGGCCGCCTGCCCGCCGACCCGCAGCGCATCGTCGAAGCCGACCTGGCCACCCTGGCCGCGCGCATGGCTGGCGGCGATCTCAGCAGCGCGCGCCTGACCGAGGCTTACCTGGCCCGCATCGCCGCGCTCGACGACGCCGGCCCGCGCCTCAACGCGGTGATCGAGCTCAACCCGCAGGCGCTGGCCGAGGCGCGCGCGCTGGATGCCGAACGCAAGGCCGGGCGCGTGCGCGGGCCGCTGCACGGCATCCCGGTGTTGCTCAAGGACAACATCGACGCGCGGCCGATGGCCAACTCGGCCGGCTCGCTGGCCCTGGCCGAACACCGGCCGAACCAGGACGCGCCGCTGGTCGTCGCGCTGCGCGCGGCCGGCGCGGTGATCCTGGGCAAGACCAACCTCAGCGAGTGGGCCAATTTCCGCTCCACCCGCTCGACCTCCGGCTGGAGCGCGCGCGGCGGCCTCACCCGCAACCCTTACGCGCTGGACCGCAGCGCCTGCGGTTCCAGCAGCGGCACCGGCGCGGCGATCGCCGCCAGCCTGGCCGCGGTCGGGGTCGGCACCGAAACCGACGGCAGCATCCTGTGCCCGGCGGCGATGAACGGCCTGGTCGGCTTCAAGCCCAGCGTCGGCCTGGTCAGTCGCGCCGGCATCATCCCGATCTCGCACAGCCAGGACAGCGCCGGACCGATGGCGCGCAGCGTCGCCGACGCGGCGCAGTTGCTCAACGTCCTGACCGCGGCCGAAGCGGGAAGCGACGGCCTCGCCCGTGCCGCCGCCGGCAAGCGCGCGCAGGACTACCTCGCCGCGCTCGACGCCGACGCCCTGCGCGGCGCGCGCCTGGGCCTGCTGCGCGACCACGGCGTACGCAGCCACCCCGACCAGGACGCGGCGTTGCAACGCGCGCTGCGGGCGATGCGCGAGGCCGGCGCGACCGTGGTCGAGGTGCGCCTGCCGACCCAGGGCAAGTGGGAGGCGGCCGAGTTCGAAGTGCTGTTGTACGAATTCAAGGACGGCCTGCAGCGTTACCTGCGCGACAGCGACGCGCCGTTCAAGACGCTCGACGAACTGATCGCGTTCAATCGCGCCCAGGCCGCGCGCGAGCTGCCGTTCTTCGGCCAGGAGCTGTTCGAGCAGGCGGCGAAGAAAGGCCCGCTGAGCGAGCCGGCCTACCGCAAGGCTGCCGCCCGCGCGCGCCAGCTCGCCGGCGCGCAAGGCATCGATGCGGCGCTCAAGAAGCACCGCCTGGACGCGCTGATCGCCCCGGCCACCACACCGGCGTTCATGGCCGATCCGGTCAACGGCGACGCCTTCGGCGGCGCCAGCTGGGGCGCCGCCGCGGTCGCCGGCTACCCCAGCCTGAGCGTGCCGATGGGCGAAGCGCAGGGCCTGCCGGTCGGCCTGGCCTTCATCGGCCCGCGCTGGAGCGACGCGCGCCTGCTCTCGCTCGGCTACGCCTTCGAACAAGCCACCCGCGCGCGGCGCGCGCCGCGCTATCCGGCGAGCGTGAATCCCTAAGGCGAGAGCCCACCTGCCCGGCCAGCAGGCCCTAAGAAGCGACGCCTTCCACGCCGTCCGCATCGCCCCTTGCGCGGCGGCGCCTTCAACATCGCTCCCTTCGGCAAAGGGGGCGCGCGCCTTGCGTCGTCGCATGCGAGCCAGAGAGCGGCAGCGCGGGGGATTTGCTTCTGCTCGGTTCAAGACGGGAGCCGAAGCAAATCCCCCCTAGCCCCCCTTCTTCAAAGGGGGGAACAGCAACGGCTACAGAGAGATGAACCGTAAAAGTCGGCCAAGCGGTGCGCTGGCTCAAGTCCTGACGAAGATCTCGACGCGCCGGTTGAGCTGGCGGCCGGCCGGGTCGTCCTGGCCGGCGACCTCGTTGGGCGCCACTGGCTGGGTTTCGCCATAGCCCTTCGCCGTGGCGTCCGCGGCGGCGCCTCGCTGCTGCAGCGCGCCGACCACGGAGCGGGCGCGCCGCTCCGACAGGGCCTGGTTGTAGTCGTCGGCGCCCTTGGAATCGGTGTGGCCGCGGATCTCCAGGCCGGTGGTCTTGACCTTGGCCAGCGCCTTCGCCAGCGCATCCAGCACGTCCGCCGCATCGGCGCGGATGTCGGACTTGTCGAAGTCGAACAGCACCCGATCGCTCAAGCTGATCACGTAGCCGCAGGGCGCGCCCGGCAACGAGAACTTCGCCAGCGGCGGAAATTTGCCGGCCGGGGCCAACTTCGCCAGCGGCGCCATCTTCACCTTGCGGCCCGGCGTACCGACGGTGCCGGTGCCGTCGCCGTGGTTGCGCACCATCTCGTCGGGGCCGTTCCAGGTGCCGGAGCCGTCCTTGTTCACCACTACCAGGCCGAGCGGGCCGTTCCAACTGCCGCTGCCATCGCCGTTGTTGCGGATCTGGTTGTGCTCGTCGTTCCAGCTGCCGCCGCCCTTGCCGTCGAGCGCGATCTGGCCGGCGGGACCGGTGTAGCTCCCCGAACCGTCCGCTTTCACCTCGACGATCGGACCGCGGGCCGGGCCGTCTTCGTCGTCCTCGTCGCCGCCGGACGGCGCCTTGCCCGAGGAAGCGTTGATCGAACCGCTGCCGTCGGCGTTGACCACGATCTGGCCGCCTTCGTAGTTGGCGCTGCCGCTGCCGTCGGCGCCGAGCCGGAACGCGCCGTGGGCGCTGTTGCGGGTCCAGCGCCCTTGCGCGTCCACGCTGGTCAGGCCGGCGTCGGCCAGCAACTGGCCGCCGGCATCGCAGCGCGCCGGCTTGACGCCGATCCCGGCCACCGGATCGAGCACGTCCTGGATCGAGCTCTCCAGCGCGCGCTGCGCCGGCGAGACGCCGACGATGTCGGGCACGACGATGGCCGGAATCACCGGAAACTGCGGCACGGCCTGCGCTTCGTCGCCGTCCGCGGCTTCGGTCTCGTCGGCCGCCGCGGCCGCATCGCCGCGATCGGCCGCGCTTTCGGCGGCGGGCGCCGCCGCATCGTCGCTACCGGCTCCGCCGCAGGCCGCGAGCGCGGCGCAGGCCAACAGGCAGGACGTCATCATCGCAAACCGTCGCATCGCGTTCCTCCATGGAAAGAGGCGCATGATAGTCGCCCCTCGCGACGCCCGACGGCGCGCTTGCGACACAAGCCGCGCCAACCGCGACGAAGGTCCGCAAAACCGCCGCGAACCACACCGGCCTCGCCCCGGCGCCCACTACAACGGCTTCGTCCCGCCCCGCGTAGCTGATTCAAGAGCCCGCCCCGCACACGATCGCACGCACTCGCTCCAACCCATCCCCAATCCCGACCTTACGCCGGCGCCGCGATCTGCGCCTGCTTGCGCACGATCAGCATCGCCACTTCCAGCGCCTGCTCGTAGTTCAGGCGCGGATCGACGGTGGAACGGTAGGCGCGTTCCAGATCGCTTTCGGTCAGCTCGCGCGCGCCGCCCAGGCACTCGGTGACGTCCTCGCCGGTCAGCTCCAGGTGCACGCCGCCCAGGCGCGTACCGGCCGCGGCGTGCAGCTCGAACGCGGTCTCGATCTCGGCGCGGATGTTGCGGAAGCGGCGGGTCTTGTAGCCGTTGCTGGTGCTCTCGGTGTTGCCGTGCATCGGGTCGCAGACCCACAGCACGCGGCGGCCGTCGCGGCGCATCGCCTCGAGCAGGGTCGGCAGCTTGTCGGCGATCTGGCTGGCGCCCATCCGGTGGATGAAGGTCAACCGGCCCGGCTCGTCGTCCGGATTGAGCAGGTCGACGGTCCGCAGCAGTTGGTCCGGCGTCACCGACGGGCCGACCTTGAGCGCGATCGGGTTGCGGATGCCGCGGAAGTATTCGGCATGGGCGCCGTCGACCGCCGCGGTGCGCATGCCGATCCACGGGTAATGGGTGCTGAGGTTGAACCAGCCCCAATGGCGCGGCACCTGCCGGGTCAGCGACTCCTCGTACGGCAACAGCAGGGCTTCGTGCGAGGTGTAGAAGTCGACCCGGTTGAGGTTGTGCACTTCCGACCCGGACAGGGTCTCCATGAAGCGCACCGCGTCGCCGATCGCATTGACCATGCGCCGGTATTCGTCGGCCAGCGGCGAGTGGCCGACCCAGCTCAGGTTCCAGTACTCGGGGTGGTGCAAGTCGGCGAAGCCGCCGTCGATCAGCGCGCGGACGAAGTTCATCGTCATCGCCGAACGCGCATGCGCCTTGATCATCCGGCGCGGGTCGGGCTTGCGCGCGGTCTCGTTGAAGGCCGGGCCGTTGACCATGTCGCCGCGGTAGCTCGGCAGAGTCACCCCGTCGATGGTTTCGGTGTCGGCCGAACGCGGCTTGGCGTACTGGCCGGCGAACCGGCCCACCCGCACCACCGGCTTGCGCATGCCGTGCACCAGCACCAGGCTCATCTGCAGCAGCACCTTGAGCCGGTTGGAGATCACATCCGAGCTGCACTGGTCGAAGCTCTCGGCGCAATCCCCGCCCTGCAGCAAAAATCGCTTGCCCTCCTGCGCCTCGGCCAGTTGCTGCTTCAGCGACAGGATTTCCCACGAGGTCACCAGCGGCGGCAGGTGGCGCAGTTCCTGCAGGGCGCCGTCCAACTCGGCCGCGTCCGGATAGTTCGGCAACTGCAGTGCGGTGCGCTCGCGCCAGGAGGTCGGGCTCCAGTCGGCGGGCAGATTGACGGCACGGAGGTTGCTGCGATCGGAGGCGCTCATTTCCTTGGTTCCGGTTGGACTTGCGAGAGAGGGATGGGTCGGGGGTGGATGGAAGGGTGGCGGCGAAACGGGTGACGCTATATCCGGGTCAACGGCCGCGGAACGCGGCATAGGCCGCCCACAGCGCGAGCACGATGAAGCAGATCAGGCTCCAGGCCGGCATCGCCAAGCCGAGGAAGCTCCAGTCGACGGCGGCGCATTCGCCCGAGCCGGTCATGACCTTGCGGATCACCCCGGCGATCGGCATCGCCTCGAGCATGTAGTCCAGGCCCGGGCCGCAGGCCGGAACCTGGTCCGGCGGCAGGTGCTGCAGGCGGACGTGGTTGCCGGCCACGGCGATGCCGCCGAGCGAGGCCAGCAGGGCCAGCACGCCGTAGGCACGGCGGCCGCCGGGTTTGCGCGGGCCGTGGATCGCGCCGAGCAGGAACACCAGCCCCAGGGCGAAGAAGCCCACGCGCTGGAAGATGCACAGCGGGCACGGTTCCAGGTGCTGATAGAGCTGGAGGTAGAAGGCATAGCCCAGCAGCCCGGCACAGGCCAGGAAACCGAGCAGAAACTGGACGCGGAAGGAGGCTTTGAAAGGGTTCATGTACACACCATACGGGTCGGGGTCGGGTCGTGCCAATGTCCGATCGGCATCAGTCGGGGCAAACGCTGTGTCGCGCCGCAGCCCAGATGGACTGCGCCAGCGGCGCGAAAGTTGCCGCCCTGCGACGATGGGTCCGGCGACCCGAAATGGCGGACCGAAGCGGCCCGCGACCGTCTTCCCGAAAACCTCCTGCGTGCGTGGCTGCGACCATACCGGCTGGCGACGTTTACTGCGGTAACCGTTGCCGGCGTAACCGTCGCCGGAAAGCAAAAACCCCGACCTTTCGGCCGGGGTTCTCGCTCGCAAGGACCCCGACCGCCGTGCGGCCGAGACCCAGTGTGCTGGCTGTTCGTCGCGCCGGCTGCGGCGCGGACGTTATTACTCGGCCGCCGCTTCCGGACGGTCCACCAGTTCGACATAGGCCATCGGCGCGTTGTCGCCGGCGCGGAAACCGCACTTGAGGATGCGCAGGTAGCCGCCCGGACGGCTCGCGTAGCGCGGGCCCAGGGTGGTGAACAGGGTGCCGACGGCTTCCTTGTCGCGCAGGCGCGAGAAGGCCAGGCGGCGGTTGGCGACGCCGTCCTGCTTGGCCAGGGTGATCAGCGGCTCGGCGACGCGGCGCAGTTCCTTGGCCTTGGGCAGGGTGGTGCGGATCAGGCCGTGCTTGATCAGCGAGGCCGCCATGTTGGTGAACATGGCATCGCGGTGGGCGCTGGTGCGGCTGAACTTACGACCGGCTTTCTGGTGGCGCATGACTGTGGTTCCTGATGAATGTTGGGACGGTTGGACTTCGCTGTCGCCATCCAGGCGTTGGAGCATTGGACTGCGGATGGTCCGAACCGGCCTTCCTTGACCGGCGGGCCGCGGACTTGGGTCCGTCGGCGGTGGTGCGTGTTGCGGTGTTGCGGTGCTACTGAGGCAGGGAATCCACGCTTCGGCTGACCTCGGCGTGGACTCCTGTCGTTCCCCGGCCCGGCGCAGCGCGCCGGGCGTTCGCCCCGGCCGCGCGGCAGTGCCGCGCAGCGAGGCCGGGACTCACCCCATCATCCCGTGCGAAGCGATGCCGGCCGGCGGCCAGTTCTCGAGCTTCATGCCGAGGGACAGGCCGCGCTGAGCCAGCACTTCCTTGATCTCGGTGAGCGACTTCTTGCCCAGGTTCGGGGTCTTGAGCAGTTCGACTTCGGTCTTCTGGATCAGATCGCCGACGTAGTAGATGCTCTCGGCCTTGAGGCAGTTGGCCGAACGCACGGTCAGCTCGAGGTCGTCGATCGGACGCAGCAGGATCGGGTCGATGCCGCTGGTGGCCGGCTTCTGCGCACCGCGGTCGCGGTGGGTGAAGTCGCCGAACACCGACAGCTGGTCGGTGAGGATGTCGGCGGCGGTGCGCACGGCTTCCTCGGCGTCGATCGTGCCGTTGGTTTCGATGTCCAGCACCAGCTTGTCGAGGTCGGTGCGCTGTTCCACGCGCGCGGCTTCGACGGCGTAGGCGACGCGACGGACCGGCGAGAAGCTGGCGTCCAGCATCAGGCGGCCGATGGCGCGGGTTTCTTCGTCCGGACGGCGACGCGCAGCGGCCGGCTGGTAGCCGAAGCCGCGCTCGATCTTCAGACGCATGTTGATCGCCGTATCCTTGGTCAGGTGGCAGATCACATGGTCGGTGTTGAGGATTTCGACGTTGTGGTCGGTCTTGATGTCGCCGGCGGTGACGATGCCGGGGCCCTGCTTGGCCAGCGACAGCGTCGAGGACTCGCCGGTGTGCATGCGGATGGCGACGTCCTTCAGGTTCAGCAGAACCTCGAGCACGTCCTCTTCCAGACCTTCGACCGTGGTGTACTCGTGCAGCACGCCGTCGATTTCGACCTCGGTGATGGCGAAACCCGGGATCGAAGACAGCAGCACGCGGCGCAGCGCGTTGCCCAGCGTGTGGCCGTAGCCGCGCTCCAACGGTTCGATCACGACTTTCGCGCGATTGCCGTTGAGGCGTTCGATCTGCGGACCACGCGGGCGCAGTACCTGGTTGGCGGTAACCGTCATGTTTCGGTGTCTCCAATGACCTCCGCCGGGGGGCGACGGAAGGCTTTAGCTCTTGGAGCCCCCTCGGTTCGAGGGAGCGGCCGGCGCGTATGCCGCGCCGACCTGGGTTGCCGGCGGAGGCGGTGCCGTTGCGGAACCGCCTGCGCCCTGCACTATTACTTGCTGTACAACTCGACGATCAGCGCTTCGTTGATGTCGGCCGGCAGGTCCGCGCGATCCGGGACAGCCTTGAACACGCCGCTGAACTTCTTGCTGTCGACTTCGACCCACGACGGCGACAGGTCCATCTGCGAGGAAACGGTCAGCGATTCCTGCACGCGCAGCTGCTTCTGGGCGCGTTCGGAAAGGGCGATCGCGTCGCCGGCCTTGACCTGGTACGACGGCAGGTTGACCGACTTGCCGTTGACCGTGACGCCGCGGTGCGAGACCAGCTGGCGGGCGGCCGGACGGGTGACGGCGAAGCCCATGCGGTAGACGACGTTGTCCAGACGGGTTTCCAGCAACTGCAGCAGGTTCTCGCCGGTGTTGCCCTTCTTGGTCGAGGCCTTCTTGTAGTAGTTGCGGAACTGACGTTCCAGCAGACCGTAGATGCGCTTGACCTTCTGCTTTTCGCGCAGCTGGGTGGCGTAGTCGGACAGCTTGCCCTTGCGGGCGGTCGGGCCATGCTGGCCGGGCTTCTGCTCGAGCTTGCACTTCGAGTCGAGCGCGCGCGCGGACGACTTCAGGCCGAGGTCGGCGCCTTCGCGACGGGCGAGCTTACAGGTGGGGCCAATATAACGAGCCATGGTTCTTCAGCTCCTCAGACGCGACGCTTCTTCGGCGGACGGCACCCGTTGTGCGGGATCGGCGTCACGTCGATGATGTTGATGATCTTGTAACCGACGTTGTTCAGCGAACGAACGGCGGACTCACGACCCGGGCCCGGGCCCTTGATGCGGACTTCCAGCGACTTGACGCCGTAGTCGAGCGCAGCACGGCCGGCCTTTTCGGCGGCGACCTGGGCGGCGAACGGGGTGGACTTGCGCGAACCGCGGAAACCCGCGCCGCCCGAAGTCGCCCACGACAGCGCGTTGCCCTGGCGGTCGGTGATCGTGATGATGGTGTTGTTGAAAGAAGCGTGGACGTGGGCGATGCCGTCGGTGACGACTCGCTTGATCTTCTTCTTGGTCTTGGCAGCTGCCGGCTTGGCCATGGTCTAGGTCCCCTTACTTCTTGATGGCCTTGCGCGGACCCTTACGGGTGCGAGCATTGGTCCGGGTACGCTGACCGCGCAGCGGCAGGCCGCGACGGTGACGCAGGCCGCGGTAGCAGCCCAGGTCCATCAGACGCTTGATGGCGATGCCGATTTCGCGGCGAAGGTCGCCTTCGACCACGAACTTGCCGACTTCGGCGCGCAGACGCTCGACTTCCGGCTCGGACAGGTCACGGATCTTGGTCGTCGAGGTCACACCTGCGGTTTCGCAGATCTGCTTCGAACGGGTACGGCCGATGCCGTAGATGCTTTGCAGCCCGACCCAGACATGCTTCTGGGCAGGCAAATTGACGCCCGCAATACGCGCCATAACGCGATCTCCAACTGGTTTGGCGGCCAGGACGGATTAATCCTGGCGGAGTGAACTGGAAATTGTATCTAGGTCTCGGGTTAATAGGAAGCCCCGCGGCACCAGAGGCGCCACGGAACTCCGGCATGGGGAGTGTGCCCATGCTCCGGCGACGAGTCTGAACTGGCTGAACGAGGCGATGCCCTGCCCCCCTCAGCCCCGCGCGCTACTCTGGCGCGCGAACCGGTCCTGACTCACCCGCGCGCGAGACCGCCGCGCGAGCCGCCCTTCAAGTTCGCTTTCTTCAACAGGCTTTCGTACTGATGCGACATCAGATGAGCCTGGATTTGAGCGATGAAATCCATCACCACGACCACCACGATCAGCAGCGAAGTGCCGCCGAAGTAGAACGAGGTGCCCAGTTGGGTACGCATGACCTCCGGCAGGAGGCAGACGATCACCAAGTAAATCGCGCCGGCCGCGGTCAAGCGGGTCAGCACGCCGTCGACGTAATCCGCCGTCGCCTTGCCCGGGCGGATGCCCGGAATCAGCGCGCCCGACTTCTTCAGGTTGTCGGCGGTTTCCTGCGAGTTGAACACCAGCGCCGTGTAGAAGAACGCGAAGCCGATGATCAGACCAGCATACAGGATCATGTGCACGGGTTCACCCGGATTCAGCCATTGGCTGAGCCGCTGGAGGAACCCGGAGAAGCCGCTGCCGCTGTTGTTCTGGGCGAACCAGGTCGCGGCGGTGGCGGGGAACATGACGATGCTGGAGGCGAAGATCGCCGGGATCACGCCCGCCATGTTGAGCTTCAGCGGCAGGAACGACGCCTGGTTCATGTAGGCGTTGCGCCCGCCCTGGCGCCGGGCGTAGTTGACCGTGATCCGGCGCTGGCCGCGTTCGACGAACACCACCAGGTAGGTGAAACCGACCACCAGCAGGACCACGGCGATGGCCGCGATCGCGCTCATGTCGCCGTTGCGGATCTGCTCGAACATCTGCAGCAGCGCGGCGGGCAGGCCCGCGACGATACCGGCGAAGATGATCAGCGAAACGCCGTTGCCGACGCCGCGCTCGGTGATCTGCTCGCCCAGCCACATCAGGAACATGGTGCCGGCGGTCAGCGCGATCACCGCGGTCAGGATGAAGCCCATGCCCGGCGCGTACACCACCGGAACGCCGTTGGGCGCCATGCTGGACTGCAGGCCGGCGGCGATGCCCCAGGCCTGGAACACCGCCAGCGGAATCGCGCCCATCCGCGACCACTGGTTGATCTTGCGCCGGCCCGACTCGCCTTCCTTCTGGATGGCCTTCAGGCTGGGCACGATCTGCACCAGCAGCTGGACGATGATCGACGCCGAGATGTACGGCATCACGTTCAGCGCGAACAGGCTGAAGCGATGCAGGGCGCCGCCCGAGAACATGTTGAACATGTCCACGATCGTGCCCTGCTTGGTCGACATGAATTCGACCATCGCCTGAGGGTTGACGCCCGGCACCGGGATGTAGCTGCCGATGCGGTAGACGATCAAAGCGCCGATCACGAACAGCAAACGTTGACGCAGCTCGGTGAACTTACCGAGCCCGCCACCGAGGCCAGCCATCGCGTTGCCGCTCCGCGCCATGCGTCGTTTACTCCTCGACCTTGCCGCCGGCCGCTTCGACGGCGGCCTTGGCGCCGGCCGTAGCCAGCACGCCCTTGAGCACGAACTTCTTGGTCAGCTCGCCCTTCTTGACGATCTTGGCCTGCTTGGCCGTGCTCGGAACGAGCTTGGCGGCCTTGAGGGCGGCGAAATCGATCTCGCCGGCTTCGAGCTTGTCCAGCTGGTACAGCAGCACTTCGGCCGTGTCGTTCTTCAGCTTGGAGCGGAAGCCGATCTTCGGCAGGCGACGCTGCATGGGCATCTGGCCGCCTTCGAAACCGGCCTTGATCTTGCCCTTGCCGGCGCGCGCGAACGAACCCTTGTGACCGCGACCGGCGGTCTTGCCCAGGCCCGAACCGATGCCGCGACCGACGCGAGTACGCTCCTGACGAGCGCCGTCGGCCGGCTTGAGAGTGTTGAGACGCATGTTGATTACTCCTCGACCTGGACGAGGTAGTGAACCTTGTTGATCAGACCGCGCACCTGCGGGCTGTCCTTCAGTTCACGCACATCGTTGAGCTTGTTCAGGCCCAGCGCCTTCACCGACAGGCGGTGACGCGACTGGGTGCCACGCAGACCCTTGACCAGACGCACCTTGACGGTGCCGGTACCGGCTTCGTTCTTAGCCATTGAGGAGTTCCTCCACCTTCTTGCCGCGCTTGGCCGCGATCTTGGCCGGCGAATGCATGTCGGTCAGGCCCTTGAGCGTGGCGCGCACCAGGTTGATCGGGTTGCGCGAACCCACGGCCTTGGCCAGCACGTTCTTGACGCCGACCGCTTCGAGCACGGCGCGCATCGCGCCGCCGGCGATCACGCCGGTACCTTCCGAAGCCGGCTGCATGAACACGCGAGCAGCGCCGTGGCCGGCCTTGACCGAGTGCCACAGGGTGCCGTTGTTGAGCTCGACGTTGGACATGCTCTTGCGGGCGTATTCCATCGACTTCTGGATCGCGACCGGCACTTCGCGCGCCTTGCCGTAGCCGAAGCCGACCTTGCCGTTGCCGTCGCCCACCACCGTCAGCGCGGTGAAGGTGAACTGGCGACCGCCCTTGACGGTCTTGCTGACGCGGTTGACCGCGATCAGCTTCTCGATCATGCCGTCGTCGATCTCTTCGCGGTTGCGATCGCGATCGCGACCCCGCGGTTCACGTTCGTTAGCCATTGCTATATCTCTGTAGTTGAAAGGATTTGCGGCTTGGCCGCTTATCGTTGTGAGCTGCAGCGGGTGCTTCGCCGTCGGGGCACGAATCCCGGCGGCGCCCGACCCAAGACCCGGGCCGGCGGGGAATGCATTGAGGCGTGGGGGCGAGCCCCCACGCCTTCAAGCCTTAGAACTGCAGGCCGCCTTCGCGGGCGGCTTCGGCCAGCGCCTTGATGCGGCCGTGGTAGCGGTAGCCCGAGCGGTCGAACGCGACCTTCTCGATGCCCGCGGCCTTGGCGCGCTCGGCGATGACTTGGCCGACCTTGGCCGCGGCGTCGGCGTTCTTGCCGTTCTTCAGGCCTTCCTTGACTTCGGCCTGCACGGTCGAGGCCGAAGCCAGGACGCGCGAGCCGTCGTGGGTGAAGACCTGGGCGTACAGGTGCTGGCCGGTGCGCAGCACGGTCAGGCGCGGCACGCCGAGTTCACGGATGTGCGCGCGGGTCGACTTGGCGCGGCGCAGGCGAGCGATGTTCTTCTTCATGATCTGGTCTCCGAAAGCTGAAAGCTTGGTGTCTCGGGGCCGGTCCGGGACCGGCGCCCTACCCGTTAGGCCTTCTTGGCTTCCTTACGGATGATGACTTCGCCGGCGTACTTCACGCCCTTGCCCTTATAGGGCTCCGGCGGACGGAAACCGCGAATCTTGGCGGCGACTTCGCCGACGCGCTGCTTGTCCGCGCCCTGGACCAGGATCTCGGTCTGGGTCGGGGTGGCCAGCGTGATGCCTTCCGGCGCCTTGAACACGACCGGATGGGAGAAGCCCAGGGCCAGGCTCAGGTCCTTGCCCTGCATCGAGGCGCGGTAACCGACGCCGACCAGCTCGAGCTTGCGCTCGAAGCCTTCCGACACGCCCTTCACCATATTGGCGAGGATGGCGCGCAGGGTGCCGGTCAGCGGGATCAGCGCGGCGTCTTCGGTAACGAAGAGCGCCTCGTTGTTCTCGACCTTCAGGTTGATGGCGGCGGGCTTGGCGATCGACAGCGAGCCCTTCGGGCCCTTGGCGACGACGGCGTCGGCCTGCACGTTGATTTCGACGCCCTTCGGCAGGGCGATCGGCTTCTTGGCAACTCGGGACATGGGTCTATTCCTCCCTTAGGCCACGAAGCACAGGACTTCACCGCCGACGCCCTGCTGGCGCGCCTGCGCATCGGTCATGATGCCCTTCGAGGTGGAGATGATGGCCACGCCGAGGCCGCCGAGGACCTTGGGCAGCGCGTCCTTGCCGCGGTACTGGCGCAGGCCCGAACGGGAGTAGCGCTCCAGGCGCTCGATCACCGGCTTGCCTTCGTAGTACTTCAGCGAGATTTCGAGTTCGGACTTGCCGCCACCGAGTTCGGTGACGCGCGAATCCAGGATGTAGCCCTCGTCCTTCAGCACGGCGGCGATGGCCACCTTCACCTTGGACGACGGCATCTTCACCGTCTGCTTGCGCACAGCGGCCGCATTCTTGATGCGGACCAGCATGTCGGCGATGGGATCAGTCATGCTCATTAAAAGTCACCTATGAGTAGCACCGATATCCGCGGAATTGCGAATTTCAGTTGTGTTTGCAGCGTTACAACAACGCCAGCGCGGCCCGGAGGCCGCGCTGGGTGATCCGTCCCCGGGCCGGAGCCCGGGGAGCCGGCAAGCATAACAGACTTTTACCAGCTTGCCTTGCGCAGGCCCGGAACGTCGCCGCGCATGGTGGCTTCGCGCAGCTTGTTGCGGCCCAGGCCGAACTTGCTGTACACGCCACGCGAGCGGCCCGACAGGGCGCAGCGGTTGCGCTGACGGCTCGGCGAAGAGTCGCGCGGCAGCTTCTGCAGCTTGACCACGGCGTCCATCTTGTCTTCGTACGAGGCCGATTCGCTGGAGATGATCTTCTTCAGCGCTTCGCGCTTGGCGGCGAACTTCTTCACCAGCTTGGTCCGCTTGAGGTCGCGGTTGACCATGGAGGTCTTAGCCATTGTTCAATCCTAGCCTCAGTTGCGGAACGGGAAGCGGAAGGCTTCGAGCAGGGCCTTGGCCTCGGCGTCGGTCTTCGCGGTCGTGGTGATCGCGATGTCCATGCCGCGCAGGGCGTCGACCTGGTCGAAGTCGATTTCCGGGAAGATGATCTGTTCCTTCACGCCCATGTTGTAGTTGCCGCGGCCGTCGAACGAACGGCCCGACACGCCGCGGAAGTCGCGGACGCGCGGCAACGAGATGTTGACCAGGCGGTCAAGGAACTCGTACATCTTGGCGCGGCGCAGGGTGACCTTGGCGCCGATCGGCCAACCGTCGCGGATCTTGAACGAAGCCACCGACACGCGGGACTTGGTCACGATCGGCTTCTGGCCGGCGATCTTGGTCATGTCGGCGACGGCATTTTCCAGGATCTTCTTGTTGGTGGCGGCTTCGCCCACGCCCATGTTCAGCGTGATCTTGACGAGGCGCGGCACTTCCATCGGGTTCTTGTAGCCGAACTTTTCAGTCAGCGCCGGAACCACTTCTTTCTTGTAGAACTCTTCGAGCCGGGTGGTCATTTCAGCATTCCTCAGGCGTCGACCGCCTCACCGCTGGAGCGGAACACACGCAGTTTGCGTCCATCCTCCAGCACCTTGAAACCGATGCGTTCGCCCTTGCCGGTGGCCGGGTTGAACAGCATGACGTTGGAAATGTGGATCGGCGCTTCGCGCTCGACCACGCCGCCCGGCTGGTTGGCCTGCGGGTTCGGCTTGGTGTGGCGCTTGACGACGTTGATGTTCGCCACGACGACCTTGTCGCCGAGCACGCGCACCACGTCGCCCTTCTTGCCCTTGTCCTTGCCGGCGGTGACGATCACCTGATCGCCCTTCTTGATACGGTTCATGGTCTAGTTCCTCCGCTCAGAGCACTTCGGGCGCGAGCGAAACGATCTTCATGAACTTCTCCGAGCGCAGCTCGCGAGTCACGGGCCCGAAGATACGGGTGCCGATCGGCTCATGCTTGTTGTTGAGCAACACCGCAGCGTTGCCATCGAAGCGGATCAGCGAGCCGTCCGGGCGGCGAACGCCCTTGCGGGTGCGGACCACGACGGCGTCGTAGACGTCGCCCTTCTTGACCTTGCCGCGCGGAATCGCGTCCTTCACGGTGACCTTGATGATGTCGCCAATGTGCGCGTAACGGCGCTTGGAGCCGCCGAGCACCTTGATGCACATCACTTCCTTGGCACCGGAGTTGTCGGCCACGTCGAGGTAGCTTTGCATCTGGATCATGGTTCAGCCCTCCTCTTATTCGGCCGCGCGGCTGACGATCTCAACCACGCTCCAGTTTTTGGTCTTGGACAGCGGAGCGATCTCCTTCACGCGCACGATATCGCCTTCCTTGCAGGCGTTCTCGGCGTCGTGAGCGTGGAGCTTGGTCGAGCGACGGATGTACTTGCCGTACAGCGCGTGCTTGACCTGGCGCTCGACGAGCACGGTGACGGTCTTGTCCATCTTGTTGCTGACGACCCGGCCTTCAACCGTGCGCAGCGCCTTCTCTGTCTTGTTGTCGGTCATGGCGGATCCTTACTTCTTCTCGCCCAGCAGCATGTTCACGCGAGCGATCTCGCGGCGAACACGGCGGGCCTCGTGGGTCTTAGCGAGCTGACCGGTGGCCTTCTGCATGCGGAGGGCGAAGCCCTCCTTGTGCAGCTCGACCAGGTGAGCCTTGAGCTCGTCGGCCGACTTCTCGCGCAGTTGCTTGAGTTCCATTAGCGCACCGTCCGGGTAACGAAAGTGGTGGTCACCGAGAGCTTGGCGGCGGCCAGGCGGAACGCTTCGCGCGCCACGTCTTCGGCCACACCTTCGATCTCGTAAATCATTCGACCGGGCTGGATCTGGGCGACCCAGTACTCGACGTTGCCCTTACCGGAGCCCATTCGGACTTCGATCGGCTTCTTGGTGATCGGCTTGTCCGGGAACACGCGGATCCACATCTTGCCGCCGCGCTTGACGTAACGGCTGATCGAGCGGCGGGCCGCTTCGATCTGACGCGCGGTCAGCTGGCCGTGAGCGGTCGCCTTGAGGCCGTATTCGCCGAAGCTGACGGCGTTGCCGTTCCAGCTCAGGCCCTCATTGCGGCCCTTGTGTACCTTGCGGTACTTGGTTCGCTTGGGTTGCAACATGGCGGATTACCTCTGTTCGCGGGCAGGACGGCCCGGGCGGTCGTTACGATCACCGCGATCGCCGCGGTCACCACGCTCGCTGCGCGGCGAATCGTCCTGCTTCTCCTGGCCGACCTGGGAGAAGTCGAACACTTCGCCCTTGTAGATCCAGGTCTTGATGCCGATGATGCCGTAGGTCGTCTTGGCTTCGGCGAAGCCGTAGTCGATGTCGGCGCGCAGGGTGTGCAGCGGCACGCGGCCTTCGCGGTACCACTCCGAACGCGCGATCTCGGCGCCGTTCAGACGGCCGGCGACGTTGACCTTGATGCCCAGGGCGCCGAGGCGCATCGCGTTGCCGACAGCGCGCTTCATCGCGCGGCGGAACATGATGCGACGCTCGAGCTGCTGCGCGATCGACTCGGCGACCAGCTGCGCGTCGAGTTCCGGCTTGCGGACCTCGGTCACGTTGATGTGCGCCGGGACGCCCATCAGCGCGCTGACTTCCTTGCGCAGCTTCTCGATGTCCTCGCCGCGCTTGCCGATCACCACGCCCGGACGGGCGGTGTGGATCGTGACGCGGGCGTTGTTGGCCGGACGCTCGATGAAGATCTTCGAGATGCCGGCCTGAGCCAGCTTCTTGCGCAGCATTTCGCGAACCTTCAGGTCAGCCGCCAGGTACTCGGCGTACTGCTTCTTGTTGGCGAACCACTTGGAATTCCAATCCTTGGCGATGCCCAGGCGGATTCCGGTCGGATGAACTTTATGACCCATTGTCTACTCCGCCTTACTTGCCGGCGCCCACAACCACAGTGATGTGGCTGGTGCGCTTGAGGATGCGGGTGCCGCGGCCCTTCGCACGCGCCATGAAGCGCTTCAGTGCGGGACCCTCGTCAACCATGATGGTCTTGACCTTGAGATCGTCGACGTCGGCGCCCTGGTTGTTCTCGGCGTTGGCGATGGCGGACTCCACGACCTTGCGGATCAGTGCAGCAGCCTTCTTGTCCGAGAACTTCAGCAGGTTGACGGCGCGCTCGGCGGACAGACCGCGCACCTGGTCGGCGACCAGGCGGGCCTTCTGCGGGGAGATGCGCGCGGTGCGCAGGATGGCTTTCGCTTCCATGGTCATCTCCTTACTTGCCCGACTTCTTGTCGCCGCCGTGACCCTTGAACGTACGGGTCAGGGCGAATTCGCCAAGCTTGTGGCCAACCATGTTCTCGTTGACCAGCACCGGGATGTGGTTCTTGCCGTTGTGGACGGCGATCGTGAAGCCCACCATCTCCGGCAGCACCATCGAGCGGCGCGACCAGGTCTTGATCGGCTTCTTGTTGTTGCCCGCCGTTTCGACCTTCTTCATCAGATGATGGTCGACGAACGGGCCCTTCTTCAGTGAACGTGCCATGTTCGATTAACCCCTGCGATCGCGCACGATGAATTGCGTGGTGCGCTTGTTCTTGCGCGTCTTGTAACCCTTGGTCGGAACACCCCACGGGGTGACCGGATGCGGGTTGCCCTGGCCGGCCTTCGCCTCACCGCCACCGTGCGGGTGGTCGACGGGGTTCATGGCCGCGCCGCGAACGGTCGGCTTGATGCCGCGCCAACGCTTGGCGCCAGCCTTGCCGAGCTTCTCCAGGTTGTGCTCGTCGTTGCCGACTTCGCCGATGGTGGCGCGGCATTCGACCGGCACCTTGCGCATTTCGCCGGAGCGAAGACGCAGCGTGGCGTAGCCCTGCTCGCGAGCCACCAGGTAGGCGCTGGCGCCGGCCGCGCGGGCCAGCTGGGCGCCCTTGCCCGGCTTCATTTCGACGCAGCACACGGTGGAGCCGACCGGGATGTTGGTCAGCGGCAGCGTGTTGCCGACGCGGATCGGGGCGTCGCGGCCCGCGATCACCTGGTCGCCGTCCTTCAGGCCCTTCGGGGCGATGATGTAACGGCGCTCGCCATCGACGTAGCACAGCAGCGCGATGTGCGCGGTGCGGTTGGGATCGTATTCGATCCGCTCCACGCGCGCCGGAATGCCTTCCTTGTCGCGCTTGAAGTCGATGATGCGGTAGTGCTGCTTGTGACCGCCGCCGATGTGGCGGGTGGTGATGCGGCCGTGGTGGTTACGACCGCCGCTCTTGCTCTGCTTTTCGACCAGCGCCGCGTGCGGCGCGCCCTTGTGCAGGCCCGGCGTCACGACGCGAACCGCGTTGCGGCGGCCGGCGGAAGTGGGCTTGAAAGTCATCAATGCCATGGATCTTTCCTCAGGCCTTGGCCATCACGTCGATCGACTGGCCTTCGGCCAGCTTCACGTACGCCTTGCGCCAGTCGCCGCGACGGCCCATGCGGAAACGGAAGGCCTTGTTCTTGCCCTTCACGTTGACCACGTTGACCGCCTCGACCTTGACGTCGAACAGCTTTTCCACGGCGACCTTGATGTCGGCCTTGGTAGCTTCCGTCGAGACTTCGAAGACGTATTGGTTGGAAACTTCCTGCAGGCGCGCGGTCTTTTCGGACACGCGCGGCGCGCGGATGATGCTGTAGAGCTTGGCGTCGTTCATGCCAGCCACTCCTCGATCTTCTTGACCGCCTCGGCGGTGAACACGACCGAGTCGGCGCCGACGAGGGCGACCGGATCCAGGCCCTGGACATCACGCACTTCGACGTACGGCAGGTTGCGGGCCGAGAGGTACAGGTTCTCGGTCGCGTCTTCGGTGACGATCAGCGGACGCTGGCCGACCGACAGACCCTTCAGCTTCTCGATCAGGCCCTTGGTCTTCGGAGCGTCGAGATCGAAGCTCTCGACGACCGTGATCCGGCCCTGGCGGTTCAGCTCGGAAAGGATCGCGGCGATCGCGGCGCGATACATCTTGCGGTTGACCTTCTGCGCGAAGCTGCGCGGCTTGGCCGCGAAGGTCACGCCGCCGCCGACGAAGATCGGAGCCGTCAGCGCGCCATGACGCGCGCCGCCGCCCTTCTGCTTCTTCGACTTCTTGGTCGTGCCGTTGACTTCGGCGCGGGTCTTCTGCGCCTTGGTGCCGGCGCGACCGGCGTTGCGGTAGGCAACGACCACCTGGTGGACCAGGTCTTCGCTGAACTCGCGGCCGAAGATCGCGTCGGAGACCGACAGCGTCTTGCTGCTGTTGTTGATGGTGAGTTCCATCGTCATCTCTCCTTATGCCTTGCTCGAGGGACGGACGATGACGTCGCCACCCGGCGCGCCCGGCACGGCGCCCTTGATCGCGATCAGGCCGCGCTCGGCGTCGACCTTGACCACTTCAAGACGCTGGGTGCTCTGCTGCACGGCGCCCATGTGGCCGGACATCTTCTTGCCCGGGAAAACGCGGCCCGGCGTCTGGCGCTGGCCGATCGAGCCCGGAGCGCGGTGCGACAGCGAGTTACCGTGCGTCGCGTCGCCCATGCGGAAGTTCCAGCGCTTGATCGTGCCCTGGAAGCCCTTGCCCTTGGTGACGCCCTGGACGTCGACCAGCTGGCCGGCCTCGAAGATGTCGGCCTTGATCTCGCCGCCGACTTCGAAAGCGCCGATCTGATCGGCTTCCACGCGCAGCTCCCACAGGCCGCGACCGGCTTCGACCTTCGCCTTGGCGAGGTGACCGGCTTCCGGCTTGTTGACGAGCGCAGCGCGGCGCACGCCGACCGTGACCTGCACGGCGCTGTAGCCGTCGCTGTCTTCGGTCTTGATCTGGGTGATGCGGTTCGGGGTCGCCTCGATCAGGGTCACCGGAACCGACTTGCCGTCTTCAGTGAAGAAACGGCTCATGCCGGCCTTGCGACCGACGATGCCCAACGAATACTTCTTCGCGGTCATGGTGGTTGCCTCAGGTCAGCTTGATCTGGACGTCGACGCCCGCCGCGAGTTCGAGCTTCATCAGCGCGTCCACGGTCTTGTCGTTGGGGTCGACGATGTCGAGCACGCGCTTGTGCGTGCGGGTCTCGTACTGGTCGCGCGCGTCCTTGTCGACGTGCGGGGAGACGAGAACGGTGTAACGCTCGATCTTGGTCGGCAGCGGGATCGGGCCGCGCACTTGCGCGCCGGTCCGCTTGGCCGTCTCGACGATCTCGCTGGCCGAGCGGTCGATCAGACGATGATCGTACGCCTTCAGCCGGATCCGGATCTTTTGGTCCGCCATGACGGAATTCCTTGGTTAAAAGAGCGACGGGACGGCTTCTGGGTGCGCCGGCCCCACGAAAACGCAAACACTCCAGAGCAACACCCTCGCTCCGGAGCTTCCTTGCCTGGAAAAGCTAAGGCGGCCCGGTCACCCGGCCCGCCCAGACTGAGTAGAACGCACGAAGCGCCCCGTCTAGCGTTCCTTGGAAGCCCCTGGGGGCCCGGAACGTACGGAGCGCGGCCGTGCGACATATCCCTGTCTGGCGAATACGAGGCGCGTCCTGCCCCTCATTTCGCTGGTTGCGCCGCCCGGAAAAGCAAGGACGGCACAGTGGTCGCGCATTCTACACGCACTCGTGCGGGCAACGCAACACATGGCTTCGGTGGGCGCCAGGCGGGGCGTCCAGGGGCGCCGGCGTGGGTTCCTGCACGACCGGAAGTCGGCGGCGGCGTCGGGATGGCCGGCACTCGACCGTCTCGCCCACGCGCCCGGCCCGGGCTAGAGCGGCAGGGACTCGACCGCGGGCAGCCACGCGGCGGCTCGGCATTGGGCTCGCGGCTTCGATTCGCCCGGGAGGCGGGCGACGAGCGGGCCAGGCCGTTGCGGCGGGCGCGCATTGTAGCGGCAGCGCCGGCCGCCCGGGAGACTCCGCCGCGCCGGCCCGCCGAACGGGCGCCCCGAACCCGGGGCGCCCGCGGCGGATCGGACCGCCGGCCTTAGCGGTACGCCGTCAGCGAATGGGTCCAGGTGTGGCCGCCGCCCTTGATCGCCCAGTCGTGGCGTACCCAGGAGTTGCCCTCGCCCGGCCAGGGGTCGGCCAGGGTCACGTGGCCGACCCCATCGAAGGTCTGGTAGCCGTAGATGGCCAGGATGTGCCCGCCGCCGCCGTCCCAGCCCCAGCGCACCGCCAGCGGCCCGCGGGTGTCGATCTGGGTGGCGATCTCGGAATAGCTCAATGAGCGGCCGTAGCTGACGGTCGAAACGCCCCAGTTCCACAAGATCCGGTCGACGCCGTCGCTGGAATGGCCGTACAGGTAGTTCGGCCGGTTGGCGCTGTCGTTCCAGTCGAACGGCTGGCTTTGACAGGCGTAGTTGATGCCGTAGTCGTAATTGACCGTGGCGCACTGGCTGACGTTGGCGCCGTGGAAACGCAGGATGGCGGTGGCGGTCGCCGCCCAGCACCACTGGCTGTGCTGCTGCTCCTGGGTCGACCAGTTCACCAGGTAGCCGGCCTGGGCCGGGACCAGCGCGGCCAGGGCCAGCGCCAACGGCGCGAGGACGGAGCGGATGCGGTTGCGATTGGACATGATCGGTTGCTCCTGCGGGCTCATGGACGCTTGAGGGCTGCGGCCACGGCGGCACGCAAGGCGGGGGTGGCCTGGGCGGCGGTCAGCGCTCGCGAGGCGTCGGCGTTCGCATCCAGGGCCAGGTTGGCGCGCGCCGCGGCCAGCGGCACATAACGCGCGGCCCGGCCGGCGTCGCGCAGCTCGAGGAAATCGGCTACGCCCTGGCGGCTGCGCACCAGGCGCAAGCCGCCCTGCCCGCGTTGCTGCAGGGCGACGGCCTCGATCTCGTTGGCCAGGCCGGCGGCGCCGATGCCGACCACCTGGTAGCGCCCCTTGGCGTCGGGCTCGAGGGTGGCCAGGCCGACCGGGGTCTGCCCGTTCCACAGCACGTAGCGCAGGGTCGAGGCGCTTTGCGCGGCCTGGGCGATATCGCGGCCCGTCAGCAGCAGCTGCGGATCGACGAATGCGACCGACACCCCCCGGCCGACCCGCAACCCGCGCAGCGACTGCTCGCCGTCCAGGCTCAGCACGCTGACCAGGCTCGCCGCCTGTTCGGCCGAGACCGAGCGCGCGGCGATCCAGCCCTGGATCAGGTGACGGGCCTGCGCATCCGCCAGGACCGGGGCGGCCGCAGTCGCGCGGGCCTGCTGCGCCTGCACCGGCGATGGCGCCTGCAGCGCCAGGCCCAAGGCGAGGGCATAACCGAGACACACATACTTCATGGAAAAACTCCTTTCGTCGTTCAGGGGAAAGTGCGCGGCCGCGCCCCGCGACGAAAGTTAGTTTCTCCGTAACGACGGTCAAGCGAAAATTGATTAACTACGTGAACACCCTGGAATTACCATTATTTAATCGACCCTCTGCTCAATGACACCGTGACGCGCTAAGCCAAACGCTCAACCCCGGCATTGCCGCGCAGCATAGTTTCAATTGAGTAGTAAATGAAGCGCATTAGGGGAAAACCCCTATGGAATCAGGCATTTTTTGAAAATGATTATCGAACCAAATAACCGCAAGCGCGCTGCGGCCGAGCTTCCATATTCGCCGCCGGTCGATAATCGCTCCCCTGCGGCCCAAACCGCACGGCACTGAAAAGAGCCGCCTCCATTGGGGCCACTTTCCTGCAACCCCAGGATCCAAGGCGCGCAAGCGCCGTCGCCGACCGCAAAAAACCGAACCGGATCGACTGCGTCCGCAGCGCATCCGAGAATCGACGCCACGTCTGGCTCGCGTTTTTTGAAACCGATCGATTCGCCGCCGAAGTCGAACGCATGCAGCCGCCCGGGGGCCATGGGGCGCCCCACCCTCGCACGATCGCCGGGATCGGCGGCTTGCAGCGGACGTTTGCGGCGGCCGCAAGCCGCCCCTCCGCACCTGGCGCGCCGGCGCAGCGCGCACAGGCTTACGCCGCGCGCTGGCGCCCTGCTTCGCCCTTCTTGCCCGTACCTGCTCGCCGGATAGCCGCGCCACAGCATCCCCCGCCGCGCGCCCGGCCGCGCGGCGGGGAAGTCTCGGCGACCGGCTCGTCGTCCCGCCCGCGTGGCCCAGCCGAAAATCGAACCCCCAAAACGACGCTGGCGGCCCGAAGGCCGCCAGCGCGAGCGGCGAACCGGGAGCCCGGCGCGCCGCGGATTGCTCTACCGCGAATTACTTGATGATCTTCGCCACCACGCCGGCGCCGACGGTACGGCCGCCTTCGCGGATCGCGAAGCGCAGGCCTTCGTCCATCGCCACCGGGTTGATCAGGGCGACGGTCATCTTGATGTTGTCGCCCGGCATGACCATCTCGACGCCTTCCGGCAGGGTCACCGCACCGGTGATGTCGGTGGTACGGAAGTAGAACTGCGGACGGTAGCCCTTGAAGAACGGGGTGTGGCGGCCGCCTTCGTCCTTCGACAGCACGTAGACTTCGGCTTCGAACTCGGTGTGCGGGGTGATCGAACCCGGCTTGGCCAGCACCTGGCCGCGCTCGACGTCGTCGCGCTTGGTGCCGCGCAGCAGCAGGCCCGCGTTGTCGCCCGCCTGGCCCTGGTCCAGCAGCTTGCGGAACATTTCCACGCCGGTGACCGTGGTCTTCTGGGTCGGGCGGATGCCGACGATTTCGATTTCGTCGCCCACCTTGATGATGCCGCGCTCGATACGGCCGGTCACCACGGTGCCGCGGCCCGAGATCGAGAACACGTCTTCCACCGGCATCAGGAACGGCTTGTCGATCGCGCGCTCCGGCTCCGGAATGAAGGTGTCCAGCGCGTCGACCAGCTTCAGGATCGCCGGCACGCCGATTTCGCTCTGGTCGCCTTCCAGCGCCAGACGGGCCGAGCCGTGGATGATCGGGGTGTCGTCGCCCGGGAACTCGTACTTGGTCAGCAGCTCGCGCACTTCCATCTCGACCAGCTCGAGCAGCTCGGCGTCGTCGACCATGTCGGCCTTGTTCAGGAACACGACGATGTACGGCACGCCGACCTGACGCGACAGCAGGATGTGCTCGCGGGTCTGCGGCATCGGGCCGTCAGCGGCCGAGCACACCAGGATCGCGCCGTCCATCTGCGCCGCGCCGGTGATCATGTTCTTCACGTAGTCGGCGTGGCCCGGGCAGTCGACGTGCGCGTAGTGGCGCGAAGCCGATTCGTATTCCACGTGCGCGGTCGAGATCGTGATGCCGCGAGCCTTTTCTTCCGGCGCCGCGTCGATCGCGTCGTACGCCTTGAATTCGCCACCGAAACGCTCGGCGCCGACCTTGGTCAGAGCGGCCGTCAGCGTGGTCTTGCCGTGGTCGACGTGACCGATCGTGCCGACGTTCACGTGCGGCTTGGTGCGCTCGAATTTACCCTTAGCCATGGTTGTCTCTCTTTAAATTGCGGTGATTCGTGGTTTGGGATCCGGGATCCGCGAGCGCGTCTCCCGACCCCGTTGTCTGCGATCGGATTCGGGCCGACCGGACCCGGAACTCGCGTTGCGAATCCCGGATCCCGATCGCCGAATCCCGGCTTGATCAGCCCTTCTTGATCACGGTCTCGGCGATGTTGTTCGGCGCTTCGGCGTAGTGATCGAATTCCATCGTGAACGTCGCGCGACCCTGGGTCAGCGAGCGGATGGTGGTCGCATAGCCGAACATTTCGCCCAGCGGCACCATCGCGTTGATGGTCTTGCCCGACGGCGTGTCGTCCTGGCCCTGGAGCAGGCCGCGACGACGGCTCAGGTCGCCCATCACGTCGCCGACGTACTCTTCCGGCGTCACGACTTCGACCTTCATCATCGGCTCGAGCAGGACCGGATCGGCCTTGCGGAAGCCTTCCTTGAAGGCCATCGACGCGGCGAGCTTGAACGCCATTTCCGACGAGTCGACGTCGTGGTAGGAACCGAACACGAGCTTGACCTTGACGCCCACGACCGGGAAGCCGGCCAGCGGGCCGCTGGTGATGGTCTCGCGCAGGCCCTTCTCGACCGCCGGGATGAATTCCTTCGGAATCACGCCGCCGGTGATGTCGTTGACGAACAGGAAGTCGTTCTCGACGTCCGGATTGGCGCGGTCCTTCTCGTTCATCGGCGACAGCTCGATCACCACGTGACCGTACTGACCCTTACCGCCGGACTGCTTGGCGTGCTTGTAGTCCGACTTGACGTCCGACTTGCGGATCGTCTCGCGGTACGCCACCTGCGGCTTGCCGACGTTGGCTTCGACGTTGAACTCGCGCTTCATGCGGTCGACGAGGATGTCCAGGTGCAGCTCGCCCATGCCGGCGATGATGGTCTGGCCCGATTCCTCGTCGGTGCGCACGCGGAACGAAGGATCTTCCTGCGCCAGGCGGCCCAGGGCGATGCCCATCTTTTCCTGGTCCGACTTGGTCTTCGGCTCGACCGCCATCGAGATGACGGGCTCCGGGAACACCATGCGCTCAAGGGTGATGATGTGGTCCTGCGCGCACAGCGTGTCGCCGGTGGTCACGTCCTTCAGGCCCACGGCCGCGGCGATGTCGCCGGCGCGGACTTCCTTGATTTCGTCGCGCTGGTTGGCGTGCATCTGCAGGATGCGGCCGACGCGTTCCTTCTTCGACTTGACCGGGTTGTACACCTGGTCGCCCGAGTTCAGCACGCCCGAGTAGACGCGGAAGAAGGTCAGCGAACCCACGAACGGGTCGGTCATGATCTTGAACGCCAGCGCCGAGAACGGCTCGGTGTCGGACGCCTTGCGGGTGTCTTCCTTCTCGTCCTCGTCGATGCCGGCGACCGGCGGACGGTCGGACGGCGACGGCAGCAGGTTGATCACGCCGTCGAGCATGGCCTGCACGCCCTTGTTCTTGAACGCCGAGCCGCAGAACACCGGCACGATCTCGACCTTCAGGGTGCGCTCGCGCAGACCGGCGATGATTTCGGCCTCGGTCAGCTCTTCGCCGCCCAGGTACTTCTCCATCAGGTCTTCCGAGGCTTCCGCTGCGGCTTCGATCATGAAGCTGCGGGCTTCCTCGGCCTTGGACTGCAGCTCGGCCGGGATGTCGCGGTACTCGAACTTGGTGCCCTGCGAAGCGACGTCCCAGTGGATCGCCTTCATCTTCAGCAGGTCGACCACGCCTTCGAAGCCGTCTTCGGCGCCGATCGGCACCTGCATCGGCACGGCGTAGGCGCCCAGGCGGGCCTTCAGCTGTTCGACGACCTTATCGAAGTTGGCGCCGGTGCGGTCCATCTTGTTGACGAACGCCATGCGCGGAACCGAGTACTTGTTGGCCTGGCGCCAAACGGTCTCGGACTGCGGCTGCACGCCGCCGACGGCGCACAGCACGAACACCGCGCCGTCGAGCACGCGCAGCGAGCGCTCGACTTCGATGGTGAAGTCGACGTGCCCGGGGGTGTCGATGATGTTGAAGCGATGCTCCGGCAGGGACTTGTCCATGCCCTTCCAGAACGCGGTCGTCGCGGCCGACGTGATGGTGATGCCGCGCTCCTGCTCCTGCTCCATCCAGTCCATCGTCGCGGCACCTTCGTGCACTTCGCCGATCTTGTGGCTGACGCCGGTGTAGAACAGGATGCGTTCCGACGTGGTGGTCTTGCCGGCATCGATGTGGGCCATGATGCCGAAGTTGCGGTAACGCTCGATGGGAGTGGTGCGAGCCACGGGACCCTCTCGTAAGTTTTCGAATTCCAGATGGCCGGACGCCGCCTTATCGGCGGCCTCCGGTTCGCTAGGCGGCCTCGAAGCCGCCGCGGCAACATCTCATGCGGATGTTGCGAAGGCCCTGTCGTCAGGGCGCCGCGATCACCAGCGGTAGTGAGCGAACGCGCGGTTCGCTTCCGCCATGCGGTGGGTTTCTTCGCGCTTCTTGATCGCCGCGCCGCGGTTCTCGGAAGCGTCGAGCAGTTCGGCGGCGAGCTTGCGCGGCATCGAGCTTTCGCCGCGCTTGCGGGCCGACTCGATCAGCCAGCGCATGGCCAGCGCCATGCGGCGCGAGGAGCGCACTTCGACCGGCACCTGGTAGGTGGCGCCGCCGACGCGGCGCGACTTCACTTCGACCGACGGCGAAACGTTGGTCAGCGCCTTCTCGACCAGCTCGAGGGCGTTCGGATTCTTTTCGCCGATGACGTCCATGGCGCCGTAGACGATCTTCTCGGCGACGGACTTCTTGCCGCTCTGCATGACCATATTGATGAAGCGCGCGATCGTCTCGCTGCCGTGCTTGGGATCGGGCAGAACCGAACGCTGCGGGGTGGAACCTTTACGCGACATGGTGCGTACCTATTTTCGTGATTCTGGACAGACGTGCTTGCGGGCGGCGGCGCGATGCGCGCGCCTGGGCAGCGACGCGCTTAGGACTTCGGACGCTTGGCGCCGTACTTGGAACGGCCCTGGCGGCGCTTGGCGACGCCGGCGGCGTCGAGCGAGCCGCGCACGGTGTGGTAACGCACGCCCGGCAGGTCCTTGACGCGGCCGCCGCGGATCAGCACCACCGAGTGCTCCTGCAGGTTGTGGCCTTCGCCGCCGATGTACGAAATGACTTCGTAACCGTTGGTCAGGCGCACCTTGGCGACCTTGCGCAGCGCCGAGTTCGGCTTCTTCGGGGTGGTGGTGTAGACGCGGGTGCAAACGCCGCGACGCTGCGGGCAGTTCGCGAGCGCCGGCGAGGTGCTCTTGTAGGTGGTCGCCTGCCGCGGCTTGCGGACGAGCTGATTGATGGTTGCCATCTGGAACTCTTGATTGAGGGGCCGGGCGGCCGCTTCGTGAGAAACGAACGGCAAGCCGAATGCACCCGACCCGCCGAGACGAAAAAGTATAGCCCGCGCTTAACGTTTCCGTCAACGCAGGCAGCGCGAACAGGCGAAGCCAGCGCTGCGGCAGCGCCAGATTCGTTCCTAATTCGATGATCCCGCCCTACCCTGGGCCGAACACTAGGCGCTCCCTGCGCCTAATTTCGTGATCTGGGAATGCGACCCATAGGGTCCAATCCGATTCGCGAGCATAGCAGGTTTTGCCGGACTTGCCATCCCCCGCCCGCCCGGAGCGGCCCCGGGGCCGCGGCGATCGGGCAAAAAACAAGGCGGGCATCGCTGCCCGCCTTGCCTGCAACCTCGGCTTTGCCGGCGCCGGCCCGGCCTGGCGGCCGGACCGGGCGCGGCGAACGCCGCTTACTCGGCGTCGTCGCCGGCGACCGTTTCGGCCGCGGCCGGAGCCTCGACCGCCACGCTCACCGGGCCTGCCAGCGCTTCCATCTCCGAGTCGGTCAGACCCGAAGCGTTCTTGCGCCGCTGGGTGTGGTACGCCAGGCCGGTACCGGCCGGGATCAGGCGACCGACGATCACGTTCTCCTTCAGGCCGCGCAGGCCGTCGCGGGTGCCGCGGACCGCCGCCTCGGTGAGGACGCGGGTGGTTTCCTGGAACGAAGCCGCCGAGATGAACGACTCGGTCGCCAGCGAGGCCTTGGTGATGCCGAGCAGGACCGGGTCGACCTTGGCGACGATCTCGCTGCGGGCGGCCAGGCGCGCGTTCTCTTCGATCAGGCGCTGACGCTCGACCTGCTCGCCGTTGAGGAACTTGCTGTCGCCCTGATCGACGATCTCGACCTTGCGCAGCATCTGGCGAACGATCACCTCGATGTGCTTGTCGTTGATCTTCACGCCCTGCAGGCGGTAGACGTCCTGGATTTCCTTGGTCAGGTACACCGCCAGCGGCTCGACCCCGAGCAGGCGCAGGATGTCCTGCGGGCTCGGTTCGCCGTCCACCACGGTCTCGCCCTTCTCCACGTGCTCGCCTTCGAACACGATGATCTGGCGGTACTTGGGAATCAGCTCCTCGTGCTCGCTGCCGTCGGCCTGCTTGATGATCAGGCGCTGCTTGCCCTTGGTGTCCTTGCCGAAGCTGACGATGCCCGAGACTTCGGCCAGGATCGCCGGGTCCTTGGGCTTGCGCGCTTCGAACAGGTCGGCCACGCGCGGCAGACCGCCGGTGATGTCGCGGGTCTTGGACGCTTCCTGCGGGATCTTGGCGACCACGTCGCCGACGCCGACCGGCGCGCCGTCCTGCAGGTTGACGATCGAGCGCGGCGGCAGCAGGTACTGCGCCGGCAGGTCGGTACCCGGGATCTGCAGATCCTTGCCGTTCTTGTCGACGATGCGGACGATCGGACGCAGGTCCTTGCCCTGCGAGCCGCGACGCTTGGGATCGGTGATCTCGCGCGAGGCCAGGCCGGTCAGTTCGTCGGTCTTCTCGATGACGGTGACGCCGTCGACGAAGTCGATGAAGCGGACGAAGCCGGCCACTTCCGAGACGATCGGGTGGTTATGCGGATCCCAGTTGGCGACGGTCTGGCCGGCCTTGATCTCGGCGCCGTCCTTGACGCTGACCGTGGCGCCGTACGGCAGCTTGTAGCGCTCGCGCTCGCGGCCGTGCGGGTCGAGCACCGACAGTTCGCCCGAACGCGAGACCGCGACCAGATGGCCGTTGGCGTGTTCGACGTGCTTGAGGTTGTTGAACTTGATCGAACCGGTGGTCTTGACCGTGACGTTGTCGATCGCCGCCGCTCGCGAAGCCGCGCCGCCGATGTGGAACGTACGCATGGTCAGCTGCGTGCCGGGCTCGCCGATCGACTGCGCGGCGACGACGCCGACCGCTTCGCCGTGGTTGACCAGGTGGCCGCGGCCGAGGTCGCGACCGTAGCAGTGCGCGCACACGCCGAAGCTGCTTTCGCAGGTGATGGTCGAACGCACCTTGATCGACTGGACGCTGGCGTCCTCGAGCTTCTGCACCCAGGCTTCGTCGAGCAGGGTGTTGCGGGTGACGATCGGATCCTCGTCGTTGCCGGGCAGGAACACGTCCTCGGCCACGACGCGGCCGAGCACCCGGTCGCGCAGCGGTTCGACCACGTCGCCGCCTTCGACGATCGGGGTCATGGTCAGACCCTCGACGGTGCCGCAGTCGGTTTCGGTGATCACCACGTCCTGGGCCACGTCGACCAGTCGACGGGTCAGGTAACCCGAGTTCGCGGTCTTCAGCGCGGTATCCGCCAGGCCCTTACGGGCGCCGTGGGTCGAGATGAAGTACTGCAGAACGTTCAGGCCTTCGCGGAAGTTCGCGGTGATCGGGGTCTCGATGATCGAGCCGTCCGGACGCGCCATCAGGCCGCGCATGCCGGCCAGCTGACGGATCTGCGCCTGCGAACCGCGGGCGCCGGAGTCGGCCATGATGTAGATCGAGTTCATCGACTTCTGCGGGACCGACTCGCCCTTGGCGTTGGTCACGGTGTCGGTGCCGATCGCGTCCATCATCGCCTTGGCCACGCGCTCGTTGGTGCGCGACCAGATGTCGACGACCTTGTTGTAGCGCTCGCCCGCGGTGACCAGGCCGGACTGGTACTGCTGCTGGATTTCCAGCACTTCCGACTCGGCCTCGGCCAGGATGCCCTTCTTCTCGCCCGGGATGATCATGTCGTCGATGCCGATCGACACGCCGGCGCGGGTCGCGTAACCGAAGCCGGTGTACATCAGGCGGTCGGCGAACACGACCGTGTCCTTCAGGCCGAGCATGCGGTAGCACGAGTTGATCAGGCGGCTGATGTTCTTCTTGGTCAACTCGGTGTTGGCCAGGGCGAACGGCAGGCCTTCCGGCAGAATCTCGCGCAGCAGGGCGCGGCCGACGGTGGTGTCGACGACCGAGGTCTTCGGCGAGCGGGTGCCGTCCTCGTTGATCACGGTCTCGCTGATGCGGACCTTGACCTTGGCGTGCAGCTGCACGACGCGGTTGTCGTAGGCGCGCTTGACTTCGGCCACGTTGGCGAACGCCATGCCCTCGCCCGCCTTGTTCTCCAGGGCGCGGGTCATGTAGTACAGGCCGAGCACGACGTCCTGCGACGGCACGATGATCGGCTCGCCGTTGGCCGGCGACAGGATGTTGTTCGACGCCATCATCAGCGCGCGCGCTTCCAGCTGGGCCTCCAGGCTCAGCGGCACGTGCACGGCCATCTGGTCGCCGTCGAAGTCGGCGTTGAACGCGGTGCAGACCAGCGGGTGCAGCTGGATCGCCTTGCCTTCGATCAGCACCGGCTCGAACGCCTGGATGCCGAGGCGGTGCAGGGTCGGGGCGCGGTTCAGCAGCACCGGATGCTCGCGGATCACCTCTTCCAGGATGTCCCAGACTTCCGGCTCTTCGCGCTCGACCAGCTTCTTGGCCGCCTTGATGGTGGTGGCCAGGCCGCGACGCTGCAGCTTGGCGAAGATGAACGGCTTGAACAGCTCCAGCGCCATCTTCTTCGGCAGGCCGCACTCGTGCAGGCGCAGGGTCGGACCGACCACGATGACCGAACGGCCCGAGTAGTCCACGCGCTTGCCGAGCAGGTTCTGGCGGAACCGGCCCTGCTTGCCCTTGATCATGTCGGCCAGCGACTTGAGCGGGCGCTTGTTGGTGCCGGTGATGGCGCGGCCGCGGCGGCCGTTGTCCATCAGCGCGTCGACCGATTCCTGCAGCATGCGCTTCTCGTTGCGCACGATGATGTCGGGCGCGTTGAGTTCGAGCAGGCGGCGCAGGCGGTTGTTACGGTTGATGACGCGGCGGTACAGGTCGTTCAGGTCGGAGGTCGCGAAGCGGCCGCCGTCCAGCGGCACCAGCGGACGCAGGTCCGGCGGCAGCACCGGCAGCACGGTCATGACCATCCACTCCGGACGGTTGCCGGACTCGAGGAAGGCTTCGACCAGCTTGATCCGCTTGGTCAGGCGCTTGAGCTTGGTTTCGCTGTTGGTCGAGGCGATCTCTTCCTTCAGCTGCAGCATTTCCGACTGCAGGTCGATGGTGCGCAGCAGGTCGTAGACCGCCTCGGCGCCCATCGCGGCCTCGAAGTCGTCGCCGTGCTCCTGGCGCGCCTGCAGGTACTGCTCTTCGGTCAGCAGGTTGCCGCGCTCCATCGGGGTCAGGCCCGGCTCGGTCACCACATAGGCTTCGAAGTACAGGATCCGCTCGATGTCGCGCAGGGTCATGTCCAGCATCAGGCCGATGCGCGAGGGCAGCGACTTGAGGAACCAGATGTGCGCGACCGGCGAGGCCAGGTCGATGTGGCCCATGCGCTCGCGGCGCACCTTGGCCAGGGTCACTTCGGTGCCGCACTTCTCGCAGACCACGCCGCGGTGCTTCATGCGCTTGTACTTGCCGCACAGGCACTCGTAGTCCTTGATCGGACCGAAGATGGCGGCGCAGAACAGGCCGTCGCGCTCGGGCTTGAAGGTGCGGTAGTTGATGGTTTCCGGCTTCTTCACTTCGCCGAACGACCACGAACGGATCAGGTCCGGCGAGGCCAGCGCGATCTTGATCGCGTCGAAGTCCAGCGCGGGGCGCTGCTGGTTGAAGAGATTGAGCAAGTCTTTCATTTGAACTCTCCGGGAATCGGGAATCGAGAATGGGGAATGGTTGGAGCGGGTTTCGGGACGGGGACGGGGCGCTTTTGCGACTCCCTATTCCCCGGTCCCGATTCCCGGCATTCCTCAGTTCTCTTCCAGCTCCATGTTGATGGCCAGCGAGCGGATTTCCTTCACCAGCACGTTGAAGGACTCCGGCATGCCGGCGACCATCTCGTACTCGCCGTCGACGATGTTCTTGTACATCTGGTTGCGGCCCTGCACGTCGTCGGACTTCACCGTCAGCATTTCCTGCAGGGTGTAGGCCGCGCCGTAGGCTTCCAGCGCCCAGACTTCCATTTCGCCGAAACGCTGGCCGCCGAACTGCGCCTTGCCGCCCAGCGGCTGCTGGGTGACGAGCGAGTACGGGCCGGTCGAACGGGCGTGCATCTTGTCGTCGACCAGGTGGTTCAGCTTCAGCATGTGCATGTAGCCGATGGTCACCGGACGCTCGAACGCCTCGCCGGTGCGGCCGTCGTGCAGGATGGTCTGGCCGCCGGTCGGCAGGTCGGCGAGTTCGAGCATCTTCTTGATCTCGACTTCGGCCGCGCCGTCGAACACCGGGGTCGCCATCGGCACGCCGTCGGTCAGGTTGCGCGCCAGGGTCAGCAGTTCCTCGTCGCTGAACTGCTTCAGGTCGACGCGCTGGCCGTGCAGCTTGTTGTCGTGGTTGTAGATCTCGTCGAGGAACTTGCGCAGTTCGGCGATCTTCTGCTGCGCCTCCAGCATGCGCTGGATCTTCTGGCCCAGGCCCTTGGCGGCCCAGCCCAGATGCACCTCGAGGATCTGGCCGATGTTCATACGCGACGGCACGCCCAGCGGGTTCAGCACGATGTCGACGGTCTGGCCGTCGGCGGCGTACGGCATGTCCTCGACCGGCACGATGGTCGACACGACGCCCTTGTTGCCGTGGCGGCCGGCCATCTTGTCGCCCGGCTGGATGCGGCGCTTAACGGCCAGGAACACCTTGACCATCTTCAGCACGCCCGGAGCGAGGTCGTCGCCCTGGGTGATCTTGCCGCGCTTGTCGGCGAAGCGGCGCTCGAACTCCTTCTGGTGGACTTCGATCTGCTTCTGCGCGCGCTCGATCGCCTCGATCGCTTCCTCGTCCTTCATGCGCAGGGTGAACCAGTCGGACTTCTTCAGGCCGTCCAGCACCAGCGAGGTGACGGTGTCGCCCTTCTTCAGGCCGGCGCCGCCGTTGGCGACCTTGCCGATCAGCTGCGAGCGCAGGCGGTCGTAGATCGCCGCCTCGAGGATCCGGAACTGGTCGTCGAAGTCCTTCTTGACCCGGCGGATTTCCGACTCTTCGATCTGGCGGGCGCGCTTGTCCTTCTCGATGCCGTCGCGGGTGAAGACCTGCACGTCGATGACGGTGCCGTCCATGCCCGGCGGCACGCGCAGCGAGCTGTCCTTAACGTCGGAGGCCTTCTCGCCGAAGATCGCGCGCAGCAGCTTCTCTTCCGGAGTCAGCTGCGACTCGCCCTTCGGGGTGACCTTGCCGACCAGGATGTCGCCGGCGCGCACTTCGGCGCCGATGTAGACCACGCCCGACTCGTCGAGGCGGTTCAGCGCCTGCTCGGAGACGTTGGGGATGTCGGCGGAGATTTCTTCCGGCCCCAGCTTGGTGTCGCGCGCGACGCAGGTCAGCTCTTCGATGTGGATCGTGGTGTAGCGATCCTCTTCGACCACGCGCTCGG
Source organism: Lysobacter sp. Soil_C_15 (assembly GCF_057657315.1). Lineage (NCBI taxonomy): Bacteria > Pseudomonadati > Pseudomonadota > Gammaproteobacteria > Lysobacterales > Lysobacteraceae > Lysobacter > Lysobacter sp. Soil_C_15. The sequence goes on from NZ_JBDGIR010000004.1 coordinate 479,814, forward strand.
AGAGCAGGATCGAGTCTTCGAAGTTGTAGCCGTTCCACGGCATGAACGCGACCAGCATGTTCTGGCCCAGCGCCAGCTCGCCGATGTCGGTCGAGGGACCGTCGGCCAGCACGTCGCCGCGCGCCACCACGTCGCCCACCTTCACCAGCGGACGCTGGTTGATGCAGGTGTTCTGGTTGGAGCGGGTGTACTTGATCAGGTTGTAGATGTCGACGCCCGCGTCGGTGACGCCGGAGATCTCCTCTTCGACCACCTTGACCACGATGCGGCCGGCGTCGACCTGCTCGATCACGCCGCCGCGCTTGGCGTTCACGGTCACGCCCGAGTCGCGCGCCACGGCGCGCTCGATGCCGGTGCCGACCAGCGGCTTCTGCGCGCGCAGGGTCGGAACCGCCTGACGCTGCATGTTCGCGCCCATCAGCGCGCGGTTGGCGTCGTCGTGCTCCAGGAACGGAACCAGCGCGGCCGCGACCGACACGGTCTGCATCGGCGAGACGTCCATGAAGTGGATCTCGCTCGGCGGCTTGAGCAGGGTTTCGCCCTGGAAGCGGCAGGCGACGAACTGGGCGGTGATCATGCCCTTCTCGTCCTGCGGCGCGTTGGCCTGGGCGATGACGTACTCGTTCTCCTCGATCGCCGACAGGAACTCGACGTCGTCGGTGACCTTGCCGTCCACGACCTTGCGGTACGGCGTCTCCAGGAAGCCGTACTGGTTGGTGCGGGCGAACACCGCCAGCGAGTTGATCAGGCCGATGTTGGGGCCTTCAGGCGTTTCGATGGTGCAGACGCGGCCGTAGTGGGTCGGGTGCACGTCGCGCACTTCGAAGCCGGCGCGCTCGCGGGTCAGGCCGCCCGGGCCCAGCGCCGAGACGCGGCGCTTGTGGGTGACTTCCGACAGCGGGTTGTTCTGGTCCATGAACTGCGACAGCTGCGAGGAGCCGAAGAACTCCTTGATCGCGGCGGCCACCGGCTTGGCGTTGATCAGCTCCTGCGGGGTCAGGCCTTCGGACTCGGCCATCGACAGGCGCTCCTTGACCGCGCGCTCGACGCGGACCAGGCCGACGCGGAAGGTGTTCTCGGCCATTTCGCCGACCGAACGCACGCGGCGGTTGCCCAGGTGGTCGATGTCGTCGACCACGCCGCGGCCGTTGCGGATCTCGGTCAGGACGCGGATCACGTCGAGGATGTCCGAGGTCTGGCCGAGGTCGTTGCGCAGGCGCACCGATTCGTCGTCCTTGCGGTCGGCGAAGTACTTGGCGTCGTACAGCACCGAAGCGCCGGTGGTTTCCTTGCGGCCGATGCGGCGGTTGAACTTCATCCGGCCGACGCCCGACAGGTCGTAGCGCTCGAAGGTGAAGAACAGGTTGTGGAACAGGTTCTGGGCGGCGTCCTTGGTCGGCGGTTCGCCCGGACGCATCATCCGGTAGATCTCGACCAGCGCTTCCAGCTGCGTCTTCGACGGGTCGATGCGCAGGGTGTTGGAGATGTACGGACCGCGGTCGAGGTCGTTGACCCAGATGGTGCCGACCGACTCGATGCCGGCGCGACGGAACGCGACCAGGTGATCGTCGTGGATTTCGTCGTTGGCCGAGGCCAGCAGCTCGCCCGACTTGGTGTCGACCACGTCGTGGGAGAGGATGCGGCCGACCAGGTAGCTGTCCGGCACGGCCAGGGCTTCGATGCCCGACTGCTCGAGCTGCTTGACGTGGCGCGCGGTGACGCGCTTGCCCGCCTCGACGATGACGCGGTCGCCGTCGGCCAGATCGAAGTCGAGGGTTTCGCCGCGCAGGCGCTCGGAGACCAGCTCCCACTGCACGCCCTCGGGCATGATGTGGAAGGTGTTGATCTCGAAGAACTCGTTGAGCATCTCCTCGTTGTTGTAACCGAGCGCGCGCAGCAGCACGGTCACCGGCAGCTTGCGGCGACGGTCGATACGGGTGAACAGCGCGTCCTTCGGGTCGAACTCGAAGTCCAGCCAGGAGCCGCGGTAGGGGATGATGCGGGCGCTGTACAGCAGCTTGCCCGAGCTGTGGGTCTTGCCGCGGTCGTGATCGAAGAACACGCCCGGCGAACGGTGCAGCTGCGAGACGATGACGCGCTCGGTGCCGTTGACGATGAAGGTGCCGTTGTCGGTCATGAGCGGAATTTCGCCCATGTAGACTTCCTGCTCCTTGACGTACTTGATGGCCTTGGTCGACGACTCGCGGTCGTAGATCACCAGGCGCACGGTCACGCGCAGCGGGGCGCCGTAGGACAGGCCGCGGTTGCGGCATTCGCGCTCGTCGAACACCGGGTCGCCGAGCTTGTAGCCGACGTACTCGAGCGCGGCGTTGCCGCTGTAGCTGGAAATCGGGAACACCGACTTGAGGGCCGCGTGCAGGCCGCGATCGGCGCGCTTGGCCGGGTCGGTGTGTTCCTGCAGGAATTCGCGGTAGGAATCGACCTGGATCGCGAGCAGGAAGGGAACTTCGAGGATGGACTTGCGCTTGCCGAAGTCCTTGCGGATTCGCTTCTTTTCGGTGAACGAATAGTTCGTGGAAGCTGTGGTCATGGTGAGCTACCGCCTCGATTAGCTAATGGGCCGGGAAACCCGCCGCAGGCGGATCTCCGGGCGAACCGCGCGTCCGCGGCTCGTGGGGACTAATGACGTAAAAATTGCCAGTGGGAAGTCGCTGGTATTGCCGGCACCAGCACGCCCTCTCCCGCTACTTCCGACTGACAACTCGGGTGGAGCCGGGAATCGGGAATGGGGAATGGAGAATCGGTAAGAGCCGAAGGCTGCTTCTGCGATTCCCTATTCCCCATTCCCAATTCCCTTGGAACGGCCAAAGGCCGGGGACTTACGTCCCCAGCCTTCGGTGGTCGCCAAAGAGAAACGGCGACGCAAGTAACGCTTACTTGACTTCGACGGTCGCACCAGCGGCTTCGAGGTCCTTCTTCATCTTGGCAGCGTCGTCCTTGGAGACGGCTTCCTTGACGGTCTGCGGAGCGCCTTCGACCAGGTCCTTGGCTTCCTTCAGGCCCAGGCCGGTGATGGCGCGGACGGCCTTGATGACCTCGACCTTCTTGTCGCCGGCAGCCTTCAGGATGACGTTGAACTCGGTCTGCTCTTCGACCGGAGCGGCGTCGGCGGCCGGGCCGCCCTGCATGACGACCGGAGCGGCGGCGGTGACGCCGAACTTCTCTTCGATCGCCTTGACCAGCTCCATGACTTCCATCAGGGTCTTTTCGGCGATGGCGTCGACGATCTGTTCGTTGGAAAGGGACATGTGTATTACCTCAGGAAATTGTGATCTTTCGAATCGGGTTCAGTGAAGCGGTCGCGAATGCGGGCCGGCGATCAGGCCGGTTCCGCCTCGGCCGGCGCTTCGGCAGCGACTTCGCCGCCGCCCTGCTTGTCGGCCACGGCCTTGACGGCGCGGGCGAACATGCTGGCGGGCTCGGACAGGACGCGGGCCAGCATGGCCAGGGCCTGGTCGAGGGTCGGCAGCGAGGCGAGGACTTCGACGTGGCTGGCCGGATAGACCTGGCCGCCCATGGCGACGACCTTCGGCTGCAGCTTGTCGTTGCCCTTGGCGAATTCCTTGATCAGACGCCCGGCGGCGCCGGGTTCTTCGGTCGAGAACGCATACAGCAGCGGACCGACGAGCTTGTCCTGGACGCACTCGTATTCGGTACCGGCCACGGCGCGCGAGGCCAGGGTGTTCTTGACGACACGCAAGTACACACCGGTTTCGCGAGCCTTCTTGCGCATCGCGGTCATCTGACCGACCGTGATGCCTGCGTACTCGGCAGCAACCAAGGAGTGGGCCTTCGCGGCGACTTCTGCCAGCTCGGCGACTACTTCTTGCTTCTGAGACAGATTAAGAGCCATTGCACTCCTCCTAAAGCCGGGACTCGGGACTCGGGATCCGGGACTCGCCTTGCGATTCCCCGTACCCCATCCCCAACTCCCCGCTCCTTCTATTCCGCTTACGGCTCCTGCCGCTTGCGGTCCTGGGCGGCGACGGATCCTTGTCGCCGGGGATGCCCGCGGGCATCCCGGGTGGTGGCCTTTCCTGAAAAGACTTCAGGGGCGGCACCATCTACGCCGGCCCGGCTCCGAAGAGTCCGAATTAAGCGGTCTTGCCTGCATCGACGGCGACTCCCTGCCGTGTCGAGCTTCCATGCCCGTCGTCGATGCGCGCGCGACCGCGCCTGCGGTCTTTGACGGCGATCGCTTCGGGTTTCCCCTGGCGATTGCCCTCAAAAAGCTAGGAGCGAGTTGGGAGCAGTGAGAACCGAGTAAGGGCGAATGCGGCTTTTCGCTCACTCCTCACTTCTCTTCGCTCACTCCTGTTATTCGTTGCTGCAAATTCGGTGAATCCCTGGATCCCCGCTTTCGCGGGGATGACGCTTCGGCAAAGGCGCTCGCGCTAGGCGCGAGCGCGCCGATGCGTCACTTCAGGGTCAGCGAGGTCTGATCGACGATCACGCCCGGACCCATGGTCGAGCTGATCGAGATCTTCTGCAGGTACTGGCCCTTGGCGGCGGACGGCTTGGCCTTGATCAGGTCGAGCAGCAGCGCCTGCAGGTTGTCCTTCAGCGAGCCGTCTTCGAACGAGACCTTGCCGATGGTGCAGTGGATGATGCCGGCCTTGTCGGTGCGGTAGCGCACCTGGCCGCCCTTGGCGTTCTTGACCGCTTCGGCCGGGTTCGGCGAGACGGTGCCGACCTTCGGGTTCGGCATCAGGCCGCGCGGGCCCAGCACCTGGCCGAGCTTACCGACCACGCGCATGGCGTCCGGGGTCGCGATGACGACGTCGTAGTTCAGGTCGCCGGCCTGCATCTTCTCGGCCAGGTCGTCCATACCGACGGCTTCGGCGCCGGCGGCCAGGGCTTCGTCGGCCTTGGCGCCCGCCGGGGCGAACACCGCCACGCGCACGCTCTTGCCGGTGCCGGCCGGCAGCACGGTCGAGCCGCGCACCTGCTGGTCGGACTTCTTCGCGTCCACGCCCAGGCGCACGGAGACGTCGACCGACTCGACGAACTTGGCCTTGGTGGCGGTCTTGACGATCTTCACCGCTTCATCGAACGGATAGGCCTTGCCCGGAACCACGGCAGCCTTGATTGCTTTTTCGCGCTTGGTCATCGCCATGTCTTAACCCTCCACCACCAGGCCCATGCTGCGGGCCGAACCCGCAATCGTCTTCACCGCCGCTTCCAGGTCGGCCGCCGTCAGGTCGGCTTCCTTCTGCTTGGCGATGGCTTCGAGCTGGGCGCGGGTGACCTTGCCCACCTTCTCGGTGTTCGGACGCTTGGAGCCCGAGGTGATGCCGGCGGCCTTCTTCAGCAGCACCGACGCCGGGGTCGACTTGGTGACGAAGGTGAAGGTACGGTCCGAGTAGGCCGTGATGATGACCGGGGTCGGCAGACCCGGCTCGAGCTTGGAGGTCGCGGCGTTGAACGCCTTGCAGAACTCCATGATGTTCAGGCCGCGCTGACCCAGCGCAGGACCGACCGGCGGCGAGGGGTTGGCCTGACCGGCCTTGACCTGCAGCTTGATGTAGCCGACTACTTTCTTTGCCATTGATGTGCTCTCCGGGTGCTAGCGCCTTGACCGCAGGCTCCCCATCGGGCCGGAAATCGCGCGTTCCGGCATCGCGTTTGAATGCTGCGCCCGCTGCAACCGGGCTTTCCCGCCTGCCGCCCCCCCCTGGACCAGGGAAGCCTGAACCAGGATTCGGATAGCTGAACAGGCAAAGCTCGCCACAACCAGGGTAGCGAGCCGCACACTATATCAGATTTTTTGGGCTGTGCAGCCCAGAAACCGGCCCGAAGGCCGGCCGGGCTCAGGTCGCCTTTTCGACCTGGCCGAATTCCAGCTCGACCGGGGTCGAACGGCCGAAGATCAGCACCGCGACGCGCAGGCGGCTCTTCTCGTAGTTGATTTCCTCGACCACGCCGTTGAAGTCGACGAACGGGCCGTCGATGACCCGGACCATCTCGCCGGCCTCGAACAGCACCTTCGGACGCGGCTTCTCGACGCCTTCCTGAACGCGCTGCAGGATGCGGTCGGCCTCGTTGTCCTGGATCGGCAACGGGCGGTCGGCGGTGCCGCCGATGAAACCCATGACCTTCGGGGTTTCCTTGATCAGATGCCAGCTTTCGCTGTCGATGCGCGGAATCCCGCCTTCGTCGTGGGTGGCGATCTGGACCAGGACGTAGCCCGGGAAGAACTTGCGTTCGGAACGGCGCTTCTGGCCGGAACGCATCTCCACGACCTCTTCGGTCGGGACCAGGACGTCGCCGAAGCGGTCCTGCATTTCGAAACGAACGATGCGGTCGCGCAGCGCCTGCGCCACCGACTTCTCGAATCCGGAGTACGCGTGAACCACGTACCAGCGCTTGTTTTCGTGAGAATTCACGTCGGTCGTCTCCTCAACGCGACAGCAGGAACTTGACCGCGGCCTGGATCAGGTAATCGAAACCGGACAGGATCAGGCTAAGGATCGCGACGGCGATCATGACCACCCAGGTGGTCTTCAGCGCTTCGTCGCGGGTCGGCCAAACGACCTTGCGCAGTTCGAAACGGGATTCGGACAGGAATTCGCGGGTCTGCGCGCCCTTGGCGGTCAGCATGAACACCGCGGCGCCCGCGAGCAGGCCGGCCACGACCGCGCCAGCGCGCAACGGACCGCTCCAGTTCTCGAACCACAGATAGGCGAACACGCCGCCGGCCGCGAGCAACAGGGCCACTGCGTACTTGGCGATATCGCCGGCACCGCCGCCGGATTTGGTTTGTTCGGCCTTGCTGTTCATTCTCGGGGCGATTCCCTCGCGAAAGCCCGCCCATCCCTGCGCGGCCCTTTCAATAGCTATCCAGTCGCCGGGTCGTCCGACACGGCTCGGTAACGAGTGGCACGCCAGGAGGGACTCGAACCCCCAACCTGCGGTTTTGGAGACCGCTGCTCTGCCAATTGAGCTACTGGCGTACGTCTTGAAATCTTAGGCCCGATTCGGCGCACCGCAAGGGGGCGGCCGGCGGCCAGTTGACGGGTGTTGCAAACAACGAAGGCGGACCGGGTTGCCGGCCCGCCGTTCGCGGCTTGCGGCGACCCGGAGGCCGCCGCGATACAGCTATTACTTGATGATCTTCGCCACCACGCCGGCGCCGACGGTACGGCCGCCTTCGCGGATCGCGAAGCGCAGGCCTTCGTCCATCGCCACCGGGTTGATCAGGGCGACGGTCATCTTGATGTTGTCGCCCGGCATGACCATCTCGACGCCTTCCGGCAGGGTCACCGCACCGGTGATGTCGGTGGTACGGAAGTAGAACTGCGGACGGTAGCCCTTGAAGAACGGGGTGTGGCGGCCGCCTTCGTCCTTCGACAGCACGTAGACTTCGGCTTCGAACTCGGTGTGCGGGGTGATCGAACCCGGCTTGGCCAGCACCTGGCCGCGCTCGACGTCGTCGCGCTTGGTGCCGCGCAGCAGCAGGCCCGCGTTGTCGCCCGCCTGGCCCTGGTCCAGCAGCTTGCGGAACATTTCCACGCCGGTGACCGTGGTCTTCTGGGTCGGGCGGATGCCGACGATTTCGATTTCGTCGCCCACCTTGATGATGCCGCGCTCGATACGGCCGGTCACCACGGTGCCGCGGCCCGAGATCGAGAACACGTCTTCCACCGGCATCAGGAACGGCTTGTCGATCGCGCGCTCCGGCTCCGGAATGAAGGTGTCCAGCGCGTCGACCAGCTTCAGGATCGCCGGCACGCCGATTTCGCTCTGGTCGCCTTCCAGCGCCAGACGGGCCGAGCCGTGGATGATCGGGGTGTCGTCGCCCGGGAACTCGTACTTGGTCAGCAGCTCGCGCACTTCCATCTCGACCAGCTCGAGCAGCTCGGCGTCGTCGACCATGTCGGCCTTGTTCAGGAACACGACGATGTACGGCACGCCGACCTGACGCGACAGCAGGATGTGCTCGCGGGTCTGCGGCATCGGGCCGTCAGCGGCCGAGCACACCAGGATCGCGCCGTCCATCTGCGCCGCGCCGGTGATCATGTTCTTCACGTAGTCGGCGTGGCCCGGGCAGTCGACGTGCGCGTAGTGGCGCGAAGCCGATTCGTATTCCACGTGCGCGGTCGAGATCGTGATGCCGCGAGCCTTTTCTTCCGGCGCCGCGTCGATCGCGTCGTACGCCTTGAATTCGCCACCGAAACGCTCGGCGCCGACCTTGGTCAGAGCGGCCGTCAGCGTGGTCTTGCCGTGGTCGACGTGACCGATCGTGCCGACGTTCACGTGCGGCTTGGTGCGCTCGAATTTACCCTTGGCCATGGCTGTCGCTTCTCGTATGTGGGTCTAAGTGTCGCGGTGGCTGTTGGTAAAGCAGCCGGTACTGCAGTGAATGGTGCTCACGAAAGGAATCGAACCTTCGACCTCCTCCTTACCAAGGAGGTGCTCTACCGACTGAGCTACGTGAGCGAAACTTGTTGCTGCGCCGAACGGCTTTCGTTCAATGGAGCGGGAGACGGGAATCGAACCCGCACCATCAGCTTGGAAGGCTGAGGTTCTACCATTGAACTACTCCCGCGCCGCGTACTGCCGTTACAGCGTTGGAACCTGCATAACTTCTAATCTGCCGCTTCAAGCCGGCCTTGATACCCGCTTGAAGCGCCGCGCCGAATCTTACAACCGATCGCCGCGTCGAACCTGGTGGAGGGAGGTGGATTCGAACCACCGAAGGCGTGAGCCAGCAGATTTACAGTCTGCCCCCGTTGGCCGCTTGGGTATCCCTCCGAAGAGCCCGTAATTCTGGCGTGCGATTTCCGACTTGTCAACGCGTTTTCACGCAAACTTTTTCGGAACCGCCGCCGTCGCCGGCCGCCCTGCCCGGCGCCCGAAACCGGGCCGCCGCGCGAGGCCGCACAGTCTACTCAAACATTGAACCGGAAGTGCAACACATCGCCTTCCTGGACGCGATATTCCTTGCCTTCCAGGCGCAGGCGCCCGGCGTCGCGGGCGCCGGCCTCGCCCTTGTACTTGATGAAATCGTCATAGGCGATGGTTTCGGCGCGGATGAAGCCCTTCTCGAAGTCGGTATGGATGACCGCGGCGGCCTGCGGCGCGGTCGAACCGGCCCGGACCGTCCAGGCGCGGACTTCCTTGACCCCGGCGGTGAAGTAGGTCTGCAGCCCGAGCAGGGCGTAGCCGGCGCGGATCAGGCGGTTCAGGCCCGGCTCGTCCAGGCCCAGGTCGGCCAGGAAGGCGTCGCGGTCCTCGTCGTCGAGCTGGCTCAGCTCTTCCTCGATCGCCGCCGAGATCGGCACCACCTGGGCGCCCTCGGTCGCCGCGCGGGCGCGCACGGCGTCCAGGTGCGGGTTGTTCTCGAACCCGTCCTCGAGCACGTTGGCCACGTACATGACCGGCTTGAGGGTCAGCAGGAACAGGTCGCGCAGGGCGGCCTTGTCGTCCTCGGACAGATCCAGCGCGCGCGCCGGCTTGCCGGCGTCCAGGCCGGTGCGGACCCGGCCGAGGATCTCCTTGCGCGCCACCGCCTCCTTGTCGCCGGTCTTGGCCGAGCGCTCGGCTCGCTGCAGGGCCTTCTCGACGCTTTCCAGGTCGGCCAGGGCCAGCTCGGTGTCGATGGTCTCGATGTCGGCGATCGGGTCGACCTTGTTGTTGACGTGGATCACGTCCGGGTGCTCGAAGCAGCGCACCACGTGGGTGATCGCGTCGACCTCGCGGATGTGGGCCAGGAACTTGTTGCCCAGGCCCTGGCCGCTGGCCGCGCCGGCGACCAGGCCGGCGATGTCGACGAACTCGACCGCGGTCGGGATCAGCTTCTGCGGCTTGACGATCTCGGCCAGCGCGTTGAGGCGCGGATCCGGCACCGGCACCGCGCCGACGTTCGGCTCGATGGTGCAGAACGGGAAGTTGGCCGCGGCGATGCCCGCCTTGGTCAGCGCGTTGAAGAGGGTCGACTTGCCGACGTTGGGCAGGCCGACGATGCCGCATTTGATGCCCATGGCTTCAGGTCCGGGAATAGGGAGTCGAGAATCGGGAATGGAGAAAAGCGGAACGGTCGAGCCGATACCCGACCCCATTCCCGATTCACGTCCGAGGGGTGTGCAGACGCGTCATCGCGTCCAGGAAATTGCCCTGCACGGCCAGCGGCATGACGTCGATGGCGTCGTCGATGGCGCGCAGGATCGTGGCCTCGTCGTCCTTGCCGGGACGGCCGAGCACCCACGGGGTGACCTTGTCCTTGTGGCCGGGATGGCCGATGCCCAGGCGCAGGCGGTGGAACTTGCCGTGGCCCAGGTGCTGGACGGTGTCGCGCAGGCCGTTCTGGCCGCCGTGGCCGCCGTCGAACTTGAGCCGCGCCGTGCCCGGCGCCAGGTCGAGCTCGTCGTGCGCCAGCAGCGCCTCGTCCGGCTCGATCTTCCAGTAGCGCAGCGCCGCGGCCACCGATTTGCCGGAGAGGTTCATGAAAGTGGCCGGCTTGAGCAGCCAGACCGGACGGCCGGCGATCTCGACCTTCGAGGTTTCGCCGAACAGCTTGGACTCCAGGCCGAAGCGGCCGCCGAACTTTTCGTTCAGGGCGTCCACAAACCAAAACCCGGCGTTGTGCCGGGTCCGGGTGTATTCGACGCCGGGATTCCCCAGGCCGACGATCAGGCGCAGTCCCGCCATGGATCAAGACAATCCGCGAACGCGAACCGGCGCGCCCGTCGGGGCGCGCCGGCCTGCGATCACTTCTTGTCTTCGTCCTTCTTCGAGACCTTGGCGGCCGGCACTTCGGCGGCCGGAGCCTCGGCGTCGGAGACGGCCTCTTCCTTGCCGTGCTTGGCGATCACGACGGCGACGTCGTGTTCCTTGCCCAGCTTCAGCTCGGGGATTTCCACGCCGGCCGGCAGCTTGAGCTCGGACAGGTGGACGATGTCGCCGACCTTGAGCGCCGACAGGTCGACCTCGATGAACTCCGGCAGATCCTTAGGCAGGCAGCTGACTTCGACTTCGTTGAGCTCGTGGGTGACCACGACGTCGGCGGACTTGCCGGCCGGCGACTTGTCTTCGTTGAGGAAGTGCAGCGGCACGGCCACGCGCAGCGCCTGGTTGGCGTCGACGCGCTGGAAGTCCAGGTGCATGATGATCTGCTTGAACGGATGGCGCTGCATGTCGCGCAGCAGGACCTGCTGCACCTTGCCGTCCAGGTCCAGGCTCAGGATCGAGGAGTAGAACCACTCGTGCTGGCTGGCCAGCCAGATCTTCTCGTGGTCGAGCTGGATCGGCTGCGGAGCGGCTTCGCCGCCGTAGACGATGGCCGGGATGCTGGCGGCACGACGCAGGCGGCGGCTCGCACCCTTCCCCTCGACGTTGCGGCCAGTGGCCTTGATGATGTGTTCGGACATTTTCGTTACTCACTTTGCAGCGTTAGGACCGCCTCGCGGCGGTTTGGAGACTCCCCCGCGACCAGGGGAGTCCGGGTCGGGACTCGGGACTCGGGACTCGGGACTCGAAAAAGCAGGAGCGACGCCGCCCATGGCTTTTCGAGTCCCGAGTCCCGAGTCCCGCAATTCTCAATCCACGTACAACGAGCTGACCGACTCGCCGAAGGCGATGCGACGGATCGTTTCGGCCAACAGCTCGGCGACGCTGAGCTGGCGGATGCGGCCGGTGGCGCGGGCCGCGGCGGTCAGCGGGATGGTGTCGGTCACCACCAGCTCGTCCAGCTGCGACTTGGTCACGTTGTCGATGGCCGCGCCCGACAGCACCGGATGGGTGCAGTAGGCCACGACCTTTTGCGCGCCCTGCGCCTTGAGCGCCGCCGCGGCGGCGCACAGGGTGCCGGCGGTGTCGACGATGTCGTCGACCAGCACGCAGGTCTTGCCCGACACGTCGCCGATGATGTTCATCACCGTGGCGACGTTGGCGCGCGGGCGGCGCTTGTCGATGATCGCCAGGTCCGCGTCGTCCAGGCGCTTGGCGATCGCGCGGGCGCGCACCACGCCGCCGACGTCCGGGGACACGACGATCAGGTTGTCGGTGCCGTGCGCGCGCCAGATGTCGGCGAGCAGCAGCGGCGAGGCGTAGACGTTGTCGACCGGGATGTCGAAGAAGCCCTGGATCTGATCCGCATGCAGATCGACCGTGAGCACCCGGTCGGCGCCGACCGCGCCGAACATCTTGGCCGCGACCTTGGCCGTGATCGGCACGCGCGAGGAGCGCGGGCGGCGATCCTGGCGGGCGTAGCCGAAATACGGCACCACCGCGGTCACGCTGGCCACCGAGGCGCGCTTGAGCGCGTCGATCAGGACCAGCAGCTCCATGAAGTTCTCGGCCGTCGGCGCGTTCGTCGGCTGAATGACGAACACTTCCTGACGACGCACGTTCTCTTCGATCTCGACCTGCACCTCGCCGTCGGAGAAGCGGCCCACGAGGGCCTTGCCGAGCCGGATGCCGAGCTCCTTGCACACCGCTGCAGCAAGCGGACGGTTGGCGTTGCCGCTGAACACCAACAGGTTGCGATCGTTTTGCACTGTCTTTACTCCGCTTCGCTCTGACCGGGCGGCGTTGTAGCCGGGATTCGGGATTTGGGATTCGGGAATCGCCAGGCGCGCGTCCTGCGAATCCCGAATCCCAAATCTCCAATCCCGCGGGTAACACTGGCAGGGGCGGTAGGATTCGAACCTACGAATGCCGGGATCAAAACCCGGTGCCTTGGGCCACTTGGCGACGCCCCTGTGCGGTTTACGTTTTTGCTTCGAGCGCGTCGCGCAGCGGCGAATGCGCCGCGCCGCCGGCCGTCCAGGCCCGCAGGCCGGAAGGCAGTTCCGCCAGCGCCGCCTGCGCCGATTCGCGGGTCGCGAATTCGACGAAACAGCCGCTGCCGGACCCGGTCAGGCGTGGCGAACCGATCCGCGACAAGGCGGCGAAGGCGGCCTCGACGGCGGCCTCGCGCTGACGCAGCACCGGCTCGAACGCATTCCCGAGCGGTGAACCCGAAACGAAGTCCGACATTGTCGCGGGCGCAGCATCCCGCGTCAATTCAGGCGATTGAAACAGAGCCGCGGTCGGGGCGTGGACGCCCGGATCGGCCAGCACGTACCAGGCCGGGGCCAGCGCGATCGGGCGCAGATCCTCGCCCACCCCCTCGGCCCAGGCGTTGTCGCCGCGCACGAACACCGGCACGTCGGCGCCCAGGCGCAGGCCCAGCGCGGCCAGGCGCTCGACCCCCAGGCCGGTGCCCCAGAGCGCGTCCAGGGCCACCAGCACGGTCGCCGCGTCGGACGAACCGCCGCCGAAACCGCCGCCGGCCGGGATGCGTTTTTCGATGACGATGTCCGCGCCTTGGCCGCAATTGGACTCCACTTGCAGCAGTCGTGCGGCGCGTACCGTGAGGTCGTCGGCCTCGGCGACGCCGGCCACCGAGCCACCGTGGCGCACCACCCGGCCGTCGCTGCGCGGGCGCAGGCGGATGCTGTCTCCCCAGTCCAGGAGACGGAACACGGTCTGCAGCAGGTGGTAGCCGTCGGCGCGGCGGCCGACGATGCGCAGGAACAGGTTCAGCTTGGCCGGAGCGGGCCAGAGCGACCAGCCGGACTCGGCGCCGGCGGCAGGAGAAAGCGGGTCGGACATGGCGGTCGGGGCAACGGCAGGCCGGGCTGCGGATAAGGAGGGAACGATCAGCGACCGGCGGCGGACGGATGCGCGCGCCGCCAGTCGCTCAAGGCCCGGTTGTAGGCGGCCGCGTAGGCCCGGGCCTGCTCGATCAAGCGCTGGTGGCGCTCGCCTTCGATCACGTCGCCGGTGCCGGACAGGATCCGCATGGCCCGCAGCTCGGGCTGCTCGCCTTGGGCTAGGCCCGGCGCCAGGCAGGCGAAACCGCAGACGCCGATCGGGCGCAGGTCGCCCTGGGCGATATTGCGGCGCAGGTCGGCGGCCGGATCGGCCAGATCCAGCTGCGACAGCTCGCGTTGCAGGCGCTCGGTCTGGCTTTCCTCGGCCGGCGGCGCGCTCGCCCCGCCCTGCCACTGATCCACGATCAGCCGCACCCGCGCGCCGTCGCGGCGCGCGTCCAGCCGCGACGGCAGGTCGCCGGTCGCGGGCCATTCGTAGCCGATCCGCCAGCCGCCCTGCTCGATCGCCTGCGGCCGGCCGTCGGCGCCCGGCGCGACCTGCGCCTGCGGGCCGCCCTGCGCCGGCAGCGCGCGCAGCCAGTCGGCCAGGGCCGCGACCGGAATCTCCCAACCGGTGGCCTCGCGCAGCAACCCGGCGGCATCGCCGCCCTCGCGCGGACCGCCGTCCAGGCCTTCCAGGCGCGCCGCGCCGGGGCCGCCGCTCAGGCGCCAGCTCTGCCGGGTCACCGGCGCGCTCAGCGCGACTTCGAAGGCGGCGTCGCGCTGGCTCCATTCGATCCGGCCGCTGCCGCCCTTGCCGGCGTTGGACACGGCGATGCGACCGTTCAGCGACCAATCGGCCTGGCTGCGCAGACGGGCGACGCGCGCGGTTTCGCGCGCTGCGGCGTCGGCCGCCGGCACCACCGTCGCGGCCGGCGGCGAGCGCCGACCGGGCTGGCTGGCGCAGGCGCCGAGCAACAACGCCAGCGCGACCGCGCCGGCCAGGCGCGCCGCGACGCGCGGCGTGGGGACGATCCGGGCGGCGCTCACAGACCCAACTTCTTCAGCGCGCGCAACAGCGAGCGGTTGTCGGGGTCGATCTGGCGCGCCTGCTCGAAATACTTGCGCGCTTCCTCGCGCTTGCCGGCCTGCCACAGCACCTCGCCCAGGTGGGCGGCGACTTCGGCGTCCTTCTGCAGGGTCAGGGCCCGGCGCAGTTCGGTTTCGGCCTCGGCCATCCGGCCCAGGCGGTAAAGCACCCAGCCGTAGCTGTCGATCACCGCGTAGTTGTCGGGCTCGGCGGCGCGGGCGCGCTCGATCAGCTCCAGCGCCTCCTGGTAGCGGGTGGTGCGGTCGGCCAGGGTGTAGCCGAGCGCGTTGAGCGCGGCGCTGTTGTCCGGCTCGGCGACCAGGATCCGGCGCAGGTCGGCCTCGGCACGGGCGATGTCGTCGCGCCGCTCCCAGCTCAGGGCGCGGGCGTAGAGGATTTCCGGCTCGTCCGGGAACGCAGCCAGGCCGCGGGCGAAGGCGTCGCTCTCGCCGGCGTCGTTCTTGTCGTCGGCGCGCAGGTTGGCTTCCAGCAGATAGGCGTCGCGGCGGGCGTCGTCCTGGATCGCCGCGTCGGCCTGCATCGCGCGCAGGTTGGCGTAGGCCTCGCCGGCGCGATCGAGCTTGTGCAGGACGTTGCTGCTGCGCAGGCGCGCCAGCGAGCGCTGCGAGCCGCCCGGCACGCCCTGGTACCAGGCCAGCGCTTCTTCGTTGCGCTCCAGGAATTCGGCCAGTTGCCCCAGCAGCAGGCGCCGCGCCGGGTCGGGCTTGGCCGCGCTGGCGCGCAGTTCGTCGTAGAGCTTGGTCAGGGTCGGCTTGTCTTCGGCGCGGGCCAGGTAGGACGCGCGCAGCGCATAGGTCTGCTCGTCCTGCGGGCCGCGGCCGAGCACGGCGGCGACCTGCTGGAAATCCTTCAAGGCCTCGTACTGCTCGGCGATCAGCGCGCGCAGGCTGTTGTCGCGCTCGGCCTGCGGCTCCAGGGCCTGCAGCAGCTTGCGCGCCTCGTCGGGCTTGCCGTCCTCGCGCAGCTGGCTGGCCCGCAGCAGGGCCACGCGCGGCTCGCCGGGGAAACGCTCGACCACTTCCTCGACGATGCGCTCGGTCAGCTTGGGCCGGTCCAGGCGCTGCGACAGGCCGCCGAAGGCGACCCAGGCCATCAGGTTGCGCTGCGGGATCTTGCCGCCGTCGACGATCTTCTCCAGCACGCGCCCGGCCTGCGCCGGGTCCTTCGAGCCGGTGGTCAACACCACCAGCACCTGGCGCCAGCCGGCCTCGGGGTCGGCGGCCATCAATTCGTTGAGCTGGCGCAGAGCGGCGCGGTCGTCGCCGCGGCGCAGCGACAAGGTGGCCTCGGCGGCGGCCACCCCGCTGCCCTGGCCGCCGAGCTTGCGCCACAGCGCCAGCGCCTCGCCGGCGACCTGGTCCTGCTTGGCCAGCACGGCGATGCTGGTCGCGCGCTCGGCCAGGCCGGCGTCGCCGGCGGCGCGCGCGGCCTTGAGATAAGCCGTGGCGGCATCGTTCAGCTTGCCGGCCTGGAGGGCGAATTCGCCGCTCATCAGCGCTTCCAGCGACGAGCCGGTCGGATCGGCCGCGGCGCGTTCGCGGATGGTCGCCTGGGCGGCGGCCAGGGCCGCGGCCGACGGCCCCGGCGGCAGCGCCGCGGCCCGCACCGGAGCTGCCAGCAGCGCGCCGAACAGGCCGACGCCGAACAGGACGGCGCCGATCCGCCGGACCAGGGTGTCGGCGCGCGGCGCGGCAGCGCCGCCGCCGCGGTCGTAGGCAGCGTCTATTGGACCGATCGGGCAAATCGAATGGTAGAAAACCACGTCGGGACCAGTGGGCCGGTAGAATGGCGGCCTTCAGCAGCCCGCAGCTTATCGCAAGCACCTGAACCGATGTCCCGCCGCACTCGCCGACCGATGAAACTTTTTCGCTGCGTTGCGACGGCCATGCCGCGCGCCGCGGCGACGAGCGGAAACCGCGCGCGCCGATGAGCCTGTTCGTGCTCGGCATCAACCACCAGACCGCGCCGGTCAGCCTGCGCGAACGGGTGGCGTTTTCGGGCGAGACGGTGCCGGCGGCGCTGGCCGCGCTGCGCGGCTTGGCGCCGGTGCGCGAAGTCGCCTTGCTGTCGACCTGCAACCGCACCGAGGTTTACGCGGTCGCCGACGACGACGGCAGCGCCCTGGCCGAATGGCTGGCGACCCATCCCGACGACGCCGGCGACCTGCACGCTTATCTGTACCGGCACCGCGACGCCGATGCGGTGCGTCACCTGTTCCGGGTCGCCACCGGGCTGGATTCGCTGGTGCTCGGCGAGCCGCAGATCCTCGGCCAGGTCAAGGACGCCTGGGCGGTGGCGCGCGCCGCCGGCAGCCTCGGCGGCCAGCTCGACCGGTTGTTCCAGCAGGCGTTCTCGACCGCCAAGCGCGCCCGCACCGATACCCGCATCGGCGCCAACCCGGTCTCGGTGGCTTCGACGGCGGTGCGGCTGGCGCAGGAATCCTTCGCCCGCCTGGAAGACTCGACCGTGCTGCTGATCGGCGCCGGCGAGACCATCGAGCTGGCCGCGCGCCACCTGGTCCAGGCCAGGGCCAAGCGCCTGCTGATCGCCAACCGCACCCTCGCCCACGCCCAGGACCTGGCCAGCCGCCACGGCGGCTTCGCCCTGCCGCTGAGCGAACTCGACCGCCACCTGGCCGAGGCCGACGTCGTGTTGTCGGCCACCGCCAGCCGCGAACCGATCCTGCGCCGCGCCGACGTCGCCGCCGCGCGCGCGCAACGCAAGCACCGGCCGATGCTGCTGCTCGACCTGGCCGTGCCGCGCGACATCGCCGCCGACGTGGCCGAGCTGGAAGACGTGTTCCTGTACACCGTCGACGACCTGGAACGGGCGATCGAAGACAATCGCCGCAGCCGCCGCGAAGCGGCGAGCGAAGCCGAGGCGATCGTCGAACTGCAGGTCGCGCGCTTCGTCGAAACCCTGGCCGCCAGCACCCGCACCGCGCCGATCAAGCGCCTGCGCGACCACGGCGAAGCCGCGCGCGCCGAGGTGCTGGCCAAGGCCCAGGCGCAACTGGCCGCCGGCCAGGACCCGGCGCAGGTGCTGGCCTTCCTCGCCAACACCCTGACCAACCGCCTGCTGCACGCGCCCACCGTGGCCCTGCGCGAAGCCGCGCTGAGCGGCAACCCGGAGTTGGCGCGGGCCGCCGACAAGCTGTTTCCGGCGGTGGGACTCGGAACTCGGGACTCGGGACTCGAAGAAGCCGGAGCCGGCGATACGGAATCGAACGACGACCGTTAGCGACGCGCTACGAGTGCCCCGCTCCGCTGTTGCCGTTACGAATCCCGAGTCCCCAGTCCCGAGTCCCGCCCCATGTCGCCCACCCTGCGCCGCAAGCTCGAAGCGCTCGTCGAACGCCGCGAAGAACTCGAACGCCTGCTCGCCGATCCCGGCGTGATCGGCGACAGCGCGCGTTTCCGCAAGTTCTCGCGCGAGTTCTCCCAACTCGAACCGGTGGCGTTGGCGCTGGCCGAGGAAACCCGGGCCAAGGCCGACCTGGCCGCGGCCGAGGCGATGCGCGCCGATCCGGAGTTGCGCGAGCTGGCCGAGGAAGAAATCGGCGCGGCGCAGGAGCGGCTGCGGCGGCTGGACGTGGAACTGCTCGCCCACCTGATTCCCAAGGACCCGCGCGACGAGGGCGACCTGTACCTGGAAGTGCGCGCCGGCACCGGCGGCGACGAGGCGGCGATCTTCGCCGGCGACCTGTTCCGGATGTACGCGCGCTATGCCGAGCGCCAGGGCTGGAAGGTCGAGATCGAATCGGCCAACCCGGGCGAACACGGCGGCTACAAGGAAATCATCGCCCGGGTCGAGGGCCGCGGCGCCTATTCCAAGCTCAAGTTCGAGTCCGGCACCCACCGCGTGCAGCGGGTGCCGGAAACCGAGTCGCAGGGACGCATCCACACCTCGGCGGCGACGGTGGCGATCATCGCGGTGGAGCCGGAAGGCGAGCCGATCGAGATCAACCCGGCCGACCTGAAGATCGACACCTTCCGCTCCTCCGGCGCCGGCGGCCAGCACGTCAACAAGACCGAGTCGGCGATCCGCATCACCCACGTCCCGACCGGCACGGTGGTCGAGAACCAGACCGAACGCAGCCAGCACGCCAACCGCGACAAGGCGCTCAAGCGCCTGCAGGCGATGCTGGCCGACGCCGCGGCGGCGAAGGCCGCGGCGGCGCAGGCCCAGGACCGGCGCCTGCAGGTCGGCAGCGGCGACCGCAGCCAGCGCATCCGCACCTACAACTTCCCGCAGGGCCGGATCACCGACCACCGGGTCGAAGGCCTGACCCTGTACGACCTGCCCAACATCGTCGCCGGCGACCTCGACGCGCTGATCGGCCGGCTGATCCACGAGCACCAGGCCGACGAACTGGCGCGCCTGTCGGCCGATTGAATGGCCCCTCTGTAGGAGCGGCGCAAGCCGCGGCAACCGCAGCGACGCACGACAGCGAACGATCCCAAGCCCGGAAGATCGGTTGGTTTTCCGGCCATGCGCTCGCCGCCCGGTCTTCGGCCGCACCGCTCGCGCGCACCGCTGCGATGGGTCGCGGCTGATGGCCAGAGAAAACCCCGCAGGACGCCGCTGCTACAAAGTCGCTACAGATCCGCAGCCGGCGGTCATGACGCCGCGCGACGGCTGCGGCCATAATCGGCCACTCCCTCTCGGACCGCCTCCCGCATGAGCCTTTCCGTCCGCCGCGCCGGCCCCGACGACCTCGAGCTGCTGGCGCCGCTGTTCGAGCGCTACCGCTTTTTCTACACCCGACGCGAGGACGCGCAGGCTTCGCGCGCCTTCATCGGCGAACGCCTGCAACGCGGCGACTCGGCCGTGTGGCTGGCCCGCCTGGACGGACGCGACGGCGCCGGCTTCGTCCAGCTCTACCCGACGTTTTCCTCGGTACGCGCGGCGCGGGTGTGGGTGCTCAACGATCTCTACGTCGAAGCCGACGCGCGCCGCCGCGGCGTCGCCCGCGCCCTGCTCGACGCCGCAGCCGGCTTCGCCCGCGCCGACGGCGCGGTGCGGCTGGAGCTGGAAACCGATCACGACAATCGCCAGGCGCAGGCGCTGTACGACGAGGCCGGTTGGCAGCGCTACGACGGCACCCAGCGCTACCACCTGCCGTTGAGCGCGGTTTGAACCTCGCTCCGGGACTGCCGCGATGAACGATCCGCGCCTGCCGCTGCGCCAGGCCCTGCAACGCAACCCGGGCGATGCGATGGCCTGGATAGTGTTGGCCGAGCACGAACTCGATGCCGGCGACGCGCGCAGCGGCGAGGCCGCGGCGCGGCGCGCGCTGGCCTTGCGTCCCGGGCACCCGGAGGCGCTGGCGCGGCTGGGCCGCGCGCAATGGATGCTGGGCCGGCGCGAGGACGCCGTCGCCAGCCTCGGCGAGGCGGCGCGCGCGGCGCCGCAGCATCCCGGCATCGCGGTCTGGCTGGCGCATGCGCTGGAAGACGTCGGCGATGCCGAGGGCGCGCTCGGCGCCTATGGGCGCGCCTACGCGCTGGCGCCGCGCGAGCCCCAGCTGGCGGCGTATCTGCTGGCCTGGCGGCGCAAGCTGTGCGATTGGCGCGATTTGCCGGCGCTGTCGCAGCAGGTGCGCGACGCGGTGGCGCAGGGCCGCGCCTCGGTCGAGCCCTTCGCCTTTCTCAGCGAGGACGCCAGCCCCGCCGAACAGCGCCGTTGCGCCGGCTTGCGCGCGCAACTGGTCGCGCAGTCGGTGCGCGCGCTGCCGCCGGCGCCGGCGCGCGAGACCGCGGCGCCGGTGCGCGCCGGCTTTTTGTCCAACGGTTTCGGCGCCCACCCCACCGGCCTGCTGACCGTGGCCCTGTTCGAGGCCCTGCACCGCCGCGGCGGCCTGGCGGTGCACCTGTTCGCGCTCAACCGCGACGACGGCAGCGCGATCCGGCGCCGCCTGCACGCCGCCTCCGACGCCCTGCACGACGTCTCGCAGCAGCCGCACGCGCAGATCGCCGCGACCATCCGCCGCGCCGGCATCGACGTGCTGTTCGACCTGCGCGGCTGGGGCGGCGGCGGCACGCCGGAAGTGCTGGCGATGCGGCCGGCGCCGGTGCAGGTCAATTGGCTGGCCTATCCGGGCACCTCCGGCGCGCCGTGGATCGACTACGTGCTCGCCGACCGCTACGTGCTGCCCGAATCGCTGGCCGCCGATTTCAGCGAAACCCCGGCCTGGCTGCCGCGCTGCTTCCAACCCTCCGACACCCGCCGGGTGCCCGCGCCGATGCCCTCGCGCGCGGACTGCGGACTGCCCGCAACCGGCGTGGTGTTTTGCTGCTTCAACAACAGCTACAAGTTGAACCCGCGCAGCGTCGCACGCCTGCTGGCGGTGCTGCGCGCCGTGCCCGGCAGCGTGCTGTGGCTGCTGTCGGGCCCGGGCCGCGCCGACCAGCGCCTGCGCGAATTCGCCGCCGCCCAGGGCTTGGCGCCGGAGCGATTGGTGTTCATGCCCAAGCAACCGCAGGCCGAGTACCTGGCGCGGCTGGGCCACGCCGATCTGTTCCTCGATACCGCTCCCTACAACGCCCACACCACCGCCTCCGACGCGATCTGGGCCGGTTGCCCGGTGCTGACCGCGCCCGGCGCGGCCTTCGCCGCGCGCGTGGCCGGCAGCCTCAACCACCACCTCGGCCTGGACTCGCTCAACCTCGCCGACGATGCGGCCTTCGTCGACCGCGCCGCCGCGCTCGGCAACGACCCCGCCGCCCTCGCCGCCTTGCGCGCCGAACTGGCCGAGCGCCGCCGCAGCAGCGGCTTGTTCGACATGGACGGCTTCGCGGTCGACTTCGCCGCGATGACCCTGGCGATGGCGCGACGCCAACGCAAGGGCTTGGCCCCGGCGCCGCTGCAGGGACCGGAGCGCTGACCCGCGCGGCCCATTTCGCCGCGCGCGTTTTGCGCTAGGCTGCGCCCATGACCGCCGAACGCGATTTCATTGCCCTGAACCTGTGCGTGTTGACCGTGTCGGACACGCGCAGCCTGGCCGAGGACAGCTCCGGCGACTATCTGGTGCAGTCGCTGACCGAGGCCGGCCATCGCCTGGCCGAGCGCGCGCTGCTGCCCGACGACCGCTACCGGATGCGCGCGACGGTATCGCAGTGGATCGCCGATCCTGCGGTCGACGGCATCCTGGTCACCGGCGGCACCGGCTTCACCGGCCGCGATTCCACCCCCGAGGCGCTGCTGCCGCTGCTGGACAAGGAAATGCCGGGTTTCGGCGAGCTGTTCCGCGCGATCAGCTTCGACGAGATCGGCACCTCGACCCTGCAGTCGCGCGCCTTCGCCGGCCTGGCCAACGCCACCTTCCTGTTCTGCCTGCCGGGTTCGACCTCGGCCTGCCGCACGGCCTGGGAAAAGATCGTCCGCGCCCAACTCGACGCGCGCACCAGGCCGTGCAACCTCGCCACCCTGCGTCCGCGCCTGAAGGAGTGATCGGCATGTCGTTGGATACGACCCTGCGTTTGCTGGCCAAGGCCAGCGGCCTGAGCGTCGCCGACCTGGCCACCGCGATCCCGCGCGCCGGCGCGGCCACGGTCAGCGCCTGGCTGCGCGGCGAGAAGCTGCCCGGCAAGGACCAGCTCGACGCGCTGGCGCGCGCCTTCGGCGTGCCGGCCGGCGCCTTGTTGGCCGAACTGGCCAGCACCCTGGACCCGGCCCGCACCCAGGGCGAGCACGACCTGCTCGCCGCCTACCGCGCACTCAGCGCGCGCCAGCAAGGCGCCCTGCTCGAAGTCGCCACCGGCATGGCCGGCACCCGCCGCAGCGCGCCGCCGCGCGCGCCGCGCAAGCGCGCGGCCAAGAAGGCGGCCGGGCGATGAGCAAGCCGCTCAAGCGCAAGGAATACGAGGCCCAGCTCGAACCCCTGCAGCTGGAACTGGTGGCGATGGCGCGCTGGCTGCAACGCAGCGGCCGCCGCGTGGCGGTGCTGCTGGAGGGCCGCGACACCTCCGGCAAGGGCGGCGTCATCGGCGCCCTGTCCGACCACCTCAATCCGCGCCAGTGCCGCATCGTCGCCCTGTCCAAGCCCAGCGAGCGCGAGAGCGGGCAGTGGTATTTCCAGCGCTACGTACCGCACCTGCCCGCGGCCGGCGAGATCGTCCTGTTCGACCGCAGCTGGTACAACCGCGCCGGGGTCGAACGGGTGATGGGCTTCGCCACGCCGGAGCAGGTCCAGGCTTTCCTGCGCCAGGCGCCGACCTTCGAGCGGCTGTTGGTCGACGACGGCATCCTGCTGTTCAAGTACTGGCTGTGCTGCGACCAGGAGCAGCAGGAGCAGCGCTTCGCCGAGCGCCTGGACGATCCGCTCAAGCGCTGGAAGCTGTCGCCGATCGACCTGGAAGCGCGCAAGCATTACGACGATTACACCCACGCCCGCGAGGCCATGCTCGCGGCGACCCACACCGAACATGCGCCGTGGACCCTGGTCGACTTCAACGACCAGCGCCAGGGCCGGCTGAGCCTGATCCGCGACCTGCTCGCGCGCCTGCCCGACACCCGGGTCGAGCCCGCGCCGCTGAAGTTCCCCAAGCTGAAGGGCAAGCCGTCGACGGAAAAATACGGCGTGCTGCAGCCGATTCCTGCGACCGGCAACAAGCGCAAGAAGGCCGATTGACGCCGCCCTTGTGTAGGAGCGGCGTGAGCTGCGACAACAGAAGAGGTGCCCGAAAGCGCGCTTCCCGAAGCCCGGACCCGCGGCCGCGCTTCGGCGAATCCAAAACCCGCATCCGGTCTTCGGCCGAAACGCTGGCGTACACCGCTGCGGTTGGTCGCGGCTCACGCCGCTCCTACAGAAAGGCGGACAACGCGAGACGCCGCCTCGCCGATCAGCCCGACGGCTGCGATCAGTCGCCCTGCGCCGGCAACAAGCGCAAGAAGGCCGATTGACGCCGCCCTTGTGTAGGAGCGGCGTGAGCCGCGACAACGGAAGAGGTGCCCGAAAGCGCGCTTCCCGAAGCCCGGACCCGCGGCCGCGCTTCGCCGAATCCAAAGCCCGCATCCGGTCTTCGGCCGAAACGCTGGCGTACACCGCTGCGGTTGGTCGCGGCTCACGCCGCTCCTACAGAAAGGCGGACAACGCGAGACGCCGCTTCGCCGATCAGCCCGACGGCTGCGATCAGTCGCCCTGCGAACGCCGGAACGGGTGGAACAGTTGCAGCAGCCAGGGCTTCTGCGCCAACACCAGGCTGACCCCGACCCGCTCCTGCGCGCTCAAGGCCGCGTCCCGCGCCAGCAAGGCGTCGAACTCGCGCGCGACTTCGCCCAGGCGCTGCCTGAGCTCGCGGATGCCGGCGGTGCTCAACGCGCCGCTGAGCAGCAACAGCACGTCCTGCTCGCCGTCGAAGGGATCGGCGAAGAAGTCGCCGAGCAGGTGGTGGCGGAAATAGCGCTCCATCGGCCCGTCGGCGCGCCAGCGGAAATTGCGCGCGGTCAGCGGCCGGCCGCGGTTGCCGGGCATCAGCTCGATGATGCCGAGCCGGTCCAGGCGCACCATCAGCTGAGTCCAGCGCACGTCGTCGAAGACGAAATGCGCCTGCACGTCGGCCTGCTTCCAGCGATTCAAGGTCAGAAACAACGCCACCAGCAGGGCCGGGTCGTCGACCAGGGCCTGTTCCTGGGCCTCGCTGAGCGTGGCCATCGGCGCGCGGCCGCGCGCGGCCTCGGCACTGAGCTCGGCCAGGCCGATATCGAGCACATCGCAGATCTGCTCCAGCCGGCGTAGGCTCATCGCCCGGCGCGAGAACATGCGCTTGACCGCCGCCTCGCTGAGCTTGAGCCGGCCGGCCAGGTCGCGGTAGGTCAGCTCCTGCGCGCGCAGGAACCGCTTGAGGGCATCGACGAGCTCGAGAGTAAGCGCCATGGGTAGCAAAATACTCTACTGACGATAGAAATCCGAGCCACCTTGTCGATCATTGTTGCCAACCGCGCCGCAGCGCCCGAGTCTGGCCGCGGTCCCGAACGAGGAGACGCGAATGCCAAGGATTGCCGACCGTCTGCTTCCCCTGGTTCTGGCCGTTTCGGCCGCCGCTGGCCCGCTGGCAGGGATGCCGGCCTTTGCGGCGGTGCAATCCGACGGCCTCAGCCGTCAGTCCGAGGCCAGCCTGGCGGCCTCGGTCGAAGTCCCGGCGGCCGCGGCCAGGGCCTTGTCGCAGGGCGCACGATTTTCGGTCGCCGCGATCGAGGCCAGCGCCCAGGGCGCCGCGGTCACCGTCTCGGCCGTCGCCGCCGGCACCTCGATCGTCATAGCGCTGTCGGCGCAACAAGCCGCACGGCTGGGCCTCAAGGTCGGCCAAGCCGTGGTGGTCACGGCGGTCGCCGCCGGCTGGCTGATCAGCACTGCAGCCGGCGAGGCCTTGTGCTTCGTCCCCAACGAATCCGCCCGCGCCCTGCTGCACAGCGAGCGCATCGACACATGAGCCGCGCCTCCGGCCCGTGCGCACCGCATCGCGCCCTGCGCGCCGTGCTGCTGGCCGCGATGCTGTCGCTGCCGCTGCAGCCGTTCGCCGCCGCAGCCGGTACCCGCTGCGAGAACCGCAGCCTCGGCGCCGACCGGCTCGCCGCCGCGGCGCAAACCGCCCTGACCGTCGCCGCGGCCCTGGACCAGCGCGACGCGCCGCTGGCGCTGGTGGCGCGGGTCGGCACCGATCTGTCGGCGCAGGGGCTGGTCTACAGCCATGTCGGCTTCGTGGTCCGCGACCATCCCGCCGGGCGCTGGAGCGCGGTGCATCTGCTCAACGAATGCGGCGGAGACCGCTCCGGCCTGTACGCCCAGGGCCTGGTGAATTTCTTCGCCGACGACCTGGTCAACCAGGACGCGCGCATCGTCTGGCTCGATCCGGCCTTGGCGCAGCGCCTGGCCGAACGCTTGCGCGCGCTGCCGCAACAGCCGCTGCACCAGCCGCGCTACAACCTGATCGCGCGCCCGGGCAGCGTCGAGTATCAGAATTCCACCGCCTGGGTGCTGGAGACCGTGGGCGCGGCCCTGGCCGAGGACGCGTCCGGCGCCAACCGCACGCAGGCCTACCGCGCCGCCGAACGCGACGGGTTCCGGCCGGACCGGATCCGCATCCCGTACTCCAAGCGCGTGCTCGGCGGGCTGTTCGGCAGCAATATCGCCTTCACCGATCACTCGGTGGCGACCCGGCTCGGCGGCGAGTATCCGGTGGTGACGGTGCGGGCGATCGTCGAATACCTGGCGCGCAGCGGGCGGGTGCAGGCGCAGCAGGAATGGCGCAGTGGACGGGAGATGGAGCGGTTGGGGGCGTTGTGAGCGGTGGTGGCGGGACGGCGCTGGGCGCCGGAGCGCGGAGCAGAGCAGAGCAGGAGCAAATCCCCCCTGCCCCCCCTTTTTCAAAGGGGGGAAAGACAACAGCGGAGAACGGGAGATTACGGACTCCAAGCAGGTCGCCTACCGCGCGCCCGGTGCTTCCGCTGTTGGATCGACGGCGCAGCAACCGCCGATGCGGTGTCCATCAACTCAGGGCGCGCCAACCGTGGCCCCCTTTGACAAAGGGGGCCGGCGCCCGACGCTGGCCCGAAGCAGGCAGCGGACTGCGGCGCGGGGGATTTGCTTTTCGGCGGATCGCTCAAGCACACAGCACCATCCCCAGCCCGTCCAGCCAACGGGAATCGCCTGCCGGCGGTCGATCGTGCGCGAACCCGCGGTCAGCTAGCGCGCTCCCGTCCCCGACCAAGGCGATGATCTCGAATGCGAGGCAGCGCCTAGGCGCGAGCGACTCAGCCGCAGACGAAGCCGGGGCCGGCTTCTTCGTCCCGGGCCGGTTCGCGTTCGAGACGGTCCACGCGCGCGTTCGGCGGTCCGTGGGTTAGCCACTGCGCCAGGCGCTCGATCGCCGCAGCGTCGCCGGCGGCCAGCACCTCGACCCGGCCGTCGGCGAGGTTGTGGGCGTAGCCGCGCAGGCCCAGGGCCTGGGCCTGCTCGCGGGTGCTGGCGCGGAACCACACGCCCTGCACCTTGCCGCCGACGAAAAAGCGCGCCGCGCTCACGGGCCGCCGGCCGTCCCCGGCGCCGCCGGCTGCTCGCCCGGCTTGGGCCCGCCGGCCTTGGCGATCGCGTCTTCGATCTTCTTGGCGTCGACCGCGCCGAGGAATTTCTCGGCGACCTTGCCGTCCGGCGCGATCAGGTAGGACATCGGCAGGCCGCGCGGGGTGTCGAAGGCCGGCGGCGGCGAGGCCACGTCGACCACCGCGATCGGGTAGGAGACCGGATGCTGCTTGAGGAAGGCCTGCATGTCGGCCGGCTCGATCTCCTCGTAGGCCAGGCCGACCACGTCGATGTGCTCGCGCATCGTGTCCAGCGCCGACAGCTCGGGCATTTCCTTGATGCAGGGGCCGCACCAGGTGGCCCAGAAATTGATCACCACCCAGCGCCCGCGGTGCTCGGCCAGGTCGAAGGTCTTGCCGTCGATAGTGGCGATGCGCAGCTGCGGCGTGTCGCTGGCCGGCTCGGCCGTCGGCGTCGGCGCGGGCGTCGCTGCGGGCGCGGCAACGGGCGCCGGCTTGGCGCTGTCGCCCTGCGGCGCCGAGGGCTGGCAGGCCGCCAGCGCCAGCGCGGCGGCGAGCAGGATCGGGCGCGAGTACGGTCGGTTCATGGTCACTCCGGTTCGGCGTGGATGCTGGACACGCGTCGTTTCATCAGCGCGCGCAGCGGCACGCGCAGTTCGTCCATCGCCGCCATCGCCGACTGGCCCAGCGAGTCGTCGCGGCACGGCAGCACCGCCTCGGCGATGGGAATGCGCAGGTTGCAGGCTTCGTACAGCTCGCCCAGGGTCAGCTCGTCCAGGTCGCGCGCCAGCAGCCATTCGCCGTTCTCGGCCCGGCGCACCACGTTGATTTCGCCCAATTGCTCGAGCATCTGCTGGATCAGGGCGTCGGTCAGCATCGGTTCCAGTTGCTGGATTTCATCGATGTGCAGGCCGCGGCCGAGCTTGCGCGCGCCGTTGAAGCGCGCCAGCAGGCGCAGCAGGCCGTAGATCTCGAAGCCCAGCGGCAGGCGCATCGATGCGGGCTGGTAGCGGAACGCCGAGATCGAGGAGGCCAGCGAGGCGCCCAGCAGCACCGCGACCCAGCTCAGATAGATCCACAGCAGGAAGATCGGCACGAAGGCCAAGGTGCCGTAGATCTTCGAATACGAGCCGAAGCTGCCCAGGTAGAAGCCGATGCCGCTCTTGATCAGCTCGAACAGCACCATCGCCAGGAACGCGCCGGCGGCGGCGTGACGCCATTTGATCGTGCGGTGCGGCACCACCCGGTAGATCGCGGCGAAGGCGATCCATTCCAGCGCCATCGGCGCGGTGCGCAGCAGCAGGCTCTCCAGCCAGCGCCCGGGCTGGGTGGCGAACACGTCCATGGCGAAGAAGCGCGCCGAGATCGCCAGGCTGGCCGCGGCCAGCAGCGCGCCCAAGGTCAGCACCGTCCAGTACACCAGGAACCGGCCCAGGCGCGGCCGCGGCGAGTGGATGCGCCAGATCCGGTTGAACGCCGCCTCCACCCCGTTGAGGGTGATCAGCAGCGACACCACCAGGGCGATAACGCCGGCGGTGGTGAGCTGGCCGGCGTTGGCCGAGAACTGCTTGAGGTAGTTCTCCACCGAGCGCGCCGCCGAGGGCACGAAGTTGGAGAAGATGTAGTCGCTGAGGCGGTCGCTCCATTCGCCGAACATCGGGAACGCCGACAGCACCCCGAACACCACCATCGACAGCGGCACCAGCGCGAAGACCGTGGTGTACGACAGCGCGCCGGCGGCCTGGAACAGGTTGTCGTCGAGGAAACGCCGGGCCAGGAAGCGGAAGAAGGTCCCGGCCCGGGCGCGATCGCGCACCCGTTCGCTCCAGCGATAGATCGAATCCAGAGGTTCCATTCGGCGCAGGGTAACCGATGGGAGGTGGGCGGGGCATGCAGGCCGGGCCGCCGCAGCGCCAAGCCCGCCCCGCTCCCGTATCCTGTGCGGCGCAAAGGAGGCTCCGATGAGCGAAGTTCTGGTGCTGTACTACAGCCGCGGCGGCTCGGTGGCGCGGCTGGCGCGGCAGATCGCGCGCGGGATCGGCGAGGTCGACGGCGTCGCCGCGCGCGTGCGCAGCGTGCCGCCGGTAGCCGCGATCACCCAGACCGCGGCGCCGCCGGTGCCCGACGAGGGCGCGCCCTACGTGGAGGCGCGCGACCTGGCCGAATGCGCCGGCCTGGTGCTCGGCAGCCCGACCCGGTTCGGCAACATGGCCGCGCCGGTCAAGCACTGGCTGGACGGGCTCGGCGCGCAGTGGGCCAGCGGCGCCCTGGTCGGCATGCCGGCGGCGGTATTCACCTCCACCGCGAGCCAGCACGGCGGCCAGGAATCGACCCTGCTGACGATGATGGTGCCCCTGCTCCACCACGGCTGCATCCTGCTCGGCCTGCCCTATACCGAGCCGGCGCTCAGCAGTACCCGCGGCGGCGGCACGCCCTACGGCGCCAGCCACGTCGCCGGCGCCCAGGACGATCCGCAGCTGAGCGACGACGAGGCCCAACTGGCGCGCGCGCTCGGCCGCCGGGTCGCCGAACTGGTGCTCAAGGTGAGCCGGTGAACGCGCCGGCGCCGCGCAGCCGCGCGCAGACGCTGCTGCTGGCCTCCCTGCTCGGCCTGGTCGCGCTGTTTTCGTTCTGGTACCTGCTGCCGCAGCGGCACCTGCTGGCCGGGCTGCTGGTGTTCGTGCTGCCGCCGGCGCTGCTGGCGCTGGGGGTGTGGCGGCGCAGCCGCCGCGCCGGCTACTGGTCGGGGGTCTGCGCCCTGGCCTGGTTCTGCCATGCGGTGATGCTGGCCTGGTCGTCCCCGGCCGAGCGCGGCTACGCCTGGATCGAGCTGGCCCTGGCCCTGCTGGTGATCTTCGCCGCCAACCAGCCCGGCCTGGCGGCCCGGTTCGGCCGCAAGGCCGGCGATAAAACCGGCGCCTGAACCCCGCCGCGCGGCGGCGGCCGGGATACGCGCCCGCACGGTGCCGGCGCGGCTCGGCGGCGAGCGCCGGGGCCTATAATCGCCATCCGTTCCCGACCACGCGACTCACCCGAGATGGACAAGCTCTGCATCGTCACCACCGGCGGCACGATCGACAAGATCTACTTCGACGACAAGTCGGACTACCAGATCGGCGAACCGCAGATCGGCCACATCCTCGACGAACTCGGCGTGGCGTTCCGCTACAGCGTGATTCCGATCATCCGCAAGGATTCGCTGCACATCACCGCGCAGGACCGCGAGCTGATCCGCGCCACCATCGCCGCCCAGGACGCCCAGCACGTGCTGGTCACCCACGGCACCGACAGCATGGTCGAGACCGCCAAGATCCTGGCGACCATCCCCGGCAAGACCATCGTCCTCACCGGCGCGCTCAACCCGGCGCGTTTCCGCGGCTCCGACGCCGAGTTCAACATCGGCACCGCGGTCGGCGCGGTGCAGTCGCTGCCGGCTGGCGTCTACATCGCCATGAACGGCCGCATCTGGGACCCGACCAAGGTGCGCAAGAACGTCGAGGCCAATCGCTTCGAAGCGATCTGACGCATCGCCCCGGCCGGCGCGACCGACGCGCCGCAAGCCATACCCGACGGGCGCCGCATTGCGGCGCCCGTCGCGTTTGCGCGTCCGGCGAGGCGGGCTACGGTGACGCAGCCCGCCTCGTCCCCTCGGCTTCGATCAGAACGTGATGCTCCAGGTATCGATCCGGCCGGTGTCCTGGCTGGCGTTGTCGTTCACCCGCAGCTTCCAGATGCCGTTGAGCGGTTCGCTGGACAGGTTGAAGGTGAAGCTGCCGGTGACGTTGTCGGCGCTGCCGCCGGCGCGGTTGCTGATGTTGTAGAGCGAGCCGTCCGGCGCGACCAGGTCGACCTTCAGGTCGCCGCGGTAGGTGTGGACGATGTTCACCGACACCGAGGCGTTGGTCGGGGCGTTGCCGGTGCGGCCGGAGACCGTGATCGGGCTGTCGACGGTGGCGTTGTCGTTGACCGCGTAGTCGGTGCCGTTGGTGTAGGTCTGGGTGCCCGGACCCGGGCCCGGGCCGGTGCCGGCGGTTTTGCCCAGCTCGCCGAGGAAAGCCAGGCCGAGCTTGGCGAAGGGCACGCTGTTGGCCGCCGAGTTGCCCATGTTGGACAGCTTGTCGTTGGGCGTGTGGATCGAGGAGAAGTAGCCGCCGCTGCTGTTGCCGCCCTCGAAGTAGATCGCCGCCGGGAAGCCCGCCGAGGTCCAGGAGGCATGGTCGGAGCAGCCGTAGCCGCAGGTGTAGCTGCCGAGGGTGCCGCCGAGGTAGGTCGAATGCAGGTCGCGCAGGAACTGCTGCAGGGCCGAGTTCGAGTAGTCGCTGACCAGGCGCACTTCCGGCGTGCCGCTGGTGCGGTAGTTGGTCATGTCCAGCTGCAGCACGCCGACCACGTTGACGCCGCGATTCTTGAAATCGGTGGCGATGGCCTTGGAGCCGCGCAGGCCGACTTCCTCGGCCGCATAGCCCATGAACTTGATCGTGCGCTTGGGCTTCCAGCCGCTGGCCAGGGCGATGCGCGCCACTTCGGTCAGGGTGGCGATGCCGGAGGCGTCGTCGTCGGCGCCCGGCGCGGTCATCGCGTCGCCGCTGCCGGTGCTGGAGATCGAGTCCAGGTGCGCGCCCAGCACCACCACTTCGTTCGGCAGGTCCGTGCCCTGGATGGTCAGGATCGCCGAAGGCTGGGTCGAACAGGTGGTGCAGCCGGTATAGAGCTCGGCGCTGACGTCGCTGCGGCCGTTGGCCAGGCTCAGCCAGTTGTCCTTGATCCAGGTCGCCGAAGTGCGGCCATAGGTCGAGGCGTAGTAGCGGTTCGGGTACGAGGTCGACAGGTGGTTGATGGTGCCGCGGATGTTGGCTTCGGCGACCTGGCTCAGCCACGGCGTCACCGTGGCCTGGTTGTCGATGGTATAGGTCGCGAACTGGGTCGCCATCGCCTGCGCGGTGCGGTCGTTGCGGACGAAGGCCTCGGCCTCTTCGCGGCTGTCGAAAGCGACGAAGCCGCCGCAGCGCTTCTCCTTCTCGTGCACGTGGTGGGTCACGTCGGTCAGCTGGTGGGTCTTGAGTTCGGCGATCACCAGCTTGGCCCCGGCGCCGTTCTGCACGCCGGTGGAGTTGCGGGCCAGGGTCTTGACGCCGGCGTCGTAGGTGTCGCGCGAAGTGACGATGAACACCGGCTTGAACGGATCTTCGCCGGGGCTCAGCCGCGATTGGTCGTGGACATGGGCCTGCGGCGCGGCGGACGTCTGTGCGGCCGCCGGCGCGATGGCGGCGGACAGGGCGAGAGCGAGCAAAGCGGGCAGCGGGGCGACGTGCTTGTTCACGAAAGCGCTCCTGGGTTCGGCGTCGCCGACCGGGTGCGTGCGGGCACCGGCGCAGGGACGCGATGGGCTGGAATGACGGCGATGCAACGCGGGCCGTCGCGAGGAGTTGCCGGGCGGGAAAGCGATGCCGAAACGCGCGGGGGAGACGTTCCGAGGCACCCGGGACTCGACCCTAAGCGCGCGGCGATGTGACCGACAAGCGACAACCTGTCCGAGCGCACATTCGCGTCCGTGACTGCGGTCATGCATACGCACCGTAACCGCTTACGGTGCGCCGGCGCATCTGCGATGCGAGCGTAAAACCCCGGAATTTTCTCTATTTCCATGAACGAAAAGCGGCGCATGCGGATGCCGCCGCGAGCCAGCGCGGTGCGCCGAAGCGACGAACCTCGGCCGGAGCCGGGGTCCGTCGCGACGCGGCGATCGGCGCTCGATCGTCGTTACGATCGGCGGATCAGAAGGTGATGCTCCAGGTATCGATGCGGCCGGTGTCCTGGGTGGCGTTGTCGTTGACCCGCAGCTTCCAGGTGCCGTTCAGCGCTTCGCTGGACAGATCCTTGACGAAGCTGCCGATGACGTTGTCGGCGCTGCCGCCGCTGCGGTTGTGCAGGTTGTACAGCGTGCCGTCGGGCGCGACCAGGTCGACTTTGATGTCGCTCTTGTAGGTGTGGTAGATCGTCACCGCCACCGAGGCGTTGCTCGGCGCGTTGCCGCTGCGGCCGGACACGACGATGCTGCTCTCGACCGTGGCGTTGTCGGGGATCTGCACGTCGTTGTCGTTGCGGTAGGTCTGGGTGCCGCTGCCGTCGCTGACCGTGACCGAGGCGGTCTTGCTGTGGCTGGCGCCGTCGTCGTCGGTGACCGTCAGGATCACGCTGTAGGTGCCGGCCGCGGCGTAGGTCTTGCTCGGGCTGGTCGCGGTCGAGCTGGTGCCGTCGCCGAAGTTCCAGCTGCGCGAGACGATGCTGCCGTCGCTGTCGGTCGAGCTGTCGGTGAACGCCACGGTCAGGCCGCTGGCCGACGAGCTGAAGTTGGCCACCGGCGGGTTGTTGCCCGGCCCGGTGCCGCCGACGGTGAAGCGCACCGCGTTCGGCGTGCCCGGCTTGCCGGCGGCGTCGGTGCCCTGCACGTACAGCGTGTGCACGCCCTGGGCCAGACCGGTGGTCGGGATGCTGCCGGTCACCGTTTCGCGGCTGGCGTTGAAGCTGCCGTCGCTGGCGTTGAGCGGATAGGACACTGCGCCGGGCGCCCACGGCGGCGCGTCGAGGTAGGCGCGGGCCGAGGCGATGTTCTGCACCGGCTCGGTTCCGTTGCTCTGGTTGAACACGCTGTCGTCGACGGTCGCGGTCAGCGACACCGGCGTGCCGGCCGGCACCGTCGCCGAGGCCACCGATACCGCGACGGTATCCGGGCCGGACGGCAGCTTGTACGGCGCCCACAGGCTGCGCGCGGCGTAGCGCAGCGACTTGAGGTT
The DNA here is from genome assembly GCF_057657315.1 of Lysobacter sp. Soil_C_15. Lineage (NCBI taxonomy): Bacteria > Pseudomonadati > Pseudomonadota > Gammaproteobacteria > Lysobacterales > Lysobacteraceae > Lysobacter > Lysobacter sp. Soil_C_15. The sequence continues at coordinate 513,359 of NZ_JBDGIR010000004.1, forward strand.
GTCCGGCAAGGTGGTGCCGGTGAAGGTGCTGCAGCTTTCGAAGAACGACACGCCCAGCTCGATCGTGTAAGCCGGCACGCCGAGCGAACCGTACATGGTGTCGTCGGTGGTGCCGTCGGTGGCGTACAGCTCGTCGGACTGCTGCGGACGGTAATTGTTGTGGTAGGCCATGCGCCGGCCGAGCGCGCGCAGCGCGGCGCTGTTCGGCGCCGGATTGCTGGTGTCGCCCCAGGACCACAGCACCAGTTGGGCGGCGCTGTGGATGTCCATGAAGATGCCCTGGTAGTCCTCCGGCGCGGCGGTGTTGACATCGTCGGGGCGGCGATCGGGGAAGATGCCGCCGGTGTAGACGCCGTTGCTGCCGCGGGTGCCGGCGACCAGGCGCATCAGGTTCTGCGTCTCCGGCTCCGAGGCCGCGGTCGGGCCGCGATAGGTTTCGGCGCAGGCGTTGCCGCTGGAGCCGCCGGCGGCGCTGTTCCAGTGGTAGGGGAAATTTCGGTTGAGGTCGGTGCCGTAGGACGAGGCGCTGCAGCTGCCGTTGGTGTTGTTGACGTTCTTGCGCCAGGACGAGCCGGCCTCGGCCTTCTTGCGCCCGTCCGGGTTGGCCTGAAGCACGAACTGGAAGGCGAAGTTGTCCAGCAGCCAGGTCGCTTCGTCGTTGCTGCCGTAGCCGTTGGCCAGCCATTCGGCGAAACGGGTGACGGTCTCGGCCGGGGTGTATTCGCGGGCGTGGATCGAACCGAACAGGGCCAGGGTCGGCTTGTTCGGCAGCGCCGCGTCGGTGGCCGAGTTGGTCAGCTTCAGCACCTTCATGTCGTAGCCGGTGCCGGCGCTCTGGGTCTTCTGCCAGCTCGGCCCGATCGTCCGCACGCTGGCCAGCTGCGGCTTGCTCGCCGCCAGCTGGTCCATGGTCTGGTAGGTCTCTTCGACCGTTCGGTAGCAGGCGTAGCCGGGGATGCTCTTGATCCCCAGGGCCGAGCTTTGCAGGGCGCGCTGCAGGCGCTGCAGTTTTTCCGTGCCGTCGCGGTCGATCTCGTAGCGCAGGCCGGCGCGGCGCAGCGCATCCAGGTCTTCCGGCATCGCTTCGACCTTCACCGTGCGCGCGTCGCGGTCGACGATCAGGTGCTGGAAGCGCGATGCGATGCGCTGCAGCTGGGCGGGATTCTGGTAATGGGCGGTGACGAAGACCGGCAGGTCTTCGGCGGACGCGTGGCCGGCGGACAAGGCCAGCAACAGCGGCAACGCGGCGGATCGGATGCGCATAGGGAATTCTCCAGGAACCGGTGCGGGTGGGCAGGCAGCGTCGCGGGGCAGCGCGCTGCGACCATGCTGTGGATGGGTGCGACGCACTGGCAAGCGCCGCGCGGCGCGCGGCCGATGCGCTTTCGTGATATCCGCAGCAGAACGCCGCTGCGATCGCCGGAGTCCGGCGGCGTCCGCTCGTCGCGGTACGGACGCCCTGAAAAAACGCCGCGGCCCGAAAGCCGCGGCGCGGTGCGGATCAGACCGCTTGGATCAGAAGGTGATGCTCCACTTGTCGATCCGGCCGGTGTCGGCGCTGGCGTTGTCGTTCACCCGCAGCTTCCAGGTGCCGTTGAGCGGCTCGCTCGACAGGTCCTTGGTGAAGGTCTGGATGATGTTGTCGGCGCTGCCGCCGGTGCGGTTGTGCAGGTTGTAGACCGTGCCGTCCGGGGCGACCAGGTCGACCTTCAGGTCGCTGCGGTAGGTGTGGTAGATCGTCACCTGGATCGGCGTGGTGGCCGAACCGTTGCCGCTGCGGCCGGAGACCGTGATCGGGCTGTCCACGGTGCTGTGGTCGGCGATCGCGTAGTCGGTCTCGTTGCTGTAGGTCTGCGCGCCCGGGCCGCCGGACACCGTGACCGTGCCGGTCTTGGTGTTGGTTGCGCCGTCGTCGTCGGTGACGGTCAGGGTAACCGTATAGGTGCCGGCGGCGGCGTAGGTCTTGCTCGGGTTGGTCGCGGTCGAGGTGGTGCCGTCGCCGAAGTTCCAGCTACGCGAGGCGATGGTGCCGTCGCTGTCGGTGGAGCTGTCGGTGAAGGTCGCGGTCAGACCGCTGGTGGTCGAGGTGAAGTTGGCCACCGGCGGGTTGTTGCCCGGCGTGCCGCCCGAGTCCAGGCCGTCGATGAAGGTCTGGCCGGTGCCGGCCGCGTCGAGCCAGTCGCTCAGGCGCGAACCCGAGGCGCCGCCGCCGGTCCAGGACACGAACACGCGGCCGTAGTAGTCGCTGCGGTTGTCGCCGGTCGCCGAGCAGCTCGACGGGCCGCCGTGCAGCTGGCCGATGACCCGCTTCTCCGGGCTGTACAGCGGCGAACCCGAGGAGCCCGGCTCGGTCACGCCGCCCGTGGGCTGCCACTGCGAACGCAGGTGGGTGGTGCCGGCGCCGCCGCCCCAGGCGACGAAGGTGGTCGGCTGCACCGACAGGCTGATGCGCTTCTCGGCCACGTTGGGGTGATGGATCGCGATCGAGCTGGGGAAGTTCTGGTCGCGGCGGTCCCAGCCGGCCCAGTACAGGTTGAACGCCGGATTGGCCGGGGTGTTCAGTTCCAGCAGGGTGAAGTCGGAGGTCGCATAAGTCGCCTTGACCGTCGAACCCGACTGGTTCTGGCTCATCGAGCCGTCGCCGTTGGCGCCGCTGGCCGGAGTGTTCGGCGCGCGGCAGGTCGAGTTCTGGTAGTTCCAATACACCACGATGCTGGCCGCGGTCGAAGCCGTGCCCATGCCGCAGTGGTGCGCGGTCAGGAAGTACATCTTCTTGTCGTTCGCGGTGTTGTTGACCAGCGAACCGGTACAGGCCAGCGAGCCGCTCTTGGAATAGGCCGCGACCGAACGGATGATGTCGCGGCGGCCGTCGCCGTCGGGGCAGACCACGTCGACGTTGCACTGGCCCGACACGCCCTTCTCGCCGCTCTGCGCGGCCAGGCGGCGCGCCAGCGGACCGAAGCCGACGTAGTCGTGGTTGACCTTGGTCAGGTGCAGCTTGAGTTCGCTGGCCTTGGCGCGCGGCACGACCACTTCGATCACCGCTTCCTCGCCCGGCACGATCGCGGTCCACAGCTGGCCTTGGGCGTTGTTGTTGCTGTCGTCGTACTGGCTGATCAGGTTGCGATCGCCGCCCGGCATCTGGGTGGCCGGATACACCAGCAGGCGACCGCCGGCCGGCATGTGGTACTGGGTGAAGCCGAAGTTCAGCGACAGCGCCTTGTCGGAGCGCACGCGCTGGCGCCAGACCAGGGTGTCGGCATCGATGCTTTCCCAGACGCCGGAGTTCTGCGGCGTCATGTCGACGGTCATCGGCTGGGCGAAGCGCGGGATGTCGCCGCGCGCTTCGCGCACGCGGTCCTCGGCGCGCAGCTTGGCGACGTCCACCGCCGGCATGGTGCGCAGGGCGACCTTGTCGACGCTGGACAGATTGGCGTATTCGAATGCCGCGGGGCGCGAAGCAGGCGCGGCCAGGGCGGCGCTGATCGACATGGCGAGCAACATCAGGGAACCACAGAATCGTTTCATGAGTCTCTCCGTCCGTAGTAGAGGCAAAGACCCGCGACGCCGAACGAGGCGTTTCGGTGGCGATGGCGGCGGGTCAGGCGATGGGAATCGAATGCTCCAGCACGTGATGCAGGCAATGCCGCATGCTTCCCCCAAGCGTGCGTGTTCAACGGCGACGACGCGTGGCCGATCGGTGCGCAGCCGGCGCGACCACGGCGCGACTCTGAAGCAGGGCCGTCGCGCACAACAAGACGCAAATCCGCCGAGTCCACATCGCATCCGTGTGTTTCGTCACGCATACGGCGAAGATTTGTTTCGATTGAAATCGGTACTTGCAGGCGGAAATCGGAACTGAGAACCCGTCCGCGTTCATGAAGCCGCCGCGCGCACATGTCGACGGAACTTAGCCGGCGAGCGGTTGCTTGCGGGGTACGAGCGGCGAGTTCGGCGCGGCTTTTGTCGTGGATTTTCGCGGTTTTTCGCCGCGCTCGATTGAATTTTTCGGCCTCCTTCCGCCCCCCAAGCGAGGCGCGTCGTTCGGGCGAAAAAAAGCCCCCGGCGTCGCCGGGGGCTGGGTCGCGTAACGCGCTGGGCGGTCGCGGTTGGATCAGAAGGTCACGCTCCAGGTGTCGATCTTGCCGACGTCCTGGGCGGCGCGATCGGCGGCGCGCAGCTTCCAGGTGCCGTTGAGCGGTT